>NZ_JBHLUU010000127.1:0-175681 GCF_042433785.1 Robertmurraya beringensis | reverse complement strand
GGATTTGGACGGGTTACCACCTGACTTATCCATTATAAAGGACTTTTTCTTTGCACAATATAATAAAGTTGAACATTTTGAGTATTTTTAATAGTGAAATTAAATTAATGCAACACTAGTGATCTAAATCTTCTAATTGTGAGATATTTTCATGCAGCTGAACCAGCTGCTGTTGGCAGTGTGTTCAGGTGTATGTGGTGATAAAAAAGAATAGTGTTGGTTTCTCTTGTGGGAAGGTGACTTCCTTCTTATTTTGGTCAACCAAAGCCAGCGTTCCATCCATTTTCTCTGTTCCGCAAGCGGTCAAGAGCAAAAGAAGGATCGCTAATAAGCTAAATAATCGTTTTGTTTTCATTGTTACACCATAACCTTGTCTTATATTTGAGTGGGAGTTTCTTTCGTAGGAATTTTCGAATCTAGACTGAACATCGAGCTGCCGGTTAGTGATAAAAAGACAGCGATAGCAAGTAAAACAACATCTAATTCATATCCTCCCATGAAACCTGCGCCAATTTTTACTTTTACAATTGCACCTAACATGATAAGTGCAAACAGGGCTGAAACAAATTTCGTTCCTAGTCCAATGATTAAGGCAACACCTCCAAGTAGCTCAATTCCAGCAACTACATAAGCAAGTATTCCTGGCAAACCAATACTTGCAAACCATCCAGCCGTATTTTCAATTCCTCCTTGTAATTTGTCTAAACCATGGATAAAGAAGGTAATTCCTAGTACAACCCTTAGAATTAGGGCACCTATTTCATGTTTGTTCATTCATTCATTCTCCTCTCATTTTATTTTAAACTACACAATGTAGTGTAATACCCAAAAAGATTAGGCAGTGGTGAGTAAAACCATGCCTATGAAAAAAAGTAACACGTGAACCGAAATGAAAATGGTTTTTGTGGTTAACTTGATTGGAATCGCTTCTTTTGGTTCGACTAATTGCTGTAGCCGAAAGTTAATAGAACCCCCAGAAAAATGAACCAAAGAAGGGGTAGTCTTTAATGAAACATGATACTTAATCAACTTGATTAATGCCGTACTTAGCTCCATTTCTGACCCCATTTTTCGTACCGCATACTCATCTGCAAGAATTTCACTAATGATACTGTAATTTTGTTGACACCAATGCGTTAGCGGAATGAACCACAGAGACTGGGCAATGATCTCTAGCAAAAAGACCTTCAACGGATCACAGTTGTTTTTATGAAAGGTCTCGTGCTCAATCACTGCTCTCAACTCATCTTTTTCAAGCAACTGGATTAAACCGGTTGATAAGACAATTGTAGGTTTGATGTACCCCATGGTGAAGGCAAGTACGGAACTACTTTTGACAACGATTAGTTGATCGTTATGACCAAACGTAGTTCGAATCAACGAGGTTAACTCATTATCCTTACATTTCAATAATCGTACAGAAAACCTTTTAGATACAATTACTTGTCTACCTATTTTTATAAAGGTGATTAATAAAATATAGGTGAGGAGGGTGTTAATGAGAAAAATAACTAAAAAATAATAGAACGAATCTTCCATAAACAAGCTTAAGCAAAATTTAAAAAAGTTCATTTTTAGCTGTGTACCAAAAATCAAATGAGTAAGAAACATTCCCATTTGAACCCATATGAGGGTTGCTAACCCAAGGCTTAGAAATAGTAAGTAGAGTGATTTCTTTTTCCACCACATCATAACTTGTCCTTTTTAAGTTGTTGAATTTTTTGTTCGAGTTTATTTAATAGGGTTTCATCCACGTCGGTGAGGGAATCAATCATGTGGCTGATCACAACGCCACCGAATTCATCGAGTAGATTTTCGGTCAGTTTTTTGGACTGTTCTTCCAAAAATTCCTCTTTGGTTTGAATAGGACTAAAAAGGGAAACACGTCCACTTACTCGCTTTTTTAGTACCCCTTTGTCTACCAGTCGATTCATAACCGTCATAACGGTATTAAAGTTGATATTTTTTTCAGAATCAAGGCTTTGCTGTACTTCTTTTATACTGTATTCACCTTGTTCCCTGTCCCAGAAAAGCTCCATAATTCTTGCTTCTAACGGACCAAAGAAACGAGAAAGACCTTCTTCATTGTACTTAAATCGCTTAATAGACAAGTTAATCACCTTCCACTACTGATTGTAGTGTGAAATATAAAGATAATCAAGTGAAAAACATCCTTTCCTAAAACAATAGTATGATATAACTATATATAAGAAAAGAGACTTATAATTGAAGGAGGTAAGGGAGCCAACTATGTCAATCGTCGAAAAATTAAAACTAGAAAAGTATACAAATATGGTAGTAATTAACCAGCCAAGTGATTATGATATTTTTACAGGTTATCCTACCGAATTAAGAAGAGATCATGATGCGGTTTTCATTTTCATTGAAACACTGGACGAAATGGTCGCTCATACACAGCATGTCATTAAGAATCAATTATTACTTGAAAAGGGCTATCTTTTCTTCGCCTATCCGAAAAAGGGCAATAAACGATATAGTTCATATGTACATAGAGACGATATCTTTCCTGCGATGAGTGTAGGGGAGGACGGATATATTGGAGACAGTGAGATAAAATTTGGACGTATGGTTAGTATGGACGATGTGTTTACTGTTGTTGGCTTAAAGCGAGAGAAAAAGAAAATGAAGAAAACTCCAGCTGCCAGTCAATGTGTAGCTGATTATGAGGACAATATTACAGATGTGGAAGCATTATTAGCAGACACACCGAACGAACTTGCGTTTTACCAGAGCTTGACCCAGGGATACAGAAAAGACTGGGCGAGATTCATTTTTTCAGCGAAACAGCAACAAACAAGAGACAAGCGCCGCGGGCAAATGGTCGAAGTCCTCTCACAAGGCTATAAAACCATGGATTTGTATAAACAACAGAAGAAATAAGAAAGAATGACGAATGAGAGAGCTGCTCATTCGTTTTTTTAAGAAAAAAATTTGACTGTGTTGTGCACCCCACAGTGTATCCTAAGGGTGGGAGGACGAAATGTATAAAATCAGTGAATTTGCAAAGTTAACGGGATTAAGCAAGGAAACTCTTCGTTATTATGCAGAAGTGAAGCTATTAGAACCCGCCTATATTGATCCAAAAAATAATTATCGTTACTATGACGATGGTAGTATCTTTTTAGCCACTCTATTAACAAAGCTTAGGAAAATAGGCTTCACGATCCAAGAGATGATCTCCGTGATGGAGGACGAGTCCTTTGCGAATCTAGAAACATTATTAATACAAAAGAAAAGAAATATACTACAGCAAATCCATGACCTTCAGTTGCAAGTTGAAGAAATAGATGGATTTTTAGCATCAGGCAAGGAGGAAACCTAGTAATACATTGGAAGGAAGAAAAAGTGATTCCGTCTAATATCGAAACGGTATGGAATTTATTTTCAGATAAAAATATCAAGAGAATCATGCCAAAAGTAGAAGAACATATCTTAATTGAAAAAAGGGAAAGCGAAGCAGGAGCCAAGCATCGACAAACCTATCGCGAGGGGAAAAGACTAGAAACCTATATTGTAGAAACGCTCATTTATGAAGACAGGGAAGGGGAAAAGAAAAAACAAATTCAGTTTGTTTTAGGAAAAGCCTTTGCAGTTACCCTAACTTTTACACTAATAAAGGTCGATGATTCCCAGACAAGATTGATATACGAAGGGGAGAACAAAGGGGTCAACTTTGTTGGCAGAGCGATGCTAAAGCTTGCTGGGAAGAAGAGTAATCACGATGTGGTGATGGAGTTTCTAGAGCGGGTACAGACAGAGGCAGGGAAATAAAGACGGCACAACGCAAAAATGGAAAATATACCTAAATGAAGGCTGTATCTGTGGTAAAGGCACTAGGAAACGTTCTTCATAACGCCTATGAAGGACGTTATGGTAGAAATACTAGGCGCTAACGGTCTTCATGAGCCCGATGAAGGAAGTTACAATCAGAAATACCTGCGCTAACGGTCTTCATTAACAATTTTCAAGTCCATACTTAATATCTCTACATAAAAACCTAGTTGTACAACGTTTGTACAACTAGGTTTTTTCTCGCGGTTATTATTTCCCAAGTTATTTATCTTAAAATAACATTATAGGGAGAATATCCTTGATCCAACCTTCCTGATTTCCGTCGATTCTTGTCGTGTAATTTTCTGTTGTTATAAATTTGAGCAAAAAAAAGAACGCCTATTAGCGTCCCTTTGCATTCTATTAATCTACATTTACAAACTGCACGTCCTCTTTTTCTAACCCTATAGGTAGGAAGAGCTATACGTGAATTACAAGTAAACGAAGAGCTTTTCTTTAAATTCTTTCAATTTAATAAAAAAAGTAACATTCTTCACAGAATCCAATCCAACATTTCCTTTACAGTAAATAAAAATCAGAACAGTTTGAAAAGGAATCTGTAAAGGAGGAGTTCTGATGAAAAAAACACATTTGCCGTTGGTATATTCATGCTCAGGCTGTTCTTCAGCCGCACAAACCGCAAACTTGATCGCAGTCAAAATGGATCGGGAGGACATCGCCGAAATGTCTTGCATAGTTGGAGTTGGGGGAGATGTTAAGCCACTTGTAAAAACAGCGAAATCAGGGAGGACAATCATCGCCATTGATGGCTGTCCGTTGGCTTGTACGAAAAATTGTCTCGCGAGGCACGAGGTTCAACCCACCCATTATTTTGACCTATCTAAATTTAATGTGGTAAAGAAAAAAGGGGAAGACCCAGACTTAGATGTGTTTATGACGACTTATGAAAGAATAGTAGAGCTCATTTAATGGAGTAAGGATATGTTCACCTTGAACATATCCTTTATTCTAGATTGATAAACGAAATGCCTTCACTATAATGCCATCATTAGCTGGCTCAAAGTCGTATTGTGGCAGACGTTCGAAACCAAAATGTTTATAAAGTTTGATCGCATTTGTCATAAACTCTCCTGTATGTAACCCAATCGCTTGGTAACCTTTGGTCTTAGATCGTTGAATGCACTCTTTAATTAAAGCAGAGGCAATTCCTTTTCCTCTGAATTCTTCAGCAACAGCCAAGACACGAATTTCAGGGTGATCCAGTTCGTCAACCATCCCCTCATACGCATCCGTTTTAGCAGGAAAAAGAGCCACACTGCCAACGATTGTGCCCTCTACTTCTGCCACAAGTAGCTCCACACCCGGCTGACTGTCGGCATCAGAAGAGATGGCTTTTTTAAGCGCCTCCCAATGTGCATTCGGAATTTTCTCCGCATGCTCCGTATACGCATTCACACGTTGTTCCCGTATAAAAGGGATTTCAGTCTCTTTTGCCTCACGAATAATCATAATGTTACACCTCTAACTTCCTTAGAAATTTGTCTAGTTGATTACTTAGTAAATGACGATTATGCTCCATGTTCCAATCTGATAAATCAGGTCCTTTCGGCAATATTTTCACGGAGGTATTGCTTGGATCAATCGTTATAGATGTGTGGTAGTGTTTTTTTATAGCATCAAAGTCAGTTGTATCACCAAATCCAGTAGTTTGGTAGAGATCACGTGCATATCCCCAGAGATTTTCGTATTGACGAATGAGCTGTCGGTTAGTATTAAAACGAGTATAGTAAGCTGCATCAAACCTGACTAATGTGGCAAAAAGACGAACATCTGAATCGGTGATATAGTCCCCAAGTAAAAACCGTTTTTGGGATAAGCGCTCCTCAAACTCATCGAGTCGAGCAAACAACGTATCATACGCCTGTTCATATGCATCTTGCGATTTCGCAAAACCGCATTTGTAAACACCATTATTAATATCGTTAAAAATGATTGTGTTTAAATCATCAATCTCTTTTTGTAGATGCTCAGGGTACAGAATAGGAGCATTAACTTTATGATAGGGAGCCCAGACGGTTTCCAAGTAATTTGTTAGTTTAAAATAATCATTGTTAACGGCTTTAAACTCTTTTACATCGACCATAACAGGAACGGTTGGTCGGCCAGAATACTCTGGATCGGTTTTTGTATAGATATCACTTAGGTACCGTATACCGAGAATCGGATCTACACCATCCTTATCTAGAGAAAACTCCCAATCAACATGTGGAAGGTGGGGACGAATGGGACTCACTGTTCCTAAACTGATCACATCCTCTAACCCTAGCAAACGGCGAACAATAACGGAGCGATGTGCCCAAGGACAAGCTTGAGACCAAAACAAGCGATATCGGCCAGACTCAATCGGTAACTCTCCTGGACCGTCACCAAAAGGAGTGGAAAATCGATTGCCTTGTCTTTTGAAAGATCCATCTTTATTAAACTCTTTACTAGTAAGCTGTTCATCCTGCATAATTGTCAACCCTCTCAACGAATTGTAAAAATACTCTGAATTTGAGGCTTTATTCAAATTTTAGTCTTTTTCTATCGGCTTCGTCAATTTTTAAAGCCGCGACGCCTGATGTAACCGCATACAAAAATTTTATAAATTTTATTATATATTTCAACCCCCGAAACAATTTACTTTACTAAGGCAATGTTATAGAATGGTAAAGTTACAATCTTAGGAAATTATGATCTTCATATTTAAAAAGAAAGGCGAGAGGAACTTGAACAATTTAACAGGTACAAAGCGTTTACAGCTGGCATTGCTTCTAGGGTCTCTGGCGATCTTAGGTCCGTTTACCATCGATATGTATTTGCCTTCTTTTCCGACTATTGTGGAAGAGTTCGGTACAACGGCATCTTTCGTGCAAATCAGTTTAACTTCATGTTTGTTAGGCTTAGGACTAGGGCAATTAATTATCGGCCCAATGAGTGATGTACAGGGACGGAAAAAACCATTATTAATATTTCTTATTATGTATTTAATTGCCTCTGCCATTTGTGCATTTGCTCCCAATATTTATTTCTTCATTGCAGCTCGTTTCTTACAAGGATTTTCAGCAGCAGGTGGGATCGTTATTTCGAGAGCGGTCGTACGTGATAAGTTTAGTGGAAGAGAATTAACGAAGTTTTTTGCATTATTAACATTAGTAAGTAATCTTGGTCCCATTATCGCTCCTGTTGCAGGTGGCGCAATTCTAGCCTTCACAAATTGGACGGGAGTGTTTGTCGTTTTAAGTGTCGTGGGTCTAGTTTTATTTTTCACGGTATTCTCAAAGTTGGAAGAATCACTCCCAACCGAGAAGCGTGTTCCAAGTAATATTGGCCAAACATTTAGGAATTTTGGAACTTTATTAAAAGATCGTCAGTTTACAGGATATGCCTTTACACAAGGATTTATTGTGGCTGGGATTTTTGCTTATGTTTCTGGTACTCCATTTGTGTATCAAAATATTTATGGAGTTTCACCGCAAGTATTTAGTTTATTATTCGGATTGAACGGAATTGGCTTGATTCTAGGAAGTCAGGCAGTTGGAAAGTTCGTAGACGTGATATCAGAAAAGACCTTTTTAGTTATTGGTCTAACCATTTCAAATGTATCAGGTGCGATTCTTCTTGTTGCGTTATTACTAAAGGCTCCATTAATTGCTGTGGTTATTCCTATCTTCTTCTTCGTTGCATCGATCGGGATTATTGGAACCACATCGTTTTCACTTGCAATGGAGTCACAAGGGCATATCGCTGGTAGTGCATCGGCTCTATTAGGTTTATTACCATTTATCCTAGGCTCTATTTCGTCCCCACTTGTAGGGATTGCAGGTGAGAATTCAGCCATTCCGATGGGTTCTATTATCTTTGGCGCTAGCTTTTTAGCTTTTCTTTCTTATTTTCTTTTCGTACGAAAGGCTTCTGACGTGAAACCAGCTATAGAAGAACCTGAGAAGATTTCAGTATAAGATCTAGACGCTATCCAATAAGGGTAGCGTCTTTTCTTCTAAAATATTTAATGGTTGGATACATTGAATTTTAACTGTATAAAGATAAACGAAAAAAGGGCAGGAAAGCTATTTCCCGCCCTATATTTATTAGTAGCCAACCTCAACAGCTGCTACAACTATGTACATCAAATCATTTTTATCTTCTTTATCAGGAAGAACGATTCCGCTTGTTGTTAACATTCCTCCATCCTGAATGTGAACAGTCACCTCTCCGTACGGAAGAACTGCCTTCACCGCTTCAATATCTAGCAACTCTTTATCACCAGGAACCGCCAATTTCACATTCACTTTCATATTTTCCAGCTTGTTCTCCGGAAGAACCGTACGAATACCTGGCATTGAGTTAAAATGAATTGCATTTTGAACCGCACGAATTGCTGCTTTTGTCACGTTTTGCCCGTGAACATCAATCCCCATTCCTGTTTCAATAAACATAATCTGATCCATAAATTTCCCTGCCTTTATTATTTTTTCCCTCTAAGGATAACCCAAATCAATCGTTTTACCAACTAAAAAAGAGTAGACTAGTCATCATAAAATAGAAACATTTGGTTAATTTAATAAAAAGTAGGATTTTAGAATATTAATGAGTCTTAAGTGCTTTTAAAAGCAGCAGTCATTATTTCAGAGGCCAATTGAAAGCCTGATTTTGACAGAATTCTGATTTACAGTGCAAATAAAGGTCGGATTCAGACAAAAACAGTGACTCATACTAATTCAGAGTCCAAATGAAGACCGGATTCGGACAGAATTAGCAACTTATACTAATTCGAAGACCAAATGAAGGCCAGATTCGGACAGGAACAGCAGCTCTCACTAATTCAGAGTCCAAATGAGGGTCTAATTCAGACAAAAACAGCAACTCAAACTGATTCTCAGTCCAAATGAGAGCCTGATTTGGACTAAAAGGGCAGCAACAACCAGTTCACAGTCCGAATGACACATTCATGCCCATACCAAACACAAAAATAAAACACAAATACCTCCATTTCAAATCAAAATAACAAAACGAGTTGATCAAATGAAAAAAAGCATTCTTCTATTAATCATCGTCGCCATAACAAATTTAACTACATGCAGCTCTTATGCTAAAAATAACGATGAAATCCAAACCATTCCTACAAAAAAGTCAGCCTATAACGGAGTACATCTTCAAGCAAATATTGTGTACGCGAAGACTGAGGTCAAGCCGTTACATATGCACATCCTGCTACCAAAACAAAAATCAAAACCTCGTCCATTGATTGTGTTTATAAAGGGAGGAGGCTGGGGATTTCATCATCCTCAAAAGACGTTTGAGTTCATCCCGCAATTAGTGATGTTCGCCCAACACGGCTATGTGGTAGCAAGCATCGAGCATCGAACCAGTCATGAAGGAAAATTTCCGACACAGCTATACGATGTAAAAAACGCCATCCGGTACTTACGCGCGCATGCAGTTCAATACAATGTCAACCCCAATCGAATCGGTGTATGGGGCAATTCTTCCGGCGGTCACTTAGCAGCTCTACTAGGAACCACAGGAGGAGTTCGTGAACTAGAAGGTGATGGTGAATACTTAAATGAGTCAAGTTCCGTCCAGGCTGTAGTCGATTGGTATGGACCGACAGATATGTTACAAATGAGTAAATATCCCGCTGATGTTGATTTCGACTCGCCCGACTCACCTGAGTCTGTACTAATTGGCGGAGCTCTTCAGGAAAATAAGGAAAAGGTGAGACGTGCCAACCCCATCACATACATAACCAAGGAGGATCCACCGTTCCTAATTATGCATGGTGACAAAGATCGAAGAGTTCCTTACAATCAAAGTGTCTTATTATTCGAAGCACTTAAAAAAGCAAACGTAGAAGCAACCATGATTAAAATTAAGGGTGCAGGTCACGGCGGATTTTCACAACCAGAAATATTAAACACGGTACAACAATTTTTTGATAACCATTTAAAAAGGTGAGCCATTAGGTTCACCTTTTTGCATTCTACCTACTTTGTTACATAAATGGTAACAAAATCGTCATATTTATCCTTTTAAATGAGATAGTACAAACTTTCTAGATAAGGAGGGACTTAGATTAGGTGAAGAAGACACATGTATACGAAGTTGATTTTATGCGAACGTTCATCATGCTAGGGGTTTTATCCGTACATACGATGACGATTTTCAATCAACAATTTGATGATTGGACCATTCCCTTTCTGTCCATGTCTGCCTTCCATTCCTCGATGAAAGTGACAAGACTTGCTTTTATGTTCATCACGGGATTTGTCTTGTTTCTAACTTATTATCATAAGGATCTTCAACTTTTTACCTTTTGGAAAAAAAGACTCTCATTGATCGCCATTCCGTATGTATTTTGGAACATAGTGTATCTAATATTTCGAGGGACTTACAGCATTGATTTTAACGGATCGATCTCAGCTTTTTTAGTAGAACTTATGAATTCATTGCTACAAGGTGATGAGTTTTATATTTATTTTGTTTTAGTAAGTTTCCAGTTTTATCTCGTGTTTCCGTTTTTACTAGCTTTGCTGAAAAGGTATGAAAAATGGCATTTGCAGCTATTTGTTGGAAGTGTGATTTTTCAGGTATTGTTAACAACCTTTTATAAGCTAGGGATTCCCCATCTTGATACAAGCAATTGGCCCTATTTACTTTCTCATTACGGTGTATTTGTGTTGTCGTATCAATGCTGGTTTGTTGCTGGGGGAATGGTGGCCTGTCACTATGAAAAAATATGTACGTTTCTCGAACAACATAAAAAGACGATTCTGTTTCTTTTATTTACGGGAGTCGTCATTATGTGGGCGTATTACCTATTTAATCGCGTTATTCTTTTGGAAAGTGATAAAAGGGCACAGTCACCACAGCAGCCGATTTTTCTCCCGTATAGCTTACTAGTGATTGCCCTTCTAATGATTTATGGCAGGAAGTGGGCTAGCGTTCGCAACGATCCAAAATGGGAAAAGTTCAGCCAATTTATTATGTTTGCGTCTAGTTGTTCCTTTGGCATGTTTCTCGTCCAACCGTTTCCACTGTTTATGATTAAACAAATGGTTCCACTGTTCTCTGAAGCAAAGTGGATGTATGTGATTGTTCTTCCGGCTTCGATTGTGTTTGTGTATGCTACATCAATGATCCTTTCGTACATGTTGAACAAAACCCCCATCGTTTCCTATGTGGTCGGAAAAAAGTCAAAACTTCCACGTTGGCCAAAAATAGTGAAGGCAAGGGAACAACTGTAAGAAATTAGATAGGAGTGGATTCGAATGTCAAAACTAACCCATCAAATACAAGAAGCGTTACTACAAAATAGACCCATTTTACATGAAAAAGAAACCTGGTATACAACGAAAGAATTGCAATGGGAGATGACCAAAGTTCAAGATTATTTAATCACAGCAGGTGTATCAAAAGGAGATCGTGTCCTAGTGGGGCTTCCAAACTCGTATCAATTTATTTCTATTTTTCTAGGAATCATTAATTATGGTGCGGTCGTTGTACCGATGAATCCCTACATGCCAGAGATTGAATTTCTTTCTTTCATTGAAAGAAGCAAGCCGGTATTTGGCTTTATCAAACCAGAGTATACAAACTTTCTATTAAAAGAAGAAGTGAAAAGGATCCCACTCGATTCCTTTTGCCGTGTGGACTACGACGGTTACACCTTCTTTGATTTTAAAGAGCTAAATAAACCATTCCAACGTGAAGCTAATATTGAAGAAGATTCCATTGCGATCCTTTTATATACATCGGGAACAACCGGCATCCCGAAAGCAGTTGGATTAACTCATGAACAAATTCTGGAGACAGCCACAAATATTATCATGTCTCATGAATTGAAATCAATGGATACGACATACTGTTTTTCGCCACTGTTTCATATTAATGCACAAGTAGTGGCCGTTCTTTCAACCATTTTATCGCATGGAAAAATCGTTCTAGATGAGAAGTTCAGTGCAACAAAGTTTTGGAAGGTTCTCTCGGAGTTTCAGATCACATGGGTTTCAGCCGTACCTGCGATTATATCGATTTTATTAGAAAAACCACAGCCGTCAGAGATTCCCACACATGTTCGATTTATCCGTTCCGCCTCTGCACAGCTACCGATGATTCATGCGAAACGATTTGAACAACGATTTGGAATTCCCTTAATTCAATCGTATGGAATGACCGAAGCAGCAAGTCAGATATGCGTAAATCCACTTCCACCGAAAAAGAGAGTACTAGGATCTGTCGGCCGGCCAGTTGGGCTTCAACTTCAAATTGTCGACTCAAACGGAAGAAAAGTACCAACTAATAAAGTAGGGGAAATAACCATTCGAGGGAAAAATGTTATCACATCGTATGTGGAAGCTCTGAATCAAAATGATTTTCGAAATGGCTGGTTTCATACCGGTGATCTCGGGTTTATGGACCAAGAGGGATTTGTATTTATTGTTGGGCGAATAAAAGAAATGATTAATCGCGGAGGCGAAAAAATCAGTCCATACGAGTTAGAGGACGTGATCCGTCAACTACCTATGATTAAAGAAGCGGCTGTAATTGGGATCCCACACCATCTATATGGGGAGGAAATCGTTGCCTATATACGTCAAAAACAACATGATCACAATGATGAGTTGGAACAGTTGGTCATCGATCATTGTGAAAGAAACCTAACAAGCTTCAAATGTCCTGCAAAAGTTGTCATCGTTGAGGATCTCCCACATGGACCAACAGGCAAGGTACAAAGAAGTAGATTAAAAGAAATAAGCTTGGAATATTTTCAAAATCGCCAGCATTCAAGTATGAGATAAAAATAGATAGGTTGTGTATCCATTTGAAAATGAATAAAAAGTATCTGATGATCCTTGGTAGTTTGCTTCTGGTTTGTTTCATCACGATCGGTTGCAGCAATCAATCGAATAATGAGACAGAGGAGGAAAAGGTCGTTAGAATTGGTTATCAAAAAAATGGGCCTTTATTTATTGTGAAGTCACGAGGAACATTGGAAGAAAGTTTAAAAGAGTTAGGGTTTACGGTCGAATGGAAGGAATTCCAGGATGGACCTTCTCTTTTAGAAGCGCTAAATGCAGGAAGCATTGATCTTGGTCGTACCGGGAACACACCGCCGATCTTTTCACAGGCAGCGGGTTCCAAACTAACATATGTTGCTGCAGGATTTTCGAAGTATGAGGGCAGTGGGATTCTCGTAAAAAATGATTCAACGATCACGTCGCTTGCTGACTTAAAAGGGAAAAAGATTGCTTTTTCAAAAGGATCTAGCTCCCACTATTTACTCGTCAAAGCTCTAGAATCTGTTGGTCTTTCTCTCGATGATATCCAACCTGCGTATTTAACTCCTGGAAATGCACGGATTGCATTTGAGCAAGATCAAGTGGATGCATGGGTCGTGTGGGATCCTTATACATCTTCTACAGAAGTAAATGCCAATGCCAAATTACTGGTCAATGGAGAAGGTTTAACCACTGATCGCGACTTTTTTGTTTCTACCGAAGATTTCGCAACTAACCAAGAAGAATTACTTAACACCGTTCTAAATGAAGTGTCAGTGTCTATGGACTGGGCGAATACTCATCATGAGGAGCTCATTGAATTACTAGCAACAGAGCTAAAAATGGATGAAGCTTCTGTTACCTTAGCGGTTGAACGACGCGTGTATGGGGTAGAGGACATCAATGACGAAATTTTGATAGAACAACAAGAAATGGCTGACTTATTTTACGAATTAGAGATTATTCCTAACGAAATAAAAGTCAACGAGGCAGTCAAACAGTAAGAATGGAGGGAAAGGAGAATGTTCAATCGCGTATGGAGGGAAAAGCTGATTCCTTGGATGATTCCTATGATCATCCTTGGATTATGGCAAATTCTTAGTATGAACGGGATGATTCCGGCAACCATTCTACCGTCACCAATAGCGGTCATTCAATCTGGAGCAGAGCTTACCGCATCAGGAGAATTAATTGACCATATTACTATAAGTCTAGGTCGTGCCTTAACTGGTTTTCTCATCGGAGGATTTTTAGGGTTTCTTTTCGGTTTATTTAATGGATTATTTAAACCTTTGGATTTACTATTGGATACTTCCATTCAAATGCTAAGAAATATACCACATTTAGCGTTACTTCCACTCGTTATCCTTTGGTTCGGAATTGACGAAGTGTCAAAAGTGTTTCTGGTCGTATTAGGAGTTCTTTTTCCTATTTATATCAATACGTACCACGGAATCAAGACAGTTGATAAAGGGCTGATTGAAATGGGAAAAGCCTATGGTCTGAAAGGATATTCGCTTTTCTTTCAGGTCATTTTACCAGGAGCATTATCATCCATTTTGGTAGGTATTCGCTACGCATTGGGGGTCATGTGGACGACACTTATTGTTGCCGAGACTATCGCCGCCAATTCTGGAATCGGCTATATGGCCATGAACGCGAGAGAATTCATGCAGATGGATGTGATTGTATTAAGCATTCTCATCTACTCCTTACTCGGAAAACTCTCCGATTGGATTGCAAAGCTCTTTGAAAAAAAATGGCTGATGTGGAAGCAATTATCCTAACAGAAGGAGGATGATATTGTATGGACTTTAACCCTATATTACATGTTGATCATGTTCGAAAATCGTATAGTGACACCCCAGTATTAAAAGGAATTAACTTGTCTATTTTTCAAGGAGAGTTTGTCTCGATTGTTGGGAAAAGTGGCTGTGGAAAAAGTACGCTGCTTCGAATTATAGCTGGACTAGAAGATATTAATGAGGGTGAAGTGAAGGTGAATGGGGAAAAATTAACAACCATCAACGATGAGGCAAGAATGATGTTCCAAGATGGTAGATTGCTGCCGTGGAAAACACTTCTCCAAAATGTGGGTTTGGGGTTAACAGGTGATTGGAAACCGAAAGCTACGTATGTATTAAATAGTGTTGGTTTAAAAGATCGTGCTGGCCATTATCCATCTTCCTTATCAGGTGGACAAAAGCAACGGGTAGCACTAGCTAGGGCCCTTGTCCATGAACCCGAGCTGCTTCTGTTAGATGAGCCACTAGGAGCGCTTGACGCGTTAACTCGAATGGAAATGCAAAACCTAATTGAATCCGTATGGAAAGAGAATCGACTCACCGCGATTTTGGTCACCCATGATGTCGAGGAAGCCGTTCTTCTATCCGACCGAGTCATTGTGATTGGAGAAGGGGAAGTATTGCTGAATAAAAAAATTGATTTACCTAGGCCAAGAAGTCGATCGAATCCAACTTTTCATCACTATACCGAAGAAATTCTTGAAGTAATAATGGAAGAAAGCTGCGTTAAGAAAAGTGAGTGCAAAATTGTTTAATAATTCTTTCATCATTTGTTCATAAATTGGTAATAATTTCTGGACATCCTACCTTCTGTAGTACAAAACATAAGATGAAGGAGGAAAGAAATGGTGAAAAAAATCAAAGGATTATTTCTGGTTGCTCTAGTTTTTGGGTTGCTCGGTTCTGTTCAAGCACTTGCAGCAACGGAGGAAAAGGTGGAAGTGGGGTCGAAAGCAGCGCATGCTCATAAAGGACATTTCCACCACAGTCCGGAGTTTCTTGAGAAAAAAGCGAAAGAGTTAGGGATTTCTACTGAGGGAAAAGATTCCGAGACGATAGCGAAAGAAGTTCGTGAAGCCATGATCAAGAAGAAGGCGGAAGAGCTCGGAATAATAACGGAGGGAAAGAACTTTGACACTTTAGCGAAAGAAGTAAAAGAAACGTTTATTAAAAAACAAGCAGACGAGCTTGGTATCAAAACGGATGGAAAAGATAGTGACACGTTAGCAAAAGAAATACGAGAAACCATCATTAAATCAGAGGCGAAGGAACTCGGCATTTCCACTGAGGGGAAAGAACTCAAAGAACTAGCCAAAGAAGTTCGTGAAACCAGTATCAAGAAAGAAGCAAAAGAATTGGGGATATCTACAGAAAATAAGGATTTCCGTCAGTTAGCACATGAAGTACGAGAAGCAAAAATTCTTCAGGCGGCAAAGAAATTAGGGATTTCTACCGAAAATAAAACGACAGAAGAACTTTTTGATGAAATGATGACCAATCATGAAGAGGAAGTAAAAAAGTTAAAGCTGTTTCCATGAAGTCAAATGTGACTATTCGATTTAGAGTAGTCACATTTTTTATGTTCCCAATAGTGGTACCACCACATACATTTCGTATAAACTAAAAAAAAGATGGTGACCCCGTATCTTTATTTCTCCATTCTTCGTTTAAAGGATAGAGAGTGCTGAAGGAGTGATGGTTGTGCAAAGTAAAGTTAGGAAACAGGAGACGGATATTAAGGAACACCCTAGGCTTACACGTGAGGAAGAAATCGAGGAACTTTATTCAAAGCTTCAACGATATTGTCAGTTCATTTCCCAAAATAAATGGGATGGAGAGGATTTGGCTCAGGAATCGTTCCTGAAAGCTTGGCTTCATTATAAGTATCAGCCGGAAATTTCTGCCGCGCTTGTGAATAAGATTGCTCATAATGAATGGATCGACACCATAAGAAAGCGCAACAAAGAAACTCTCGAAGATATTCCTGAACAATCTCAAAACGAGACAGAACAAATTGTTAACCGCTTTGAAGCCATTCAACAACTGATTCATCAATTAACCCCGAAACAAGCAATTATGTTTGCCTTAAAAGAAGGATTTCAGTTTCAACTTTCGGAAATAGCGGAGCTTTTGGATACTTCTGAAGCGGCTGTAAAGGCGGCCATCTTTCGGGCAAAACAGCGCCTTGGAAAAAAGGACTCAGAAAAAACCAATCCTTTAATTGAACAATATTGGAATGAGGATGAACGCCAACATATCGAGATCATTCTTTATGAATCTTTCAAAGCCCATGATCCGTCACCACTCATTCGTTCCATTCCGAACATTCGCTCGTTACGAAAAGATGATACCCTAACTTGCACGATGAAAAAACCATCACCTCTCTTCAATCGTCCTTCAGGCACTGTCTATATGGCTGCATAATTTTATGCAAGTGAAACGAAGGAGGAAACAAATATGAGTTTAATTCCATATGTTATCGAACAATCAAATCGCGGAGAACGTTCGTACGATATTTACTCTAGACTTTTAAAGGATCGAATTATTATGATCGGTGAGGAGATTAATGATGCTGTAGCTAATAACGTAGTAGCACAGTTATTATTTTTAGCAGCAGATCAACCCGAGAAAGACATTTCTATCTATATTAATAGTCCTGGAGGTTCCACTTCGGCGGGGTTTGCGATATATGATACGATGCAATACATTAAACCAGATGTTAGAACGATCTGTACAGGGATGGCTGCTTCCTTTGGGGCGATGCTCTTACTTGCTGGAACAAAAGGAAAGAGGATGGCACTCCCGAATAGTGAGATCATGATTCATCAGCCTCTTGGGGGAGCGAGGGGGCAAGCAACAGAAATCGAAATCTCAGCCAAACGGATTATCAAACTTCGTGAACATATCAACAAAATTATTTCCGACCGAACAGGCCAGCCTGTGGAGAAGGTAGCGAGGGATACAGATCGAGATTATTTTATGAGCGCAGAAGAAGCGAAGGAATATGGGATTATTGATGAAATTATAAAGTAGTAAAAGAGGAGTAGCTTCTATTAAAGGCTACTCCTCTTATGATACTAGTTTTAATCCAATCACAGACCCTAACACCATGGCTATGAATAGCATACGTTTCCAATCGTTCGACTCTCCATAAAACATAATCCCGATAATAGCACTACCTACAGTTCCAATTCCTGTCCAAATCGCATAAGCTGTTCCCATCGGTATCGTTTTCATCGAAAATGAGAGTAAAAAGAAACTCACTCCGAATCCAAGAACAACGAAAGCTAGTGAGTACCAATTTCGCTTTAAGTTGAATTGATTGATCAAACTCACACCAACAATTTCAAACATTCCTGCTAATATTAAAGCAAACCACGCCATTAACTTTCCTCTCCTTCAAGAACCTTTTCTCCCGTGACGATCTTAAGCCCAATGATTCCTATTAATAAAATCAGAATTAGTAGCATTTTTTCTATTTTAAACATGTCTCCAAAAAACAAGATATCTGCCAAGACCGTACCGACCGTTCCTAACCCGACAAAGACTGCATACACCGTTCCAACAGGCAGAGCTCTGCTCGCGCGAAGCATCACATAGAAACTAATAGCAATCGAAATTCCAGTTCCTAACCAATCCCACACATCATCGGCATGCTTCAAACCAATCACCCAAAACACTTCAAAAAACGCAGCAATAAATACCATAATCCAATGCTTATTCATGTGAAATCCCTCCGATAATTATTATTCCCACAAAACAAAAAAGCCCGAGAGCTACTGAAAAATCAGTTACCTCCCGGGCTTTTATCCCTCCGTGACACAGTGAAAAAACTGTGAGTTTCCTCTCGGTCCAGACCAACAAGCTGTTGCGGAACCCTAGAAAACATTTTCCATATATAACAAAATATATTATACACATATATGAAATTTATGCAAATAGATTACATATTTTATAGATTTATAAATAAGTATGATAGTAAGAACAAATTTACTACCACTTTTGTCGAAATATGATATAATTCTCGAGGGATAAATAAAAAGAGGTTCTAGCTACCCTCTCTAAAAAACTAAGGAAAACAGTACTGCTTTCTTAGTGGTACTGTTTTTTCCGTTAAAAAGGAGCATGCAATTTGAAAAACGATAAAGCCATTGTTGTGTTTAGCGGCGGACAGGATAGCACGACTTGTTTATTTTGGGCACTTAAAAACTTTAAAGAAGTCGAAGCGGTAACGTTTGACTATAATCAACGTCATAGCTTAGAAATACAATGTGCAAAAAATATAGCCAATGAATTAGGTGTCAGACACCATATTTTAGATATGTCATTACTTAACCAATTAGCACCAAATGCGTTAACTCGCTCAGATATTGAAGTAAAAGAAGGGGAAGAAGGAGAACTTCCGTCAACTTTTGTTCCAGGTAGAAACCTCTTATTCCTAACATTTGCTGGTGTATTAGCACGTCAAGTAGGCGCGAAGCATTTAGTAACAGGCGTTTGCGAAACAGATTTTAGCGGGTACCCAGATTGCCGTGACATTTTTATTAAATCATTAAATGTTACCTTAAATCTTTCCATGGATGATCAATTTGTCATCCATACCCCGCTTATGTGGTTAAATAAGGCCGAAACATGGGCATTAGCAGATGAGTTAGGCAAGCTTGATTACGTTCGTGAAAATACATTAACTTGCTACAATGGCGTCATCTCTGATGGCTGTGGTGAATGTCCGGCTTGTGTGTTACGTAAAAGAGGCCTTGATGATTTTTACAACGGGAGGTTTTAACACATGTACGGATTTCGCATCGTAGAAAATCTGCAGAAAATTGATCAAGACATCAAACGAAAAGAATTAAAATATCATACTAAGCGCGTACTTGTGAGTAAGGAATTTACGTTTGATGCGGCACACCATCTACATTGTTATGAAGGAAAATGTAAAAACCTCCACGGCCATACGTATAAAGTGATTTTTGGCATTAGCGGCTTTGTTGATGATAGAGGCTTAATGATGGACTTTGGTGACATTAAAGAAATTTGGAAAAATGAAATTGAAATTTTCCTTGATCATAGATATTTAAACGAAACACTACCACTGATGAACACAACGGCGGAAAACATGGTTGTCTGGATTTATGAAAAAATGCAAGAAGCTGTTACAACAGAAGAACGTCAAAAGCTGTATCATGGGGCAAGAGTGGAATTTGTTAAACTCTATGAAACTCCTACTAGCTACGCGGAAGCAAGAAGGGAGTGGATGGAGGAATGAGTAAAATTCCTGTGTTAGAAATTTTTGGTCCTACGATTCAAGGGGAAGGCATGGTCATCGGGCAAAAAACGATGTTTGTTCGCACAGCTGGCTGTGATTATTCGTGCAGCTGGTGCGACTCTGCCTTCACATGGGATGGAAGCGCAAAAGATGATATTCGTATGATGATAGCAGAAGAAATTTGGCACGAGCTTAAGGAAATCGGCGGAGACAATTTTTCATTTGTAACGATCTCTGGTGGAAACCCGGCCCTTTTGAAAAATTTAGATGGATTAATTGGCCAGCTTAAAGAAAATCAAATCAAGATCGGGATTGAAACACAAGGCAGCCGTTGGCAGGATTGGTTTTTACAAATTGACGAACTAACTCTTTCTCCGAAGCCGCCAAGTTCAGGCATGGAAACAAATTTTGAGGTGTTGGACAGCATTTTTGCCAACTTGCAAGCAGGGGAATTTGCGAATCAAGTGAGTATAAAAGTGGTGATATTTGATGATCATGATCTGGAGTATGCGAAAATCGTTCATAATAGATACGCTACCATACCATTTTACTTGCAGGTAGGGAATGACGACCTCACCAATACAAATAACGACGAGCTTGTGAAAAAGCTTCTCCAAAAATACGAATGGTTAGTGGATCGTGCTGTTGCTGATCCCGAGCTTAACGATGTAAAAGTTTTGCCACAATTACATGCGTTTTTATGGGGAAATAAGCGCGGAGTATAAGATAAAATAGAAGCATTCACCTTTTTGGTGGATGTTTTTTTATTTCATCAACCGAATATTTCGAGAGTGAAAATAATCCCAATTTATGTTACAATATTAAGATATAAAAAGTATTAGCGAATGATGAACATTGGAGATGTAAAGGATGGAAACGTGGAAACGAAATTTGTGGGTACTTTGGATTGGCGTCTTTTTTACAGCAGCTAGTTTTTCAATGGTCATTCCGTTCTTACCCATCTTTCTGATCCAAATTGGAGTGCACAACCATACGGAAATGTGGTCAGGATTATTGTTTAGCTCCGCCTTTTTTGCAGGGGCAATCGCCTCACCATTTTGGGGAAGAATAGCCGATAAGTACGGTAGGAAACCAATGATTGTAAGGGCCGGAATTGTCCTGTTCTTTATTTACACTTTAATGGCCTTTGTCACGAACCCCTATCAAATTTTGGTACTTCGAATCCTACAAGGCTTACTAAGTGGCTTTATTCCTGGAGCCATCGCTCTTATCGGAACAAACACCCCCTCCAAGCATGTAGGCTATGCGTTATCACTCATTTCAACTGCTTCGGCTTCTGGTATGATTGCTGGACCCTTAATTGGTGGTGCCATTGCAGAGTGGGTTGGTAACAGATGGGCATTTGCAACAGGTGGGATAATTGTATTCATTGCCACTATACTTATTATCTTATGGGTTAAAGAAGAAAACTTTGTTCCTAGTAAAGAAAGAGGATCGGTTACGAACGATATTAAGTTAGCGATGTCCAACCGTCCATTAATGATGGTCACTGTACTGACCATTATAACTAGTTGTTCCATCATGATCCTTGAGCCTGTTTTACCATTATATGTGGTGAAAATCGGCGGATCCTATGAAAATACTTCGTTATTAGCGGGAATCATTTTCTCTTTGCCTGGAATAGCTAGTGCCTTGTTCGCACCGGTATGGGGCAAATGGGCAGATAAAGTGGGATTTCATAAAGTATTGTTCATCGGCCTTCTCGGTGGAGGAATAGGCATGCTCGCCCAAATCGCTTTTACAGAAATTTGGGGATTCTCAATCGTCCGCTTTTTGTTTGGAATCTTCTTCTGTGCGGTATTCCCAGCATTAAACGGTCTTGTAGTAAGAGCAACGGAAGAGGATTTCCGTGGCAGAGCGTTCGGACTGAACCAAACCGCTAACCAAATAGGCGGGATGATCGGACCGATGCTTGGTGGAGCAATCGGTGGTCTATTTCCAATCCAAACCGTTTTCCTCGTTACCGCAATATTTTTATTTGCAGCAACAGCTGTTGTTTTCTGGAGCGGAAACGGAGTTCAGACATCAACTAAAAGAAGAGTCGCACATAGCAAGTAAAAAGGACGCTACTCTGTAAAATTAAGGGCAAGTGGATGTACCTTTTTATTTGCATTGTAGATGATTGTCTTTAATGTCAGACATTAAATAAAAATTAAGTACATCACTTGTATATAGTGGTGTACTTTTTTAGTTTATTTAGACCTCTAAATGACCTCATTTACAACAACAACAATATATTACATTGACCCAAAGGAATTAAAAGTCGCTATGAATTACTGGTCTTTAATGGAGAAAGGGAGCCATGGAAGAAGGGTTAAGTTTCTTAGATTTAGTAAAGATACTGTGAAATTACTGATGCGATATATCAAAAATGACCGACTCCAATATGACGAATTCCAACGCAATTTTGAAGAATTGCCAAATGAGGCTCCAATATTTATTACGGCTCTAGGGACCCACTCTTATTAAACAAACGAAGCAGTTTTATAATAAGGGTTAATCAAACATATGGTAAAATTAGGGTAGAAGAGGGGGGCATATATGAATATTAGAAACTCAGCAAAAGCCATAATACTTAAAGACAATAAACTCTTACTAACAAAAAATAAGGATGAAGAAGGTTATTTTTATCTTTTTCCTGGTGGAGGGCAAGAGCACGGAGAAACGATTCATAGTACTTTAACTAGAGAGTGTATGGAAGAGATTGGGGAACAAGTAGAAATTAAAGAGCTCCTTCATATTAGAGAGTATATAGGTAAAAACCACGAACATTCTTCTTTCGATTTTAATGTTCATCAAGTTGAATATTACTTCATTTGTAACCTTATTGATGGACTAAATAATAATGGATCACCAACTAATCCTGACAGTCACCAAGTGGGAATTGAATGGGTTCAAATTAACGATTTACTAGATTATAGAATATATCCGAAGGAATTAAGAAGATACATAGTAAGATATTCTAGGAATGAAAAATCTCCTGTTTATTTGGGAGATATAAACTAGATAAAGGGTGATTCTTCCATAATTTTATATAAGGAGTTTAGCAATGGAAAAGTGGGATTTATTTGATAAGCATCGTAATAAAATAGAGAAACAAATAACTCGTGGAGATGAAATGACACCAGACGAGTTTCATTTAGTAGTACACGTATGTATATTTAATTCAAAAGGAGAAATGCTTATTCAGCAGCGTCAACCCTTTAAGCAAGGATGGCCGAACCTTTGGGATATCACCTGTGGTGGTAGTGCAGTTGCAGGCGATACAAGTCAGCACGCTGCTTCAAGAGAGTTATTCGAGGAGTTGGGAATTCATTATAACTTTGAAAGGGTTCGTCCTCAATTTACTATTAACTTTGAACGTGGCTTTGATGATTATTATTTAATTGAATATGACTTGGATTTGAATGATTTGACGTTACAGACTGATGAGGTGCAAGCAGCCAAGTGGGCTTCTAAAGAGGAAATCTTAAAGCTAATAGAACTAAAACAATTTATACCTTATTATGAGAGTATCATTGGGTTTCTTTTTGAGGGTCGACATCATTATGGCTCCATTCGTCTTTAAATGAATGAAACGTGCAAGAAAGTTTGGACACGTACTAAAAGGCTTTCTCTTGTGTCGTTATAAAAAAAGGATTGTTGTATAAGATTTTCTTTTCTTGATGATATGGTCACAATAATAAAGGCTTTTTTTGGAAAAATATAGAATTATACAATATTCTTGTTTAAAAAGGGAGGATTATATTTGTTTAATGCTGAAGTCTTGTCAAAAACTTTTCTGACGTTTGCCGAGAGGGAATGTAAAGGGTCTAGTTTATTATACGAATATTTGTCCAAAAAAATTGCTAGAGATGAAAACCTGCTTGAAATTTGTAGTAGCGCACGTGCGGGACAACCTGTTCCAAACCTTCTGTTTGGTGCAGTTCACTATCTCTTACTAAATGGTAAGGAACACCCATTAAAAGAGTATTACTCGAGCATAGTAAATAATCCAAAATTATTTAATGAGTCGTTTGAAGACTTTAAAGATTTTTGCGATAAATATCGAAATGAAATTGAGTCGATTCTTAAAACTAAGCTTGTTCAAACCAACGAAGTACGAAGATGTGCATACCTTTATCCTGCTTTTTGTACTATTTACGAGAAAGCAAAGAAACCATTAGCACTTGTCGAAATTGGGACAAGTGCGGGGTTACAGCTTCTTTGGGATAAATATTCATATTCCTACGGGCAAAATAACATTTATGGTAATATAGATTCTAAACTTAATATTTCAGCAGAAATAAAAGGAGAAATTATTCCAATCCTCCATTCGACACCGCCGCCAGTTTTAACAAGGGTTGGCTTTGATCTAAATATAGTTGTCTAAAAAATGAGGAAGAGCACTTGTGGCTAAAATCATTAATATGGCCCGAACATAAAGAGAGGTTGTTTATGTTTGAAGAAGCTGCAAGTTATATCAAGGACGGCTCAGTACATTTGGTTGATGGGGATGGGATAAGTCTATTATCAGAATACATTGAAAATATACCAGAGGACAGTGCAATTTGCATATTCCATACTCATGTTGCGAACCAAATATCATTAGAAATGAAAAAACGTTTATTAAAAACTGTTGAAGCTATAGGTAAGGAAAGAGATGTCTTCCATATCTACAATAATGTTCAAGATAGATTTTTACATCTAGATTATTATTTGAATGGCATTGAGAGTCAAAACACTATTGCAGCAACCGATGGGCACGGTAGATGGTTTGAATGGTTTTTGAAAAATGAGCTGCCAATTACACAGTAAATATGGAACTCGGTAAAGCTGCAAATTATAGGCAGCTTTCTTTATTTTGTATAACTTTGTGAAATTTTGCACTTAAACAATAGGGGGCGTTTGCACAACAACATTATATTTTTTTGTTGTAGTAAAAGAGGTCATTTGTTGTACAAAGAGAGGATAGATAGAGCATATTTTCTACTGCTCACCTATCCTCTTTAATTTAACCATCTATAATGTCTGACATTAAATAGAAATTCATTATTGATAAAGGTTTTAAGAAATATATTGACTTTTAATAAAACCCAGATCCTCCTTTTTGTGTTACCCAATTTTAGCAGCAGGAGTGGATTGCTCTGCTGTATTTTTTTGAATAAGGAAAGAAGTTAGTAGAGCTAAAACACTACCAATAAATCCAAACTGGAATAAATGATGAATTCCGTCCATATCGGATGCACCTGTAGTTAACAGATAACCCATAACGGTTACCCCGATAACGGTACCCATGTTTCGGCAAAGCATAAAGAACGCTGTGGAGACTCCTTTTTCGTGCACACCCACGAGTTGTTGTACCCCGATCACTCCCACTGTGGACAGCATTCCAAAAGCGATCCCTTGAATAAGCATGACAAAGAATACAAACCAAAAACCATGACTTGGATCTAGAAGAAGCAACAACAGACCTGATGCGAATAAGAATGCATTACCGATAATCAGCAATCTTCGATATCCGTATTTTAATATCCACTTTCCTGCAGGAACGGCCGCCATCATCCAGCCAATAGCCTGACCAAGGAGCGCAACACCACTGAGAAAAAGGGAAAGACCAGCGATATGTTGTAAAAACAACGGAATATAACTAGCTGTACCAAAAAGAGCCAGATTCCCAATAAAACCATTAAAATTAATTCTCGATATCATTTGATTTTTAAACATAGAAAACGGAACGATCGGTGATGCTTGCTTTTTCTCAAAGAAATAAAACCCTACAAGCAATAATACTCCTACTATGCAAAAGATCCATCTATTTTCTTGAACTACTGTAACAAGAAGCAGACTAGTAATACTAGCACCAAACAGTACCGCACCCATATAATCGACCTTTGCTTTTCTCGGTTCATATTCCTCTTTATAAGCTAATAAAGTGACAAATGAAATCAGACAGATTGGTAGGTTAATATAGAAAATCCATCTCCATGTTAATACTTCCACAAAGAAAGAACCTAAAAGGGGAGCAAGCACAGCCGATAACCCCCACATTCCTGTGAATAATGCTTGGATTTTCCCACGTTTTTCAACTGAGAAAAGGTCACCAGCAATAATGGCTGGAAAGGGCATCATAAAACCGGCACCCATCCCTTGTACAGCACGAAAAATAACCAATTGTATCATATTGGCAGATATGCCACATAGAAGTGATCCAGCTAAGAAAAGTAAGATACCGAAGCCAAATACTTTCTTTCTACCAAACAAATCAGATAATCTTCCAGCCACCGGGGATAATATGGTGCTAGCAATCATATAGGAAGCAAACGACCATGCATACAAATCAAAACGGCCAAGCTCCTCTGCGATGACAGGCATGGTTGTGTTCATGATAGTTGTATCAATGGATGCAACAAGCATCGCGAGTACAATACTAATCATGACGGTTACTCGACTTTTCATAAAAATTCTCCTTTTTACGGCTTGATATATGTATAATACTTCGAATACAGAAGTATCTTGAACTTGAAGTATATTAAAGCAATTGGTGGTTTATGTCAAGAGGTGGTGTTGGACCATAAGTTTCATAGTATTTTGTAAACTTGAGCGCACATATAAAAGACGTGAGTTGGATTTTCTAGTTACTTACTCAATTCTGCTACTTGCTCAGCGGTTAATGCCCCTGATTAATGAAGCGTGAGTTGGATTTTTGTAATATTTGTGTGGTCATATGGAAAAACAAAATAAAATATTTATCGTGCGAATAGGAATTTTGTTCTTAATCACGAATTATTATAAAGAATAAGGAAAAGGGGGAGTAGGTGTTATGAAAATGAAGAGGATAATTTTACGTTCCATGATAATTGGATCACTTTTAGCATCCTTACCAATGACAGCGTTTGCAAAAGGCAGCAAACAAGTCGACTATGTGGCTCTTGGTGATTCATTAGCCGCTGGGGCAACACCTTATCATAAACTAGATAAAGGGTACGCAGATTTTCTGGTTGATCGTTATGAGCAATCACAGTATGAAATCACATTAGATAATTATGGTGTCCCTGGATACAGAACTACCAATATCGTAAGCGAGCTACTCAATCCTAACAATGCCAATTACGCTGAACTACGAAACTCCATTAAAAACGCTGAGCTTGTTACCATTGATATTGGTGCCAATGACTTATTAGCCAATTTAAATACTATAAGGCAAAATCCGTCCACCGCACCTGCTGTATTAAACACCATCGCCGAAAACTTATATCTTATTTTAAGTGAAATCGATAAGATCAATCCAGGAATAAAGGTCTATGTTATGGGCTACTACAATCCATTCCCTCATCTACCAAAGCAAGAGCAGGCTGCCTTACTTCCATTATTAGATGCGCTGAATCAGACCATTGAAAAAGTCGCTTCCGCCAATGGTGATGACTTTGTCCCTACAGCAAAAGTGATTAAAAAATATGAAACATTATATGTGCCAAACCCTAACGACATCCATTTAAGTTTAGAAGGATATAAGGCCGTAGCGAAAGAATTTTGGAAGGCAATTCAAGAAGAGTAAAGTTCCTCACGCCCTATTTCACAATGAAAAAGGGCGTGCAAATTTTCGGAGGAGGTGAAAGAATTGAAGTCCATTCAAAGCATGTATGATCACTTGCATTGGGCAAATGAACGCATCATCAACACCTTGCTTTCACTAAGTGTACCCAATAAGCCAGCAGGAAAATTATTTGCTCACACCTTATTAGCTGAACGAGTGTGGATCACTAGGCTGGCGGGGAATAGCAGCGCACACCTTCCTATATGGTCCGACCTCTCTATAGAAAGTTGTAAGGAACTACTTCACAAGAATCATCATGATTATCAGCTTTTTTTATCAAAATTAACAGAACAAAAGGGCGAACAAACCGTTACATATAAAAATAGCACGGGAACTGAGTTTCAAGACTCGATCAGAGATATCCTCGTTCATGTAGCTCTTCACGGACAGTATCATCGAGGTCAAATCAATCTTCTTCTCCGACAACATGGCGAAGAACCCATTGCCTCGGACTATATCATTTTTAAAAGGGAAAAAGAATAAAGTGGGTGCTTACGGGCTTCACCTTTATTCTTTAAATAATCCCTTCAAAATCTCATCTTCATCTAGCAACTGTTTGGCTTTTTCACGATACCTTTCTTCGTGTAAAAATGTATACCGATTAGGCTTTATGGTAGGCGCCAAATCAATCGCTTGCAGGTATTCTTCTTTATGTAGTGACAATGTTTGTACATAATCAAAAAATCCCGTACGTTCAAACACTTTTCTTACACGTTCGTGTCTGTGATTCTGAACTTTTGCTACGATATACGTTGCAATCCCAACCTGAACACCATGCATTTGTGGTGCATCTGATATTTTATCCAATGCATGTGAGATCAGATGCTCAGAACCGCTAATAGGAGCACTATTTCCACTTATATCGGTCGAAATTCCACCCATCGTCATCGAACTAACCAATTCTTTTAAGAATATTGGATTCTTAATATCGTTCATAGGTGTTCGGATAAAACTGTTCACCGCTTTTTTACTTAGCATCGCCGCAAATGCATTAACATATCCAACCCCATGTTTTTCTTCAAAATCCCAATCATATAGGGCGGTGATATTTGACAGTAAATCACCGATTCCCGCGAGAATCATTTTTGTCGGGGCAGTCTGTATGATATCAAGGTCTACAACGATTCCATAAGGAATTTGTGCTGGAACGGTCGTCTTTTTGCTATTTACCATAATCGAACAGTTAGAGCTTGCAAATCCGTCATTTGACGCAGAAGTAGGGATACTAATAAACGGAAACTTCCGAATAAACGCAACATACTTTCCATAATCGACTAGTGCGCCACCACCCATAGCTAGGACTACATCATAGTTCTTTAGCGAAAAGGCTACTTGAATCAAATCATTGATATCCAATCCGGATTTCAATACCTTTGTATCGAGAGTGAGCCTTGAAAAGGAGGACTCAATGGTTTCAGCAAAAGTTTCATTCGTAAACTCATCAAAAAAGATCATTGCATTGCGAAATCCATGCTTGATTAAGTACGCTTCTAATTGATGAATAACCCCACTATTAATTTCCAGTAAAGAAGGAATCGAGATATTTGTACCTTGCCGCATTATCGTGAAATCAGCCCTTTATTGATTAAATATTTTTCAATTTCTGTGAACTCCTCCACAGCTTTATAAGGGACACCTTTTTCCTCTAGCATATCTTGTAGGGCATCCTTGGCAAAGGTGAGGTCAGCAAACACAGCCGGATGCGAGTCAGGCTCACTGTCTCCAGCAAAATACACCAGCTCGTATTCTTCCTTTAATTTTTGAATTACTTTCGATTTATCAATTCCATATCGCTCAGAGTATTTCCAGTCGTTACTATCAATTTTCATATGAATATTTTTTTCGTGAAAAAATCCTTCGTTTGAAAATACAGTCACGTCTTTTATGTCGTATTTCTTAAGAATATGATGAATGTAATAATCCGTACCTGCACTTAGTATGTAAAAATCTCCACCATTTTCTTGAACATGCATGATAAATGAAGGAACATACTCGTCAATTGGTATCGTATGTATATCTTCAATAATATGTGCTTCTTCTTGGTGAATTGCTCTAAAGACGGTTGCAAGGAAATCAATATCTTTGATCGTCCCAGCTTTCCATTCGTTAAATAGTTCTTTCCCTTCTGAAAAGTATTTATCAATCACCATCCAGTAAAAGTCTTTCTTTGAAATCGTACCATCAAAATCAGAAACAAATGCCCATTTTTTCATCTTCAAAAATTCCCTTCACTATTATTTAGGTATTTCCCATATTATAAGCAAAAATTGGTAAGATAACGAAGTAAATTTAAAAGACTCATGGAAAATTCCATGAGTCTTAATTGGACGGTTTATCCGTTTCTTGCTCCGGTTGAAACAACTTCGCGGAAACAGCATTTAGTTTATTTAAAAACCGATTAAAACCAAATCCAACAAAAAAAGCGATGCTGATTTGGGCGTATGGAGTATCTTCATATTCAATAAATTGAATTAATAAAATCCCACTTTGAATGAGGGTAACCGCCACAACGGCTGTCCCTGTAGCAAATATAGGATAAAATATATACATAATCCACTTTCGATAATCGGTTAATTCACCTTTCATATAATGGGAACAAAACATATATAGATGCCGAAGTGAACCACCAATTGCACCCGCAAAGAAATAATAAAGAAAGATTTCTATTTTAGAAACCTCTGGAATCCACTTTTCAATCCTTCCCGTCCATAGCATACCTACAGCGATAAAACTTCCGAAAAAAAGAAGGGATAAATAGATGAGTATCACGATTTTTAGCCATCTCTTCATAGTTATCACCCCGTTTTACACTGTATGAAAGAGTAGAAGTGGAAATACCAAAGAGCTACTTCTATTTATCGCGCTATAGTACAATAAATGATATTAGACAATCGGAGGTTTGTATGAACATACATAACATTCTTATAGCAGGGGAGTATCAGAAGGAATTTGAGACATATTTTCCAAACATGGATCAAAAGGAATTTCGCTTTCTACCAGTAGAGGCGATCACCGAACATGACTTAGACTGGGCAGATGCCTACGTTGGTTTTAAACCATGCGTGAATTTTCAAATACCGAAAATTAAATGGGTTCATTCCTTTAATGCAGGTGTAAATAATTTTTTAGAAATAGAGGGCTGGAATGAAAATCAAACTCTCCTTACCCGTACCATTTGTTCCTTCGGAGAACGAATAAGTGAGTACTGTTTAAGTTATCTATTAACAAACCTACAATATCATGGACAATTTCAGCAGCAACAGCAACAAAAAAAGTGGTGTCAAAGAACGCCAAAGTTGCTAAAGGATGTTACGATCGTTATTTTTGGAACTGGGGCCATTGGCCAAGAAGTAGCTAAGACGTTTACCTATTTTGGTTCAACCGTTATTGGCGTCTCCGAAAGCGGTAAACAAAAAGAATACTTTCATAAAGTTGTTCCGATAAGTTCCGTTTCTTCTATAATTGAAAAAGCCAACTGGATCATCAGTACGCTTCCGCTGACTCATCACACAAAACAATTATTCAATGAAAAACTTTTCTCTCAAACGAAGTCAGTTGGTTTTATTAACGTAGGCAGAGGCGCAACAGTTGATGAAAAAGCACTGATCACTGCGCTCGATTCAGGGAACGTACATACGGCGATCCTAGATGTAGTAGAAATAGAACCACTACCAGAAGAATCGACTCTTTGGTTAAGGAAAGACGTAATCATCACTCCACATATCTCTGCTGTAACCGAACTGAACGAAGCAATTCTTTGCTTTGCTCAAACCTTACAAGCCTTAGAATCAAACCACCCCGTATCGAACTCAGTGGATTTTGATAAAGGATATTAAAAAAGGTCTGTTTCTATCAAGATGATGGAAACAGACTTTTTTAGTTCCTTATTCTTATATAATATTTTTTTTGTAAGAAAACTTAACATAATCTTCACAAATGCCGATAAAAAGAATGAAGAATTTTGTCGATTGTTAAAAACAATCACCGAGTTAGGGGGAGTAGTATGTTAAGAAGGGTAAAATGGTCAAACATCAAGATTGGTGGAAAGTACATGGTGATCTTCTCTTTTATGACCATTGCTTTTATCATTTCTGTAGTAGTTACAGGGATTTTTATTAAAGATACGAGCGAAAAAATGGAAGATACAGTGACGAGAAATCAAGTAGCTGTAGATGCTGGAAACTTGGTAACTCTTTACCATGAAAAGTACTTATTAGTTCCGGAGTACATTCTATTGTCTGATGAAACCAAGTTGAATGTGTATTTGGATCATAGTCAAGAGTTTGTCAGTATCGCTAAAAGAATAAAGAAAAATCTAACTACCAATCAATTGGAAACGTTTAATCAGCTCATAGAGAACAATCATAAACTCGACGAGTATTTCTTTAGTACAATCGTACCAAAAGTACAACAAATTAATACAGAAGAGTTTGCGACATTAGAAAGTGAAGCAAGAGAATTAAAAAATGAAACCATTAAATTGGGATATGAGTTAAAAGATTCAGCGACAAAAATTAGTGAAGCTGACTTAGCATCCGCACAAAGTCAACTGGAAAGACTGTATCTTATTCTTATTCTTTCATCATTTGGATCAATCATTCTTTCTTTTATCATGATTTTTATTCTTAGCCGCAGAATCAAGAGAAATCTGGAAGAAATCGTTGTACAAAGTAACGAGATTGCTAGTGGCAGACTGAACAATGAGAGATTAACCTACAGTGGAAACGATGAAATTGGACAACTCTCTCATTCTATTAATGAAATGGGAACAAGCTTACGAGGAATGATTTCCGAAATCTCAACTTTATCAGCTGAAGTGGACAAACAAAGTGTTACGTTGTTTGAGTCATCTGAGGAAGTAAAGCTGGGTAGCGAACAAGTTTCTATAACGATTGAAGAAATGGCGAAGGGCGCAAGCTCACAAGCGGATAATGCAGCGAATATTGCGTCAAAAACGAAGGAATTTAACGAAGAAATCGTACAATCTAACTCACAAGGGGAAAGATTAGTAGAATTTTCTGGTCAAGTGTTAGATGTGGCCGTTCGCGGGGACAATCAAATGAAAGAATCACTACAACAAATGAAAAAAATTAATCATGTGGTAAGTGAATCTGTTCACCAAGTGAAGAATTTAGAAAGCAAAACACAATCAATTACAGAAATCGTCCATGTGATCAAGTCCATTGCCGACCAAACTAACTTGCTTGCTTTAAATGCGTCCATTGAAGCGGCCAGAGCTGGAGAAGCAGGAAAAAGCTTTGCTGTTGTAGCAACGGAAGTAAGAAAATTAGCCGAAGAGGTTTCGCGTTCAGTTGAAGGGATCGCATCCATTGTTTTCAGCATAAAAGAAGAAACATCAAAAATTGCTGAAAATTTAAACGAAGGATACGGTGAGGTAAATAAAGGAACCGTACAAATTGAACTAACCGGCCAACAATTTGCAGACATTAAGGAAAAAGTAGAACATATGTCTATTGGCATAAAAACGATTTCAGAAAGTTTTAATAAAGTTCAACAATCAAGTCAATCCATGAGTGAGAATATCGAGCATATTGCTGCCGTATCAGAAGAAACCGCCGCTGGTTCGGAAGAGATATCAGCTGCAGTTCTTCAACAAAACCAATCACTCGACAATATTTCTGTAAGTGCCAAAATGCTTACAAGCATGGTAGAAAGAATGAACAATTTGATCAAAAAATTTGAACTATAAAGGCTCAAAAGGAAGGAGGATATATATGAAAAATATTCCAAAGATGTCTCTCACAAGCTTGTTTCTAATTATTGTTATGATCGTTACAGCTGGTTGTTCCTCGACAGAGAAAGCATCAAGCACTAACCACTCAAAATTAATCACTGATGATTCAAAACCATATGTCGGATTTTTATTAGATACGCTAAAAGACGAAAGATGGTACAAAGATAAAGCACTGTTTGAAGAAGAAATTAAAAAGTTGGGCGGGCAAGTAAAAACACTAGCCGCCAACGGATTGGATGAAGTTCAAATTAAACAAGCCCAATTATTAATTGAGGAGGGAGTAGATGTATTAGTCGTCGTTCCTCATGATGCTGTGATTTCAGCTGAAATCGTAGAAATTGCTCATGAAGCAGGGGTAAAGGTGGTTTCCTACGACCGATTGATAAAAAATGCTGATGTTGATTACTATATTTCCTTTGATAATGAAAAAGTAGGAGAAATTCAAGCTACAGAAATTTTAAAGAAAGTACCTAATGGAAATTTTGCTTATATTGGTGGAGCAGAATCTGACAACAACGCGATTCTTTTCCGCCAAGGCGCGATGAAAGTATTACAGCCTCTAATCGATAACGGAACCGTGAAGCTCGTTCATGATCAGTATACTGATGATTGGAACCCAGACATTGCAAAAGAAAATATGAAAACGGCACTGAGTAAAAATGGAAATGCTATTAACGCGGTTATTGCTGCAAATGACGGAACGGCTGGTGGAGTAATTGAGTCATTAGCAGGCGTTGGTTTAGCTGGTACCGTTCCTGTTTCTGGTCAGGACGCCGAGCTTGAAGGAGTTCGCCGTGTTGTTCAAGGATTACAAACGATGACCGTATATAAACCGATTAACCTATTAGCGGTAAAGTCTGCCGAAATGGCGATTATGGTAGCAAAGGGAGAAGAAGTAAAGACCGACAAGCAAATTAACAATGGAAAAATCGATGTCCCAGCTGTCTTCTTAGATCCAATTGCCATCACAAATGAAAACGTTCGTGATACCGTGATCAAGGATGGATACTTGAACGAGGCAGACGTGTTTAAATAAATCATAAGTATAGGACCAACTGATGATCGTTGGTCTGTTTTTTTTATATTAAATCGTAAAAATTACGATTTAATATTGACACTATGAATGCAACACATTATAGTTTAGTATTGTAAACTGAAATGATTTCGATTTACCAATATTTATTGTATTTTAATCGTAATGATTTCTGTTTACAAAAATGTTCAAAGGATGGGTTCGATTGAAAAAGTCATTTATTACTTACATACTTCTTGCTTTCGTTATTGTTTTTACAGCTGCTTGCAGTAGTAGCGGAACTTCTTCAAAAGAAAGCGAGGAAAAGAAAACAGTAAAACTATTATTTAGCTTTGCATCAAAAACCTTAGATCCTCACCAGGATTGGATGGGAGTACGTGCAGGAATTGCTGAAACCTTAGTCCAGATTGACGAAAATCTAGAAATACAGCCTTGGTTAGCAGACTCTTGGGAACAATTGGATTCAACTACCTGGAAGTTTCATATTCGAGAAGGGGTTACCTTTCACGATGGATCTACACTAGATGCTGAAGCGGCAAAGAAATCATTTGAAAGACTAATAGAAGTCAATGAGGCAATGAACTCCAATTTGAAAATCGCGTCCATCACAGCTAGTGGCCAAGAAATTACCTTCCAAACCGAGGAGGAATATCCAGCTTTTCTATCGGAACTAGTTCATACAAACGCTTCGATCATTAAGGTGGATTCTGAAGATATTAGTGAGCAACCAATTGGAACTGGACCATTTCAAGTACAAAGTTTCGCACCAGAATCCGAGATTAAACTAGTAAGCTATGAGGATTATTGGGATGGAAAGGCAAAAGTAGATGAAGCAACAGTTACATTTAATTCTGACGGAAATGTACGTGCGTTAGCCCTTCAATCAGGAGAGGCAGATATCGTCTATCACTTGCCTCCCGAAACACTGAAACCTATAGAAGACAATAAGGATCTTCGCATTGAATCTATCATGAGTCTACGAGCTCATTTCCTTCTATATAATTCAGTCAATCCTCAATTACAGGATGAAAATGTCAGAAAAGCGATAGATTTACTGTTAGATCGTACAACCGTTGTGGAAGAAATCATGAATGGTCATGCGACAGAAGCTACTGGTCCCTTTAACCCCATGTTTGCTTTTTCGTCGGATAAAGAAGTGGTAAAGTCTAACCCCGTAAAAGCGGCGGAGCTGTTAGAGGACGCAGGTTATATAAAAAACGCAAGTGGAACACTTGAAAAAGACGGAAAGTCACTTGAATTAACCGTTGCTACGTATCAAGGAAGACCTGAGCTTCCGCTAATTGCTCAATATTTACAAGCAGAAGCAGCTTCTGTCGGCATAAAAATAAACATTGTCACAGTTGAAAATATTGATACGTTTCTATGGGAAAAGCAAGATGACTGGGATATTGCAACGTATTCCAATTTAACGGCTCCTCGTGGTGATGGTGGATTTTTCTTGAACTCTGCGTATGTTCCAGATGGCTCCTTAAACCCTGGACAAATTAACGTGCCGGAACTAACCAATACTATTTTACAACTAAATACTACGAGTAACTTAGAGCAACGCGTAGGATTAGAAAAGGAAGCCGTTAAGCTAATACAGGAAAAAGTTCTTCATTCGTTTGTTGTTCATCCTCATATTATTATAGGTGTGAGCAATCATGTGAAAAACTGGGCTCCCGGTTCAGAAGAATACTATATTTTAACAAACAAATTAGAGGTTGAATAATCAAAAGGTGAAAGTGTCCTTGGCACTTTCACTTTTCTCGTGAGGAAGGTGATTATGTTGAAGAGAATAGGGAAGATGATTGGTTCAAGACTGTCTCAGTTATTAGTTATGGTATTTGTTTTATCCTTTTTAACCTTTCTGTTAATGAAAATTACTCCAGGAGACCCGATACGGTCCATCCTGAAGGTTGATGATGTGTCGGTAACAACAGAGAAAGAAGAAGAGTTGAAGAAGGAATATGGATTTGATAAACCCATTCTACAGCAATACGGTGACTGGATTATTAATGTAGGCCAATTTGATTTAGGTGAATCATTGATCTCAAAGAAACCTGTCTCTGAGCTGATATTTGATAGATTACCTGCAACTTTTGCGTTAGCAATAGGTGGATTAACGGTTCTTTTCCTTATTTCCATACCATTAGGAGTGGTCAGTGCTTTATATGAAAACCGATGGCCCGATTACATAAGTCGCTGGTTTGCGCTCGTTGGTGCTTCTATCCCAAGTTTTTGGTTAGGACTACTGCTTATGTATTTCTTTTCATTAAAATTGCAATGGCTACCGATGATGGGGAGAGGGACATTTGCCCATTATGTTCTGCCTTCAATCACTCTTGGAATGGCGATGGCACCGATCTATATTACCTTGTTAAGAGAACGACTCATCACGATCCTGCAAAGCCCGTTTATTGAAGCAGCGATAGCAAGGGGGATTAGTAGAAGTAGAATCCTTTTCTTCCATGCGTTACGTGGAAGTCTCATTCCACTTGTTACGATGTTTGGCCTTAGTCTCGGAAGTCTACTTGGCGGGATATCAGTCATTGAAATTTTATTTTCTTGGCCAGGCATGGGGGAATTAATTGTTCAAGCTGTTATGCAACGTGATTATCCCCTTATTCAAGGCTTTATTATTGTGATTGGCTTTTTAATCGTACTAACCAATTTGCTCGTTGACTTACTTTATTTGGTGATCAACCCACAAGTTCAGCAAGGAAAGGAGGCAAAATAATGAAAAACAAGAAAAACCTGAGTATGGTGATAGGGATCTCTCTTGCCTCTATTTTAGCCATAGTTTTTTTGGTGGGAAGTTTCTTTGGAACCCAGGATCCGTTTTATATTAATATGACCAACCGTCTAAGCGCTTCATCATCCCATCATTGGCTTGGCACGGATCATATGGGAAGAGATATTTTTGCACGAATTGTATATGGTGCCAAATTAACGATTGGACTAGGACTCCTTATCATCTTGCTAGCAATGTGTATAGGTATTCCTATCGGATTGCTATCAGGATATATTGGTGGGAGGATGGATGCTTTTTTTATGAGAGTCATAGATGGAATCCTCGCTTTTCCAGATTTCATCTTAGCAATTGCGATAGCAGGAATTCTAGGACCAAGCTTAACCAATATTGTGATTGCGATTGTCCTCGTAAAATGGATTGTATACGCTCGTGTTGTTCGAGGCTTGGTTTTAGAAGAGAAACAAAAGGAGTTCGTTCTTGCTTCAAGGCTCTCTTATTCTAGTAACTTTCATACCATACAGTTTCATATCATCCCACAAATATTTTCTGAGATTGTCGTTATGGCTGCTATTGATGTAGGAAAAATTATTTTGCTGATTTCTTCTTTTTCCTACATTGGAATAGGTGCTCAAGCGCCGTTACCCGAATGGGGAGCCATGTTGAATGAAGGAAGAACATTCTTTCAAGTGCATCCATCTCTAATGGTCTATCCAGGCATTGCTATTTTGTTGACTGTTCTATGCTGCAATCTTCTTGGAGAAGGGTTAAAAGGTTATTTTAAGACGGGAAAAAGGAGGAACATACTGTGAAGGAGAGGCTTTTATCTATACAAAACCTATCAATAAAGACGAAAGATGAACAGTTACTTCTAAAAGATATCAACTTAGAATTGAATCAAGGCGAAATGGTCGCACTGATTGGAGAAAGCGGTAGTGGTAAAAGTATAACCGCAAGGACCGTTCAAGGCTTATTGGATTCTACTATGGTAGTTACGGGTCATGTATTTTACGAAGATATGAACCTTCTTTCCTTGGATAAAAGAAACCACCATCGACTGCTAGGAAGCGAGATAGGGAGTATCTTTCAAGACTATCGTGGCAGCTTTACCCCGTTTATAAAAGTAGGAAAGCAAATGGTAGAAGCGATTCGTTCTCACTATTCTATTAGTAAAAAAGAGGCGAAAGAATTATCTCTTCATGTTCTCGAGGAAATACAATTAGATAGCAACCGAATCTTTCAAAGTTATCCCTTCCAATTAAGTGGCGGGCAAGTCCAGCGAGTTGCGATTGGATTAGCATTAGCTTTAAAGCCTAAGTTACTTATTTGTGACGAAATCACAACGGCTTTAGACGTTATGACAGCGGAAGCAGTACTAGATGCGATTGAAAAAGTTAGAAAAGAAACACGCTGTGCAGTTTTATTTATCACACATGATCTCGTACAAGCATACAAACGATCCGACCACATTTTTGTGATGCAAAAAGGGAGAATCGTTGAGGAAGGAACACCGGAACAAATACGTTGTGAACATCAGCATCCATATACAAAAGAATTATGCTCCTGTTTGTTGTCACTACCAGGAGAACGTTACCTTCACACCCATCAAGGAGTTCGAACCGTATGAGTTTACTAAAAGTGGAACAACTATCAAAAGTATATACAAACAATATTGCTGCACTACAAGGGGTTTCTTTCCAAATAGAGAGGGGAGAAATCGTTGGTATTGTTGGGGAAAGCGGCAGTGGAAAAAGTACACTCACGAAACTCATTCTTGGTCTAGAAAGCTATAAACAAGGGTGTATCACATTTAACGAACAACAAATCCCTCCTAAAAAACGAGCAGATGTTCGAGCCTATCGGAAGAATATCCAAATGGTCTTTCAAGACACTAATAGTGCTTTAAATCCAAAACTACCAATTGGGAAAAGTTTACTTGAGCCACTTAACAACTTTACTGATTTTACACCTTCTTATTTGCCACCAGGTAAGCATACCAATCGTGAAAAGGCAGAGAGATTGCTTGAAATGGTTGGACTAGAGAAGGTTATGGTGGATCGCTATCCCGATGAACTGAGTGGCGGTCAAAAACAAAGAGTGTGTATAGCACGTGCTATAAGTATTGAACCTGCTCTTTTAGTTTGTGATGAAGCAACTGCGAGCCTAGATGTGTCCGTTCAAGTACGTATCTTAGAGCTATTAAAAACATTACAGAGAAACTTACAAATGTCCATCTTATTTATTTCTCATGATATACGAACAGTAACCAACTTATGTGATATAATTCTTGTCATGAAAAATGGGTGCTTGGTCGATCATTTTCAACTATCTGACCTTTATGCTCCTGAAAGACATTCGTATACAAAAGCGTTGTTACAAGCTGCTATGCTGTAAGAAAGGGGAGTAAAATGAATTTAGCTTCCGTTAAACAAAAGGTTCACCGCTATTCACATACATGCACTCATCGCGAATACTTAGTATTGGCTTTTCCGTTAATTTTATCTGGAGTGTCTACCCCATTACTAGGGGTGGTAGATACTGCCGTCGTAGGAAGAATTCAAGATCCTACGGCATTAGGCGGGGTCGCGATTGCAGCCGTTATTTTTAACACGCTGTACTGGTTGCTCGGCTTTTTACGTGTGACAACCAGTGGCTTCACTTCACAAGCCGATGGAGCAAAAAACGAAGAAGGTATTATGCTAGCTCTTTATCGTCCAATGATCATTGCTATTCTGATGGGATTGCTATTCATCCTTTTTCAAAAGCCCATCATCCATCTTTCTCTCCTATTAATGGGCGGGAATACAGCAACAAACGCTCTTGCTGAAACCTACTTTCTTATTCGTATCTGGGGAGCACCATTTATTCTACTAAGCTATGTAACCATCGGTTGGTTAGTCGGCTTAGGTAAAGTGAAAATGTCTTTGTTCCTGCAAATTGGTATGAATGTATTAAACATTGTGCTAGATATTGTATTTGTTCTGGGCCTACATATGGGGGTTGCAGGCGTTGCCTATGCTACATTAATTGCTGAAGTGTCCTCCGTTATAGTTGGAATGTTCCTTATTTTTCAAACAAATAAAAGTCGTTTCTTTATTCCTTCTCTTAGTGCATTAATCAAGAAAGATACCTTAACTCAAATGTTTCTTGTTAATCGCGACCATTTTCTCCGAACATTATGTTTGGTTACAATGACTGGAATACTCACCTCAAAAGGAGCAAGTATGGGTGAGCTCACCTTAGCTGCAAATGCGATCCTTTTACAAATTCAGTACGTAATGGCATATCTATTTGGCGGATTCGCTAATGCCTCAAGCATTTTAGTGGGAAGAGCGTTTGGAGGAAAAAACACTTCTCTATATTTTCGAGCCTTGTCGCTTTCTGCAACTTGGGGAATTGCCACAGCTATTCTTTTATCCTTTTTGACTATCCTGTTTGGAGACTTTATCGTGTCATTATTCACGACTATTCATGAGGTAAGAGAAACCACTCATGTATTCTTATTTTGGATGTTATTATTTCCCCTTGTCGGATTTTGGGGATTACAACTAGAAGGTATTTTTTCCGGTGCAACGGACGCGAAATCAGTAAGAAATTCTATTTTTATTGCATTACTTGTATTTTTAGCAGCCATTATAGGTCTTGTACCTGTTTTTGGGAACCACGGAGTATGGATGGCGTTTATCTTATTTAGTCTATCTCGAAGCGTCTTTTTATCACTATATCTCAAAAAACTAACTAATCGATTAGTCGGATAAGGAAATTTGCAGAGAAATGTCATAACCTGCGCTTCCCTAGGAAATACCATGATTTCCTAGGTTTTTTATTCCGAGAATAGTTCTTAAGAATTAGGTATTTAGTTTTATTTTTATACAATACTTACACTTCCTTTACAATTGCTTAATATTCCTTTGCCATAATGAAGTGGACAAACGGGTGAAGGATGTGTAGGGATTGAAGTCTATTGATAAATGGGTTAATAAAATTAAGAATACAAAATGGCGGTTACCAATCATAAGAATACCATTTCAATCACAAAGTATTCGAAAAAAAATCATGCTTAGCTTCGGGCTCGTGTTACTAGTTTCTAGTGGACTAGCTATTTACTCCATGATCAATACCCAAAAGGCAAATGAATTAGCAAAATCACTTATTCTAAAAGAATCACAGCAATTAAACGCCTTACAAGATTTACGATTTTTCATGGCTGAGCGATTAAGACTCGTAAATGAGTACATGCTTGAAGGTTCTCCTCAGGCTAAGGAAAGCTTTGAAAACAATGTACACCTAAGTACCCAATTAGAAGATAGGTTATTGACTAACGTAGCTGGGAACAAAGATGAAGCTGCTGTAAAAAAGGTCATTTCCGACGGTTCCAAATGGAATGAGATGATGATGAAGGAAGCTTTCGACGTGTTTGATAACGGAGAGAAACGCCAAGCCTTACTCAATGTTGGATCTGAAAAGTTTAAAGCCGAACAAACGATGGCAAAATTAAAGGCTTTAGCAGATGAAAAAAATAAAAGTGTAGAACAGCTGGGAGAAGAAATCATTTCAAATGGAAATCAAGTTCAACTTTGGACAATGATCTTTACATTCATCGTTATTTGTATTTCCGTAATAGTTGCCATCGTATTGATGAATTCTATTCATGGCCCGATCCGTCGTTTATCAGAGAGAATTCAAGTAGTTGCAGAAGGTGATTTTAGTCACGCAGATATGAAGGTTACATCAAATGATGAAATTGGTGAGCTAACTACTACTTTCAACCGGATGGTAAAAGAACTGCGAGCCTTAATTTCCCAAGCATATGAGACAACCACCCAGGTTTCTGCCTCTGCGGAGGATTTAACAGCAAGCTCGGAGGAAACCGCACAAGGTTCAGAAAGTATTACTTTTTCCATTCAAGAGGTTGCTGCTGCCTCTCAAAAACAACTAGATAGTGTAAATGAAACCATACATACAATGAACACATTGGCTTCGATTCAAGAAACTCTCACTTTTTCATCAGAAAAACTGGAAGCTTCAGCTAATATGGTCGATGGAGTGTCTAAAAACGGAAACAAGGTCGTAGAGAATGCAATAAAGCAAATGTCACATATACATGACTCTGTAATCGAAGTGGCAGGAGTGATTGGTAACCTTGGAAGACAATCAAAGGAAATCAGTCAAATAACCAAAGTGATCACTGGTATTGCAGATCAAACGAACTTACTCGCTTTAAATGCTGCGATTGAAGCAGCACGAGCCGGGGAGCATGGGAAAGGTTTTTCTGTGGTTGCTGATGAGGTCCGGAAACTTGCCGTACAGTCAAAGAGCTCTTCTAACGAAATTATAGATCTTATTTTGAAAATCCAAACCGGTACAAATCAAGCCGTAAAAGCAATGGAAAAAAATACGCTTGAAGTAGAAAATGGGTCAATCGCTGTAAATGAAGCGGGAAGATCTTTTATACAAATCACTGACTCTATCACAGACATTCGTAAAACGATTCAGTCTATTCATCAATATGTCCAAAAAATGACGGAAAGTTCCAAATGTGTAACTGCCAATATCGAAGTGCTAACAGAAATTGCAAAGGTAAATTCGAACTCCTCTTATGCGGTTGCTGCATCTGCTGAGGCACAGTTGGCAACGATGGAGGAAATCGCTTCTTCTGTTCAGACAGTTAATGAAATGGCGATTAACTTAAAAGAAGTTTTAAGGAAATTTACGATTTAATCGGCTTCCTCCTGTTGGTACAGGGGGAACTTTTTTTACTTTTTAAATAATTTATAGTTGCGTTATAAAAAACCTTCCACTATGATGTAAATATAGTTTCATAGGAAATCTACTAGGGGGGCCCGTATGTTCGGGCTGAGAGAAAACAATTCAGTTTTCGACTCTTGGAACCTGATCTGGCTCATACCAGCGGAGGGAAGTAGTTACTGCGAAGATAAATGTTTATTGTTTCGTAACTATGCCAGGTTCTATAAGAATCTGGCTTTTTTTGTCTTGAAATCGTTTTGCTAATATGAAAGGAGCAGGGAAAAATGAGTCATGAATTTTTAACATTAATTGATAGAGTAAGAGAGCAATCACCGTTAGTTCATAATATGACGAATGTAGTAGTAACTAATTTTGTTGCTAATGGATTGTTAGCTCTTGGCGCTTCACCAGTGATGGCCTATGCCAAAGAAGAAGTAGCTGAGATGGTAAGCATCGCGAATTCCCTTGTGCTCAATATCGGCACATTAAGGGAACCTGAAGTAGAAGCGATGATCATTGCTGGTCAAGCAGCGAATGAAAAAGGCGTTCCAGTCGTCCTTGACCCGGTTGGAGCTGGTGCAACACCATACCGCACAAATACTGTAAAACGACTTCTATCTGAAGTGAACATTAGCCTATTACGCGGAAATGCTGCAGAGGTAGCCAACGTAATAGGAGAAGAATGGCAAACACGCGGTGTGGATTCTGGTACAGGTGAAGGGAATATCACAGACCTTGCTCGAATGGCAGCTCAAAAATTACATATGACCGTTGTGGTTACCGGAAAAGACGATGTTGTTTCTAATGGTGAAGAATCGATTATTATTTCAAACGGGCATCCACTTCTAACAAAAGTAACTGGAACTGGTTGCTTATTTTCATCTGTCGTAGGAGCGTTTGCAAGTGTAGAAACCAATTATTTACTCGCAGCGGCAGGAGCATCAGCCTTTTATGGTGCAGTTGCTGAGCGTGCGATTTTAGCGACAGGTGACCAACATGTTGGCACTTTTCAGATGGAATTTCTTAATCAACTCATGCTCACTTCATCCTCTGATGTGGTAGACCTCGCCAAAGTCAGCATTGCAGAAGTAACATCCATATGAGGGAGCAAAAGGAAATGGATTTTCTAAAACTGTATTTTATTATGGGCAGTCAAGACTGCTTGAATCGAACACCTGAAGAGACGTTAGCTCTAGCCATTGAAGGTGGAATTACTTGTTATCAATATCGAGAAAAAGGGATCAGCACTCTCGGAGAAATTGAGAAGTACGAACTTGGAAAAAAACTGCGAGAACTCTGCGGGACACATAAGATCCCATTTATCGTCAATGATGATCTACCACTGGCTATCGCTCTTGATGCTGATGGAGTACATGTTGGCCAGGATGATGAAAATGCAAAATATGTGAGGGAGACAATAGGTCCTAAGAAAATTCTTGGTGTATCCACACACACGGTTGAAGAGGGACTTCAGGCCGTTCTAAACGGAGCTGATTACTTAGGAATTGGGCCGATGTATCCTACCATTTCAAAAGCGGATACCGAAAAGCAACAAAGCTTAGATATCTTCACTGAATTTCGTCATGCAGGAATTTCTTTGCCTCTTGTTGCGATTGGTGGAATGAATTCTACCAACGGAGAAACCGTTATGAAATCAGGAGCTAATGGCCTCGCAATCATTTCCGATATTTGTCGAGCCAGTCATATCCAAGAGCATACCAAGCTTTTACGTAGATTAGTTGATGAATTTTAGGCAAGGAGAGGTTATTCGTTATGGTAAAAAAGGCATTAACCATCGCAGGGTCAGATAGTGGTGGAGGGGCTGGTATACAGGCTGATTTGAAGACATTTCAAGAACTTGATGTATACGGAATGTCTGTGATAACAGCCGTAACTGCACAAAACACAACAGGCGTACAAGGTGTCTATAAGGTTCCTTTGGAAGGGATTCAAGAACAACTTCAATCGATTGCTGAAGATTTGCGTCCAGATGCGATCAAAACCGGAATGTTATTTAACAGTGATACCATTGATGCGGTTTCGAGATTTATAGAATTTTATGAAATGAAACATGTCGTCGTAGATCCCGTAATGATTGCAAAAGGGGGAGCATCACTTTTACAAAACGAAGCGGTTAAAGCTTTAAAAGAAAAATTACTTCCACTTGCGACCATCGTGACACCAAATATTCCAGAAGCAGAGGTGCTTACAGGAATAAAAATTGTGACAATGGATGACCGAAAACAAGTTGCTAAATTGCTCCATATCATGGGTGCAAAAACTGTCATGATCAAAGGCGGACATGATCAGGGTAGGGAAGAAATGATTGATCTTTTATATGACGGTCAACAATTTCACACCTTTAGTTCGAATCGGATTCCCACAAAAAATACTCATGGCACAGGCTGTACCTTTTCCGCTGCCATAACCGCACAACTCGCAAAAGGGAGCTCCGTTGTTCAAGCGGTGAAAGTGGCAAAAGACTTTATTCAGGCAGCCATCGAAGAAGATTTACACATCGGATCCGGCCACGGCCCAACCAATCATTGGGCATACAAACGAAACAAAGTTAAAATCGCAATCAAATAAAATAAAAAATTAGCTAGGGGTGCCTAAAAGCTGAGAGGAATCTTTCCAACCCTTGAACCTGATTTGGTTAGAACCAACGTAGGGAAGCAATCATTTTACATGAGCTCTATTATGAGGAAAAGCTTTATGTAAGAATGTGAAGGCTTGCCAAAATTGGTAAGTCTTTTTTATATTTCCAAAATGAACCAATAGGAGGAACCACAATGACCGACTTATTAACGATTGGGAACACGCAGCTACATAACCGACTACTAACAGGAACTGGAAAATTTTATAATCACAAGCTAATGAAAGAAGCACTAACCCAATCCGGTTCACAAGTCGTCACAGTCGCTTTAAGACGAGTAGACCTGAATGCTACTGGAGAAGAAAACATCTTAGAATACATTCCTAAAGACATGATTCTACTTCCGAATACGTCGGGAGCAAGAACGGCGGACGAAGCGGTTCGAATTGCCCGACTTGCAAGAGCAGCCGGCATGGGGAACTGGATTAAAATTGAGGTCATTTCCGACCAAAAGTACTTGCTTCCTGACAATTACGAAACAGCTAAGGCAACTGATATCTTAGCGAATGAAGGGTTTATCGTTCTACCTTATATGAGCCCAGACTTAATGGCAGCAAAAGCGATGCAAAATGCTGGAGCAGCAGCAATTATGCCACTTGGTTCTCCTATCGGTTCAAATCGAGGTATTCGCACGAAGGAATTGATCCAAATTTTGATAGAAGAGATGGAGCTTCCAATCATTGTTGATGCAGGAATCGGAAAGCCATCTGAAGCAGCGGAAGCGATGGAAATGGGAGCAGCCGCTGTACTGGTAAACACAGCCATTGCTACAGCTAAGGATCCCGTTGAAATGGCCATTGCATTCGACTTAGCAGTCAAGGCTGGAAGGAAAGCTTACTCGAGTGGAGTAGGACAGACAACAACGACAGCACAAGCGTCATCTCCATTAACAGGATTTTTAGGGTAGGTGAGTGGAATGTCATTTTATGATGAGTATGTAAAAGTAAAATATTATCCATTTGACGACTTTTTTTCTACCATCACTACTCAAGACGTAAGAAGGGTTTTGCAAAAAGAGAGACTTCATACAGAAGATTTCTTGATTCTTTTATCTCCAGCTGCTGAAAATTGTCTAGAAGAAATGGCACAAAAGGCACATCAACGTACCGTACAGCATTTTGGCCGTACGATTCAATTATACGCACCACTGTATTTAACCGATTATTGTGTGAACAAATGTACGTACTGCAGCTTTAGTATTGATAATGATTTTCCACGTAGAAAATTGACCCTGGCTGAAATTGAAGAAGAATCAAAGGCACTTGTCAAAATGGGATTACGACATATTATCTTGCTAACGGGAGAATCTCGCCTCCATTCCTCGGTAGATTATTTGTGTGAAACGATTGATGTGATGAAAAAGTATTTTTCTTCTTTATCCATTGAGATACAGCCATTAGATACGGAAGAGTACCAAACGCTCGTTGCCCGTGGAATTGATGGATTAACGGTGTACCAAGAAGTGTACAACGAAGAAATCTATAAAAAGCATCACTTAAAGGGACCGAAACGCAATTATCGCTATCGACTAGATGCACCTGAAAGAGGTGCCAAAGCTGGCATGAGATCCGTCAATATCGGAGCACTACTAGGAATGGATGAGTGGCGTAAGGAGGTCTTTTTCACAGGACTTCATGCTCATTACTTACAAAGAAATTATCTCGAAACGGATATTGCTCTATCCTTTCCTCGAATACGCCCAAACCTTGGTGGTTTCCAACCAAAGGTCGATGTATCTGATAAAAATTTAGTTCAAGCAATGCTGGCATCTCGTTTATTTTTACCACGTGCAGGTATGACTCTATCAACACGAGAAAGCGCGGAACTAAGACGTCATTTACTTCCGTTAGGAGTGACCAAAATGTCTGCTGCCTCATCTACCGTTGTCGGGGGATATGCCAATAAAGAACATACTCATAGTCAATTCGAAATTTCGGACAAAAGAAGTGTGGCAGAGGTAAAGGAATCACTGAGAGAACTTGGATATCAACCTGTCGTAAAAGATTGGGAAATACTAACACATTCATCTTAAGGAGAGTACAACATGCACTACGAAGATATCAAGCAAAGGATACTCACTTTTATTGAAAATGAAGAAAGAGATTCATTTGATTCATTAGCCTTACAGGTCTTCGCCTACCAATACGAAAATAATCGTATTTACCGGAAGTTTTGTCGATCAAGAAAGGTTCACCCATCAATGGTGCAATCCTATCAGCAAATTCCTCCTGTACCTGTTGGTGCTTTTAAGGAGGCGGTCATCGCTTGTACACCGATTGAAGAAGCGGAGACGTATTTTCAAACAAGCGGAACGACCAGTGGAAAGCAAGGGAGAAATTATCACCATGACTTAGAGGTGTGGACTGCTTCGATGAAGTCACATTTTGAAGAAAATATCATGAAAGAGAAATGCCGTGTGAAAATGGCCATTCTATTTCCACATCCAAAGGAAATGCCCAATTCCTCTCTGTCACAGTATTTGTATACAGCCATTCGCGACTACGGCACGGAGGAGAGTGTTTATATCGCCAGTAACGGGACCTATGATTTCGAAAAGCTCGTCTCATTCCTTGTAGAATCTGAACGCACCAACACCCCTGTATATTTGTTAGGGGCTACGTTTTCCTTTATCCATTTTGTTGAGTACATGGAAGGCAAAAACCTTCAATTTCAACTACCAAAAGGAAGCCGGTTAATGGATACAGGAGGGTCTAAGGGTCGAGCCATAGAAATGAGTTCAGATCAATTTAAACAAATGGTAGCAGAAGCGTTTAACTTACCCGTTGAAGATTGTGTGAATATGTATGGAATGACCGAGCTAAGCTCCCAGTTTTACGATCAAAGCGGAAGCGGGCAACAAAAAGCTCCTCATTGGGTAAGAACAGTAGTCATCAATCCTGAAAACGGTTTGTGTGTACAAGACGGTGAGCGGGGAATACTCGTTCATTATGATCTAGCCAACTTCCATTCGGTCCTTGGGGTTATGACGGAGGACTTAGGGATTTCGAAAAAAGGTGAATTTTACTTGTTAGGAAGAAGCGAAGGGGCAGAAGCAAAGGGCTGTTCCCTCGCCGTAGAGCAGTTTCGTAATGGAGTAAGCAAATGGAACTAAAAATTGGATTTGTCCCAAGCATGATCTCCCCATCTTATGAAGAACGAACGTTTGATTCTCTTACTCTTCTTGTACCAAAACTTACGAGTGAGGAACTGAAACAAGTTGTTTTACATCTAAAACAGCAACAAAGAAAACTGCAAGCTCGGAAAACGAATGACATTATTGACTCCCTTGACCAAGCCATTCAACTCTGGCTTGACCCGAACTACCACAATCGAAAACTAGCGGAAGAGCTTCTTCCCATTATAACTGGGTATGACTCGGAAATGATACGCGTGTTTTTACATTCGTATTTACGTTCCTTTCGTAAAGAAAAGCTGCAAAGAATGGTCGAGGTGGATTTCCCTAATCCTTTTGTACTTGACGAGTTTCGTCCACGTTCATCAGGTGGCTTAACAAGAGCCTATGGACCCAAGCTCATTACGAATGTGTTTTCCGGAAATGTTCCTGCCTTGCCGTTATGGAGTTTAGTAAGCGGCCTTTTAGTTAAGTCTAGTACACTTGGGAAGCTCTCTTCCTCCGAGCCTTTGTTTCCCTGTCTGTTTGTTGAAACATTGAGAGAGATTGACAAGGACTTAGCGGAATCCATCAGCATCATTTGGTGGAAAGGTGGAGAAGAAGAATTAGAGCGTATAGCATTCTCTTCATCAGAGGCAGTGATTGCATATGGAAGCGAGAACTCCATTGATTCGATTAGAAAAAAAGTTCCATCTCACGTCAACCTACATGCACATGGACATAAATTGAGTGCTGGATTTATTGCAAAAGACTGTTTACAGCGCGTTCTCGTAACCGAAACTGCTAGGAGGGCTGCAAAGGATGCTTCTCAATTTGATCAACAAGCCTGCCTTTCTCCTCATGTCTTTTTTGTAGAGGAAAAGGGGAATGTATCGGTACGGGAATTTGCTAGTTTGCTAGCGCAGGAAATGAATAATTACGAGGTGAAAATGCCAAGGGCTAGATTAAGTGAACAGGAAAATCAAGCGATCATTCAGGCCCGTTCATCCTTTCAATTTCAAGCTTTTCAAACGAATGATATAACACTTTTCGAAAGCGAAGAAAGTACTTCTTGGACCGTTGTTTACGATAAGAAAACGACTTTGTTTCCCATCTCACCATTAAACCGCTTTGTGTATGTGATTCCCGTTCAGTCCATTGAAGATGTTCCTTGCTATCTACATGAAGTTCGAGGATTATTACAGACCTTTGGGGTCGCCTGCACGCCAAACCATTTTCGTTCCATCATAGAAGTGCTTGGCCAATGTGGAGTCAATCGAGTTACCTTTTTAGGCCGTATGGGAGAACCGGAACCTGGTTGGCATCATGATGGCAGACCTCATTTAGCCGATTTGGTTCGCTGGGTCGACGTGGAGGCTAGCGTAGAAATTGAAATGGATGCGTATGATCCGAATCGAATTTAAGGAGAGAAGGGACATGCAGGCACCATATATACAATTAAAAGAGATTAGGCTTACTTTTGATAAAGATCAAAAGGATACAATCCGTCGATTTTCCCTCAATATTAAGGAAGGCGAATTTATCAGCATCGTTGGAAAAAGTGGCTGCGGAAAAACGAGTCTTTTACAAATGGTTGCAGGAATGAAAAAGCCTACCTCTGGATTGATTACAATAGGTGGACATGAGGTGAAAGAACCGGTTGATGAGCTTTCATACGTGTTTCAAAAACCTATTTTACTAGAATGGAAAACGATCTTGGAGAATGTCTTACTTCCATTACAGTTAAAGCGAAAATTGACTGAAAGAGATACGAATAAGGCAAAGGAAATGCTAGATCGTGTTGGACTAACCGATGCGATTCATAAATTTCCATATGAGTGCTCGGGTGGGATGCAATCAAGAGTGGCAATCGTACGTGCCTTACTTGATAAGCCACAAATCCTTTTGATGGACGAACCATTTTCTGCACTAGATTCTTTTACAAGAGATCAATTGCATGTTCAACTTAATGAATTAATCGATACGTACAAACCAACCGTATTATTTGTCACTCATGATTTGCAAGAAGCATTTTTCCTGTCTGACCGAATTATTCTTCTAGGTGGGGAACCGGGACGAATTCTTCAAGAATACCAAGTACCGTTTACTCGACCACGACAGAAGTCTATTTTATTCGATCAGTCATTTTACAACTTTCAGCAAGATATGAATGAGAGGCTTCAATCATGAAGAAAATCTATCTATATTCGACTCTACTATTTATTTTCCTGCTTATTATGTGGGAGATGATTGTTAAGGTGAAGAAAATATCACCGTTAATTTTACCTAAACCAACAACCATTGCAGAAAATCTTTTCACCCTGTTACAGAGTGGGTATTTTACACCACATATTTTCACAACCCTAGTTGAAATTATTAGTGGATTTTTTGTGGGTGGTCTTATTGGAATCGGACTGGGCCTTTTGGTTTCACAGTCGAACACCCTTCGACTTGTCTTGAAGCCCTATATTATCGCAACACAAGCCATGCCAAAGGTCGCTTTAGCTCCGCTTCTCATTCTATGGTTTGGGTACGGATACACGCCAAAGATTTTGATTGTGGCATTAATTAGCTTCTTTCCTTTGTTCGAGAGTACGATTACAGGCTTGTTAGTAGTCGACAAGGACCGTTTAGCCCTTTTTCAGCTATTAAAAGCTAGCAAATGGCAAACTTTGTGGAGACTGCAATTGCCGACCTCCATCCCTTACTTGCTTTCGGGTATGAGGGTGGCGGTTGTCCTTAGTGTGGTTGGAGCCGTTGTTAGTGAGTTTATTGGTGCGAATAAGGGATTGGGAGCGTTAATTATCGTGGCACAAGGAATGATGGATACGCCATTATTATTTTCAGCCTTTATCCTTTTAACAGCTATTGGCATCCTTTTGTACGCTTCGATATATGCCATCGAACATCTATTTTTAAGAAAATATACAACTTATCGGAGGAAAATTTCGTGAAATTCATTAAAGTAGTTCTACCAATTTTACTAGTTTTAACAGTCATCATAGCAGGCTGTTCAAAGGAAAGTAGTCAAGCAACGGAATCAGAAAATCAAAGGGAAACGATTCGAATGGCCTCATGGAGTAAACCAATTGTTGAACAAAGCAACTTATATGTGGCTGAGGATAAAGGTTTTTTTGAAAAAGAAAACCTTACATTTGAGTACATACCTGGTGCTGGTGGAGGAGATGCAGTTAAGAACATCCTGGCTGGAAATGCTGATATTGCTTTCGCAAACCTAGAGGCCGTATTGTTAGCTGTCGAAAAAGGTGAAAAATTGAAGATCATTTATAATATTTATCCTGAAAACGTATTTAACTTAGTTTCCTTAAAGGAAAGTAATATTCAATCCATAGAGGATTTAAAAGGAAAAAATGTCGGAGTATATAGCTTGGCTAGTGGGACCTATCAAAATTTACAAGTGCTTTTGCATGACGCAGGAGTGAAGGAAGAGGAAATGACGATAACGGCAACCGGCGTTCTTAATTTCGCCCCTTTGATGGAAGGGCAAGTAGCTGCTACCGCTGCTACAGATACCGGTTTGTATGATGCAAAGCAAAAGGGCTTAGGCGAAGTAAATATCATTGAAGTAAAAGATGTGCTAAATACTCCATCTGATGTGTTTGTTGTGACAGAAAAGGTATTTAACGAAAAGAAAGATCTTCTTATCCGCTTTCTTCAGGTCTATAAAGATAGCATAGAGTATACGATGGAGAACCCAGATGAGGCAGCTGATATAGCAACGAAGCATGCAGTGGACGGAACCAATATCACACGAAACAAAGAGATTATTGCGATTAGAAACCAAACTAGTGAGAACAACAACGGTCTGGGTATGTTCGACTTTACCGTTTTAAAAGAGGTTGAAGCGTCTTACGTAGAAATGGGATTACTACAAAAAGCGGTTAATATAGAAGACCTTACCACAAATGAACTTGTTGAACAGCTGAAGTAAGGGGTGTTAATGTGAATCTCTCATTAGCAGGAAGGGTATGCATGATCACGGGTTCAAGCCGAGGCATTGGAGCTGCATTTGCTGAAAGCTTCGCCTCCGAAGGGTGTCATATCGTTATAAATTATTTAAAAAATGCAGAAAAGGCAGAAATACTCGCGGACAAATTACAAAAAGAATACGGAGTGGACTGTCTACCCATTCAAGCGGATGTGACGAATGAAAACGATGTAAAAAGATTGATAAGCATGGTAATTGAAGAGTTTGATCGGATCGATATTGTGGTTAATAATGCCCTCCATAGCTACCTTTTTGATCCTACAGAGAGAAAATGGGCATGGGAAGTAGAGTGGGAAGACTATCAAAAACAAATCGATGGTTCCTTAAAGGGGACCTATCTCCTGAATAAATACGCAATACCGCATATGAAAGATATGAACTTCGGTCGAATCATAAATATGACAACCAATTTATTGTATCGCCCGATTGTACCTTACCATGACTACAACACAGCCAAGGGAGCGGTCATGACCTATTCTCAAAACCTAGCCGCTGACCTAGGAAGATTCGGTATTACCGTTAACTGTATTGCTCCAGGGCTTGTGTATCCGACAGAAGCAAGTAAACGAACAAAAGAGGAAGTGAAATCAGTCATTGTTGCTGAAACACCACTTGGGAGAATTGCCCGACCTGAAGATGTTACAGGAACAGCCCTATATTTAGCTAGTAATTGGGCTCGATTTGTAACAGGTCAAACCATTATCGTTGATGGTGGATATACGATGAAATAAGGAGGGTATGATGAAAAAAGAATTGCATGTCATTTCAACAGGACAGCAAGAAAAAGCAGATGTGATTAAAATTGCCAGAAGCATTCACACATATGTGGATTATATTCATTTACGGGAGAATCATCGGTCACCAGAAGAAATTCTTCACTTCATTCAAGGCATGAAAGAAGCGGATATTCCCCTTTCAAAGGTAATACTAAATGGACCGTCAAGTGTGGCGTTAGCTGGAGGGGTAGCTGGAGTTCAACTTTCCCATAGAGGCGAAGATGTACTCAAAGTAAAAAAGAATTATCCAATGTTACGTGTGGGATGCTCGGTACATTCGCTTAGTGAAGCATTGGAAAAAGAAAAAAAAGGTGCCGACTTCTTATTATTCGGACATGTGTTCGAAAGTAATTCTAAGCCTGGACTCCGTCCTCGTGGTCTGCATGCATTACAGGAAATCACTGCTTACGTATCAATTCCTGTCATTGCTATTGGCGGAATGATTCCTTCGAATGTACAGGAGGTTCTTACGGCAGGTGCTAGTGGAGTGGCTGTCTTATCGGGTATTTTTGGAGCGAATGATCCCGAAAGAGCTGCCTTCAATTATCATAAGGAACTTGAGGTGAAGCAAAATGACCATTTACGTTAACGGTAAAGAAACATTGTTAGGAACAGGAACCAATACGATTATGACACTCATTGAATATTTCGAACTAAATCCAAAGGTTGTTATTGTTGAACGCAATAAAGATATCGTTGCGAAAGAAAATTATGAGTCTACGATCCTTGAAAAAGGTGATCATATTGAACTCGTACATTTTGTTGGGGGAGGTTGATGATTTGAGCGACCGATACTCGAGACAGGAACTTTTTTCACCAATTGGGAAAGAAGGTCAAAAGCAAATACAGCAATCACATGTATTAATTATTGGAGCAGGCGCACTAGGAACAGCACTTGCTGAATCTCTCACACGAGCAGGAATAGGGAAACTGACCATCGTTGATCGTGATTACGTCGAATGGAGCAATCTTCAACGCCAACAGTTATATAGTGAATCTGACGCTCGTGATCGGATCCCGAAGGCTGCAGCAGCAAAAAAACGGCTTCAAGACATCAACTCTGACGTGGAAGTGGTATCACATGTGATGGATGTAAGCATCGAGGAGATGGAGCAGTTAATGGTAGGGGTTGATCTTATTTTAGATGCAACCGATAATTTTGACACGCGACTACTTATCAATGATATGTCACAAAAAGCGAACATTCCATGGATTTATGGAGCATGCGTGGGGAGTTACGGGTTGTCTTTTACCATCATTCCAGGAAAAACTCCGTGTTTGCAGTGTTTATTAGATCATATTCCTCTAGGTGGAATGACCTGTGACACAGCCGGTATCATTTCACCCGCAGTTCATACCGTTGTTGCTCACCAAGTAACAGAAGCACTTAAGCTTCTTACTAGAAATCTAACAGCACTTAGAGGCTCTCTTTATTCGTTTGATCTGTGGCTTAATTCATCGTCATCGATTTCAGTAGATAAAATGAAAAAAGATGATTGTCCGTCTTGTGGAAATACTCCACATTATCCGTATTTAGATAAAACCAACTCAACAAAAACAGCGGTGCTCTGTGGAAGAAATACCGTACAAATTCGACCAGCAACCAACACAAACTTAAATCTTGAAGCACTAGCTGATCGACTGAAACCCTACGGACAAGTGAGTAAAAACCATTATTTACTATCACTGACGAAGGGAGAACACAGACTCGTATTTTTTACAGATGGACGTGTACTTATTCATGGAACAAAGGATATTGCAGAAGCAAAAAAATTGTACTATCAGTTTGTAGGATAAAAGGAGGGTCCTCGTTTTTAGAACAGGACCCCTTTAGCTATTCTTGTCCGGTCACAGTCACATTTCTAACCGAAAATTCCGTTTTCTTCTTCTCTTTTGTTAATACAAATACATCTATTTGTGAGGAGTCACTCTCAAGTATAAAGTCTAGTTGTTTTAGGCTCCAGTTGCTTGTTAATGGGACTTCCAGTTCTTTTTCTTTTAAAAATTTGCCCCTAGCATCTGTTTCTTCAATTTTTAAAATGACCACATCTGACCCTTTGGCTTCCATTTGAAACAAGATGTTTTTGGTTTCAAGATCTTTAGGTGTTGAAACAAAACCTTCTCCGGCCTTCAATCCTTCTGTTTTAATGAGAAATTCACCTTTTTGCGCCTCTTGAACAGTAGCACCTACACCAAGTAACGGAAGGCTTGTCATTTCTTTCGCGGAAATACTTTGACTTTTTACCACAAAAGCCAGCAAGATTACCAAAAACACATGCATCGTTTTTTTCATCGTTTTTCCTCCTATTTGGTTACCATATCTAATTTACTGAGAGTTGCTGGACCTGCAATACCATCAGCTTTTAATTTATATTTCTTTTGAAACGCAATAACGGCATTTCTTGTTGCTGCATCATACACACCAAGTGAATTCCCTCTGTATACGCCATTTTTCTTTAACTTGTTTTGCATATCCACTACAGCCGCACCTTTTGAACCAGAACGTAAGGTAGGGTACTTTTTAACAGAGGTTGTTGCTGGTTTTGATACGGTAGCCACTTTGGTTGGGGCGATTACCGCATCAAGCTTGGATAAAGTTGCAGGTCCTGCGACACCGTCCGCTTTTAGCTTGTATTTTTTCTGAAAGGCAATGACCGCATTACGCGTACTTGTATCGTATTTACCATGCACACTTCCTTTATAAATTCCCGCTTTCTTTAGTTTATTTTGCATATCTGTAACCGCTGAGCCACTCGATCCCACTCGAAGAGTTGGATATTTCTTTGCTGGTGCTGCTACGATAGGAGCCGGTGCTCTTGGTGGAGCTACGGCTGGTTTTGGTGCAGGAGCAGGTGGAGGTACCGGTGTAGTTGGAACAGGAGCAGAGACAGCACCTGGTGTATTAGCAGCTGGTTGACTTGTTATTGGTTGCTGATTAGTAGGTTCGGTTTGCAAAACTTTTACTTTCAAAGCTTGTCCAATAAAGATGGAATCTGTTGTTAATTGGTTCCATGCTTTCAATTCATCAACGGTCATTTTATAAGTGGTCGCAACTTTCCAAAGTGTGTCGCCAGATTGAACGATATGTGTAACAGCAGAAGAAGGAGCCGTGCTTCCTGTTTGCTCCTTTGGCTGAGTTTCATTAACGGTAGAAACTTCTACTTGTCCATCATGTGCTAACCATGTACGATACGATTGCCAAATGGATGAGCTTTCTTGCCCTAAACTCCAACTTCCAGAGCCTTTTAAATTATATTTATGAATTAACTGTAACTTCGCTTTAATTGACTCATGATTTTCATACCAAATATGATATGTACCAGCAGTAAGAGTGTTGCCAGCAATGGTCATAGTTGGGTCTCCTGGTTTAATCGTAATGGTTGCTTTAGGGGATTGTGTCTTCTCATCGTAGGTCACCGTACCGCCGTATTTGGCGAGCATTTCATCAACGCGGTTGTTGGAAATCCCCGCTCCGCCTGTTGCTTCACCTTCTTTCCAGTATCGTCCGTAAAAGGGAACTCCTAGAACAATTTTGTCAGCAGCAACTCCTTGATTCAAAGAGTATTGAATGGAGCGTTCCACCCAGCCATAACTTGCGACAGGGCCTTGAGGTCCTCCGGTATAGCTTTCATCATAAGCCATAATCATTAAATAACTGGCATATTTCGCAAGCTCTTTGTAGTCATAAGACCCATGCCAGCCTTTGTTCCATCCGTTTGGGTTAGCAGCAATAGCTACTGAAATCTCCTTGTTTGCAGGAAGTTTTTCGCGCAACAAGCGAACCAAATCTGTGTAGGCTTCACGGTCGATATCTGTCACATTTTCAATATCCACCTGAACACCATCAAGATTATTTTTTACGATAAAGTCGGCAATTTGAGAAGATAATTTTTCACGGTTGCTAAGCTCCTGGCGTCCGAGCGTTCGGTCCCAATGATTACTTAAAAAGGGTACGACTTTAATTCCACGGGCATGCATTTGAGTAACAAAAGCTGGATCAAATTGAGAACTAATTTTGAGCGATCCATCGGCATTCAAATCAAAATAGCTTGGGGACACTTGATTTAAGTTTCCTTGTGTCTTATCCACTTGAGAAATATAAGAGTTTGTATTTCCAAAATATAAATAACTCATGTTAAAAGTCACTTCGTGAGCGGAAGCTCTTAATGAAGGGAAGTTAGCAAGAATCATGGCACCAGAAACAACAAGAACCCTTGCAATCTTTAAACCAGGGAATTGCTTTTTAACAAAACCTTTTGCTGAGTGCTGGAGAGTATCGTTTCCCTGCCAAATTCCGTACTAAACTCAGTAATTAAACTCATTTTATCTATGTCCATATGTACAATAGCTATAAGCTGCCCGTCTTGTTCTTTTAGTTCAATTTGAGAAAATTCATACATTTTGTTGTTCACTCCCTAGTGTTAGTATGTTCTATCTGTCTGGTCATCATGAAAATTACATAACAGATAAAGGAAGGTTTCTTGGTATAATGAAGCCATAAAGAAATTTATAAAGGGAGAGGAAAGGAATGTTCATTCGTAAAGCCATACCTGCGGATGCAAAGGGCATCGCAAAAGTTCATGTTGATAGCTGGCGAACCACTTATAAGCATATTTTTCCAGATGATTACCTACAATCATTAACGTATGAAAGCCGAGAAGAATTATGGAATGGGGTCATCCCTAACGGACATGTATATGTCGCTGAAAATCATCAAGGGGAGATTGTTGGTTTTTCTTCAGGTGGAAAAGAAAGAACAGGAGACTACCCCGGGTATGAGGGAGAATTATATGCCATATACATTCTGCAGGAATACCAAGGGAAAGGGATTGGGCGCCAACTCGTGAAGCCGTTAATTGAACAGTTCAAAAATGAGGGAATGAATTCAATGACGGTGTTTGTCTTGGAAGAGAATCCTTCAAAGCATTTTTATCAATCACTTGGAGCAACAGAAATCGACCGGCTAAAAGATACCATAGCCGGAAAAGAAGTAATTGAACTGGTATACGGTTGGAAAGACTTTTCAATAATCACATAAAATACACCCATATCTATTACATCCGACTCATTAATTTCATTTATTTCGCCAACAATAAGAAATAAAGTTATAAATGAGAGGACGATAATAGTTGAAAATGCAAATGGATTTAACCGCCAGTGAACAAGGCTATCTCTGGTCGATGTACCAGTCACTTTCCATGAATATGTGTATATTAAAGTATTTTGACCAAATTGCAGAAGATGAAGAGGTTAGGGAGTTAAACAAGGAAATTTTAGCTTGTTGTCTGAACACACAACTTGAAATTACAACAATTATGAATAATGAAGAATTTCCCATTCCTGTTGCCTTTACAGATCAAGATGTGAACTTACAAGCAGGCAAACTATTTACAGAACCACTTATTCTTTATTATCATTGGTTTGTTTCAAAAGGAAACTTAAATTATTCATCCATAGCCTTGAATACGATTGCACGGGAAGATGTATTTGCTTTATTTAAGAGATTTAATACCGAATCATTAGAATTATTGGATAGGGCAAGAATTCTTCTACTCGAAAAAGGATTATGGATTCGATCACCATATATCCCGATACCAAGTGAGGTTCAATTTGTTCAAAAACAAAGCTACTTAACGAAGTGGCTTGGTGAGCATCGTCCATTGACAGGTCAGGAAATTTCAATGATATTTTATAATGTTTTAACGAATGAATTAGGACTCACGGTGATGAAAGGATTTATTCAGGTCACTGATGATGAGCCCTTCAAATCGTATATGATCAAAGGGAAAGAAATAGCTACAAAGCATATGAACACATTAAGTGAGATATTTCAAAAGGAGGAAATCTCGACTCCTGGAGCATGGAGCGTGAGTACGACTTCTTCTAAAACGGCTCCTTTTTCAACAAAACTAATGATTTCGCTTATCAATTTCTTAAACACTCAAGGAATCGCCAACTATGGTGTGGCACTAACAAGTTCAATGAGAAGCGATATTTTCAGAACCTTTACTAGCCTGATGGCTGATGTTGCACGGTATACGGAAGATGGGGCGAATATTATGATTGAACATGGCTGGTTTGAATCTCCACCACAAGCACCAAAATTAACGTAAATTAGAAACGACCACCTATATAAGGATGGTCGTTTCATTAATTAAGAGATAATATGTGTTAGATTATTTGATTCAATAAGTTGTTTCTCTACCCAATTTCGTAATAGCATCTCTAATTCTGGATGAAGGGGAAGGGAAGACTCCGTAATTAAATCTTTCTTAACTGTTAGCATATGAGAGGTCTGAGCTTGAAATTTTAATGAATGACCCATATTCTCCACGATGTGATATTCAGAATCACCTTTAACAAAGCTAGCCAAATTCTCTAAAACCGCAGGGTTTGCTTGCACGTCTCTAGCGCCAGTAATCGCAAGAACGGGACAAGTAACCTTAGCTAAATCCTCCCGTACGTTATAGGCAAAATGTTCACGCATCCATTTTGCATTAATCGTCTGAAATTGAACCTTCATCGTGTCATTTTTAGATTCCATCACTTTTTGCATAAAGGCCTGGGCCTGAGGTTCAATTTTTTTATCAGCTTTAAACAAGCGCAATAGGAACCCAATAAACCCTTTGGCACTCCTCATATCAACAGCTGCTATCTCTCGTTGCCTTTTTAAGGCTTCTTCTAAACGTTCCACGGCACCCGCAAGTAAAATCAATCCAGACATTGGTTCTCTGGCTGCAAGAGCTGTTCCAATCATACAACCTTCACTATGACCAAGGACAATCACTTGATCTGCATCTACAGCAGCATGCATTTTTAAAAACTGGACAGCTGCTTGCGAATCGTCCACGAGATCCCAAAAACCTGTTCGGTTATAATCACCTTCGCTTTTACCAACTCCACGCTTATCATAACGTAAAGTAATAAATCCAAGCTCTGTAAAAAACTGTGCCAACTGTTTGTATAAATTAAGATCTAGCTTTTTATTTACTTTCCCATCACGATTCAGCTTTCCAGTTCCAGGAATAATTAATATGGCTGGAGATTTCTCCTTATCAGAATCAGGCAGACTAAGGCTTCCACTTAATTTAACTTTGCTTTGAATAACAACCTCTGTTTCTCTCATACACATCTCTCCCTACTCATTTGGTTCTGGTATGATGATATTAGCAAATGTTCGTTTCCTTCTATTTGATGCTTGCTTATTCGTTAGAACTTTAGAATACACTTGACCGAGCTCTTGAAGGAGGGAAGTGAACTCTTCGTCAGATAAATAAAGGGAAGCTTGGCGTAATGAAACTCCATCCTTTACAAAGTCTACCTTTTCCTGTGAAACATACCGTTCATATTCAGCCATGATATTAGCGATATACTTCATGAAAAGGGCCATGTATTGTTCTTTACTATAGTTGGCTAAATCGTCAGTCCCTAAGTTCGCTTCTTTAGGTTGAAGGGCATACCATTTTTCTACCGTTCCCCGAATTTGTTGCTCATCTACTACAAAAACAATTTTGGATTCAAATAGTTTTTTTAAATGACGATAAAGGGTCGCTTGAGGAATGTCTGGCATACGTTCCTTCATTTGTTGAACAGTTAAGGGCTCGCTAACAAGCGACTGGATGATTCTCATGCGAACAGGGTGTAAGATGACATCTGCTTTTGATTCACTCATATAAGCTGGCTCCTTTTTTTATATATTATCACTATTGATAATGATAATATAACCGTTTTATTGCCAAAAGTAAAGAGCAATCCAAATATAGAAAGGTGCTACGCCATGCTATCAGAAAGATATCACGCTTCTACATAAGTGCTTCACTAGACAATACTGTATAAGTAGGCTAAGGATGTCCATACTAATATCAGTTTCTAATGAGGAGGAATATTGTGTGAAGCACGATCATGACCATGGAGAAGATTCAATGAATCGAAAAACTCTAAAACAAACTTTAGAAGAAACTCTTGAACTTGAAAATCAGCTTTTACGCACATACGCTATTACCGCAGAAGCGGTCCATGAAGACCATGAACTTAAAATAAGATTACATAATATGGCTGAAGGAAATGCAAAAAGAGTCAATCAAATTGAGTATGAGCTTGATAAGTTATAAAATGGAAAAAGGGTGCAAGATTCCTTGCACCCTTTAACTTCGACTTAGAGGAGAGATGAAGATGAGTGCTTCCTGGTTATTTGTTCTTGCATCCGCAATAGCTGTAGTGGGTATTTCTTTTGCCTTTAACAAAATGATGCAACAGGTCCAAGACAAAGTAGAAAAAGGAGAACACCTAGACCTGAATACGATGCAAGCAGTGCAAACAAAGTTTTTTATTCAAGTGGCAATAGCTGAAGCAATCCCTATTTTGATCATCGTTTATGCATTTACTTTAATTGGTCAGGTAGTTGAGAAAAATATTATCGTTCCACTCGTAGTTATTATTGGAATATTGGTCGTTGCAATGGTTTCTCTTCTTCGTATCAGAAGGGATATAATGGGATCTCCAAGGATGAATCAACAAGCAGTAGGAATGATAAATACATTATTTTTTATCGGTGCAGCGCTGCTTTCTGCCATCCCCATCATTTCAATTGTTGGGATCATGACTGCAAGCTCGTAAAAAAGGACGGATTCATTTTATGCGTAAAACAAATATCGTACCATGGTCGGAAGAATGGGCTAGCGAATTTGAAAAAGAGGCGGGACTTCTCAAACAAATCTTTCAAGATAACGTGATTGACATTCACCACATAGGAAGCACCTCCATTAAAACAATTGGTTACGCTAAACCTATCATCGACATATTGATAGCCGTTCATGACATATCCAGAGTTGACCGTTTAAACACATCCATGCTTGAACTCGGATACGAAGCAAAAGGAGAAAACGGGATACCTGGGAGACGTTTCTTTCAAAAGGGTGGAGACCATCGTACTCATCATGTCCATGTTTTTCAAGAAGGAGATAACCAGATTAATTTCCACCTAGACTTTAAAAGGTATTTACTACAACACCCGAAACAAGCTGCCAGATACAAACAAAAAAAGCTGGAACTAGCTAACCAATATCCCGATGCACATCATCGATACCAAGAAGGAAAACAAGAACTTGTTTCTGAGTTGGCACAACTTGCCACACAATGGGCAGAAGAAATTCGAACATTGCGAGACCAATAGTATTTCAAATATCTCCTATTAATTAATTCAATGAAAAACCCCCACATTTCACAAGTGGGGGTTTACTAATTTCATGACTAATTGTTGTGATTTTAACGCTTCTTCACCATCGACTGAAGGCGTTATATCATGGTCAACACAATGAATAAAATGATGAATAGCATCTTCAAATCCGCGTTGTTTCAAAGTAGAATCCCAAGAGCCTGGGTAAGAAGTAGAGATGGTATCACTAGCTTCCTTCTCAGTCACATTCATATTCTTTACACGTATAATGGCCCCGTTCGTTACAAGCTCCAGTTGCTCCAATCCCGAACCAGCATTTCGATGCATGGCCGTCGTCAATTGAATACCGTCTTTTCTGGAGAACGTATGCTGTCCAAAAACCATCTCGTTTTTTTCATTTTTATGTAAGGCTCCATGCTGAAGAGTAAGATCACCATCAGCCAACCAACGGACTGTATCCACAAGATGCAAGTAATCATCTAACATTGTAAATTCTACATCATGTGGCCCAACACTATTCGCACGATGCTTCTCAAATCTCGCCCATGCAAATTCTTTCGATTGTTCCTTCGCTTTCACATACATAGGTGCAAAACGACGATTAAACCCTACCATTAATTTACAGCCTGTAGTCTGTTGCAACTCCACCAATTTTTCTGCTTGATCAAGAGTAGCCGCTAATGGCTTATCCACGTATACATGCTTGCCTTTTAAAAGTAAAGTAGAGATGATGTCAAAGTGTGTAGCCGTGGAACTATGAACAAACACTGCGTCGCACGCATCAGCCACTGAATGAACACTTGAAAAATCCTCAATTCGATATTGCTTACAAATTAAACCTCTCTTTTCCTTATTCGGGGTGAAAGCACCAACAAACTCCCAATCTGTCTCTCTAGTTAGAATAGGCAAATATGCCTTTTGTGCTATATTTCCAAGCCCAACCATTCCAATTTTTAATTTCAACTTATACCACCCCTTACCATTTATGTACATCTTTCATCATATAGAGGGAAGGGAACATCCGTCAACAAGGATATGATTAACTATTTTATCTAAGAAACAAAAATTTACATGCTATATTTAAAAAAGTGAAACCGATTCGTTAGCTTCTTCGTCTAACGCATGGAAATCAAATAAGTTAGTAGTTTATAAAAAAGGAGGGGCTTATATTTTGAGTTTAGAGAAAGAAATAGAACAAGCCCTTGTAGGAATATATGAACGAGAAAAAATCATTGAAATGGTGATGGATGAATATGGAACCAAGTTAAAACGAATGATCTACTCCTATGTAAAGGACTGGGAGGTTGCCAGTGATCTCACTCAAGAAGTATTTATCACCGTTTTTGAAAAACTATTATCGTTCAAACATCGCTCATCTTTTAAAACATGGATTTACACCATAGCCATCAATAAAAGCAAAGACTACCTAAAAAGCTGGCATTATCGAAATCTTGTAATCAATGAAAAGTTATTCTTTTTTAAACAGAGTGGGGAGAAATCACCCGAGGACCTCCTTTTGCAAAAAGATGTGCGGTCAGAGCTCACAAAAGCCATTATGGCCATGCCTGTGAAATACAGAGAAGTTTTTTTGCTCCACTATTATCAAGATTTTACTTACAGTGAGATTAGTGAAGCACTCGGCCTTCCTTTAGCAACGGTAAAAACAAGACTATTTCGAGGAAAAGAAAGATGTAAACGCTTCTTAACCAATGAAAGGGGAGAACAACATGGCTGATATTCATACACAGGTGAAAGACGCCGTTCATACAACAGCTTCTGAAAAATCCATTTTCACAGAATTAGAAAAACAACGAGTTCTGCGAAAAATACGATCTGGAGATATACAAAGCACAAAAAAGTCTAATCAATTTGTTCCAAAGTTAGTCACTTCTATTGCTGTTGCGGGATTTTTATTATTTATCGGTGGAATCATTGGATCAAATATGGAAAACAACAATAAAACATCACAAAGTAACACTGTTGCAGATGCAGAAAAGTTTTACCCAAACCTCCAAGATGGTGAGGTGTTAAATGGCTGGCGTCTCCTTACTAAAGGACCTTCTGACGGGGCAAAAAGGGAGCAAAACGGATTATTGCATGCTGTTTTTCAAGGCGAAGCCCAAATTACTGGCACTTTAAAATATTATGATAAAGATGATTCAGAACGCCCGGATCAAATTTTGTTTACCCCGGATAAGCTTTCCTTACAATCATTGCCTGTAGAAACGGGGAGACATCCAGACCTTACTTTCGAATCAAATGAGCAACGAAAACTAAAAGCCGTGTTCGGACTTGGTACCAATCGCATGGATATAGGGGAAGTCACACTCGTAGTTGACAACTACACGGCTAGGTATTTAAAAGGAAAAACGCTACCAGATACAGTAGGTATAAAGGAAATTGTCTTGCCGGAAGAACCGGAAGTTCAATCGACACCGTTTCATATTCAAATAAATCAAAGTCAGAAACTGGAACTTCCAACCGTTCTTCTTGATCGCTATGCACAATTCAAAGACACCAAAGATAAACAAATTTTAAATGGATTGTCCCCATCAGAAGTTTTCCAGCTCTTTTTCTATGCGGAGGAACTGAAGGATTACGAAACGCAATATTCGCTTTTTATTGACGATGAAGAATATTTAAGAGTGTTCGAAACGTATGAGGATTATCTAATTGCCAAACAGCAAAACCCTAGCACAAGCTTATTAGAACAAGTAAAAGCAGGAACCTTGTTTGAGCATATTATTGATAAAACTTCTGCAACCGTTAGTATAGAAGCAGAAACCACTGGCTTATCGTTCGGATTATCTAAAAATAAACATGGAATATGGTGCGTAAACTGGCTTCCTATCCAATAATTAAAAAAATGCCACCTATACGAATTGATAGGTGGTCGTTTTTATGTAAAAATAAGATATGTTAAAAAATATTACAAAAATTCAATTTTAGTTAGGTGTGAATGTGTGTGAAATGTGTTGCTCTTGATTTAGATGGTACTTTGCTCAATTCAGAGCATGAGGTATCTGCTGAAAACGAAAAGACGATCCGAAAGCTCCAAGAACAAGGGGTAGAGGTGATCTTGAATACAGGACGAGCTTATGCTGATGTTGTGAAAGTAAATGCGATTCGTGAGCTAAACTGTCCGATCCTAACGTTAAATGGTTCTGCGCTTTATGGGAAGGACGGTACCTTATTATACGAAACAACGATACCTGTTCCTGTCTATAAGGAAATGCTGACTGAATTAAGAAAGCTATCTGTTGGGATATTGGTATATACAAATCACGGAGGATTTCCTTGTACACTTCCTGGGTTAAGAGGTAAAAGTGACGAGGAACTTAAAGAGCTTTTCCTTACATACGATTATGACCATATTTTACAAATCGAGGATTTGAAGATTTTCAAATGTATTGCGGTAGTTTCTTATGAAGAGCTTGAGAGAATTCAAACCGTTAAGGAGCAATTATCCGGTTTTGAAGAATTAACTTTGGCTTCTTCCTTCCCCAATAACGTTGAAATCATGTCAAAAGAAGCTCATAAAGGGAAAGCAATTCAGCGCTATGCTTTGATGCATAATCATGTGTTTACTGAGATTTACGCATTTGGTGATGGAGGTAACGATTTACCGATGTTCGAAATCGCTACTGCATCCATCGCCATGGAGAACGCACCGGATGAAGTAAAGGAAAAAGCTACGTATGTAACTAAATCAAATGATGAGGATGGAGTTTCTCACGCCGTTTATCATATTTTAAAGCTTTTATAAGCAGTTTTTGATCGTTTTCCTCTTGTTCTTGAGCAGGAGGGGACGATTTTTTAAAAATCCTTAAAAATCTTCTTGTTGTTTTCTAATATTTTTGCGATAATCAGAACTTATTTGCGATTATCGGGAAATACTTGCGTTTCAAACAATTTATTTGCGATTAAAAATTTTTATTTGCTATTTTCAGAATTTACTTGCGATTATTAAAATTTATCTGCGATCCACCATTCAATCACAACAAAAAAACAAAGGAGGAGCTTATGCCAATCGTTTCCGAGGAGTACAAAGAGGAGAAAAAAGAACAAATTTTAGACAGTGCGTTTGAGTGCTTTGCGAAAAAAGGCTTTCAAACGGCGACAATGGATGATATTGTGGCCCATTGTGGTATGAGCAAAGGAGCTATCTACAATTACTTTTCAAGTAAGGAGGAAATCTATTTAGACCTCCTAACACGTGCAACAGATAAAAACTTTGCTCAATACCATAAACACTTTGCCAAACATCGAACAGCAAGCAGTAAAATGGATTATCTATTTAACGCTTATTTGTCGGCAAACCCCATTGATCGCAATCGGTTAGAATATATTGTTGTTTTCTACGAATTTAATCTTCACAGTACAAGGGATCCTGATCTTCTTCAACAGTTACATGAAAGAAAAAGAAAATTAGTTACCTTAGTAAATGACATCATTCAAGAAGGACAACAGCTGGGTGAATTCAAATCAAATATTCCATCCCAACTTTATGCTGAAAGATTTTGGACGATCATCGATGGAGTCAATCTTCATGCGGTATATGATGATTTTCCTTATTATGATGTGTTAAGAGAATTAAAAGAGATGTATTTAGATGAATTAAAGTCGGAATAAGGGAGGGTACTATGCCAATCGTATCTGAAGAACATAAGAGACAAAGAAGAAATCATATTTTATTGAGTGCACAGCATTGTTTTGCGAAAAAGGGCTATCATATCACGTCAATGGATCAGCTTGTTCAACACTCAGGCCTTTCAAGAGGAGCGATTTACAACTATTTTAAAAGCAAAGAAGAAATATACCTAGAGCTTATGAAGGGGATTGTCACTCGAGAAATTGATCCGATCGAATCACATATTAAGACCCTTCCTTCAAATCTTGAAAAAATAGCCTATTTGTTTGATCATTATTATCAGCTAGAGCCTATGTGTGAAGAGCAAAAGGAAGCATTTTTTGTACAGCTTGATTTTCAATTGTCCGCTTCTAGAAATCCTGACATGATGACCACCTTAGATGAATTACATAAAAATATGAAATTCGAATTAGTGAAAAGAATTTTACAAGAAGGGAAAGAGTCGGGAGAGCTAAAGTTAAATATCCATGTTGATATATATACACATATGTTTTGGTCATTTATTGATGCGGCAAATATGCAACGAATTCTATTTCCTGAGCTTCCATACCAATCAATCTTAATGGACCAGAAGCAGTCTTTCCTAAAAAAGATCACTAAATAGACTTGTTGGTATCTTAAATAACCACTCTATAAGATTGCGCGTTTTTTCTCGAAAATTGACCGTTTAATTACACTTGATAATATTCAGAATGTTCCATATAATGAAAATAAACCGATTAGTCGGTTAAAAATCATTAAAGGGGTGTTCGGCTATGACTCAATCGGTTCTTCATACGGCTCTTGAAAGATTCCAAGCATTGGACGAAAAAATTTCACACTTAGAAAGTATCTCTGGTCTCCTTTCATGGGATCAAAAAGTGATCGCACCTAAAAAGGGCAGAGCCCAGTTCTCAAAAGCATACGGGTCACTGCAAACGGAAATATTCGATCTTATGATCTCACAGGAAATGGGAGAGCTTTTAGATCAGTTGTCAGAAAGCAATGAGAATTTTGATACCATAACGAAAGCAAAAATCCGTTTGCGAAAACACTTTTACAACCGTTCTAAGAGTATTCCTTCTGATCTATATAAGGAATATTCCGTCTTGTGCAGCGATGCTAATGATGCATGGGAAGAGGCACGAGAAAAAAATAACTACAGACTGTTTCTCCCTTATTTAGAAAAAATCGTTGAAATTAAGAAGAAATTCGTTGAATATTACGGGTACGAGAAGCATCCGTATGACGCATTACTTGACGAATTTGAGCCGGGCTTAACGGTAGAAGCACTTGATCCACTATTTGCTAGCTTAAGAGAAAAGAGCATAGCACTGTTAAATAAAATTAAAGCTGCCTCACATAAGACACCTGTTGAAATCGTGAAACAGCCATTTGCCATAGAGAAGCAAAAAGAGTTTAACCGTTACATGCTTCCACAACTAGGCTTTGATCTAGACGCTGGAAGACTCGATGAAACGGTGCATCCATTCGCCCAAACAGTAAACACTGGAGATGTTCGAATTACGACTCGCTATCTAGAAGACAATGTACTCTCTGCCTTGTTCGGTACGATCCACGAGGCGGGTCATGGGATTTACGAGCAACAAATTAGCTCTAGCTTTGAGGGAACGGTCTTATGCTCGGGTACTTCATTTGGGATTCATGAATCACAATCTCGCTTTTTAGAAAATATGGTGGGACGAAGCGAAGCCTTTTGGCAGTACTTTTTGCCAAAGCTAAAGGAATTTTTCCCTACTCAGCTTCATAACGTTGAATTACAAGAATTTTACGAGGCAATCAATACCGTTCATCCTTCATTTATTCGTGTGGAAGCAGATGAACTTACGTATAATCTTCACATTATGCTTCGGTATGAAATTGAGAAGGAATTATTTGAAGGAAAACTAGAGGTAAGTGAACTCCCAACTGTTTGGAATAAGAAAATGGAAGAGTTTCTAGGAATTGTCCCTCCAACAGATACGCTAGGTGTTCTTCAGGATGTTCACTGGTCATTCGGTGGATTCGGTTACTTCCCGTCGTATTCGTTAGGAAATCTGTATGCCGCACAGCTTTTAAAAACGATGAAAAAAGAACTTCCGGAATTTGACCAATACTTAGAAAATGGTCATTTACAGCCAATCATGAGTTGGTTAAAGGAAAAGATTCATCAACACGGAAGCTTGTATACTCCAAATGAGTTGATTGTTTCTGTGACAGGCGAGCAACTAAATGCCGCTTATTTAGTCGAATATCTTGAAGAAAAATATAGTGGAGTGTATCAGCTGTAAATAATAGAAGGGTGTGCCAAAGTGTTTACAACTTTCTGGCATACCCTCTTTTAAGGAGAGATACCAATGCTTAAAATCAAAAGATTAAAAGATTGTGCGATATCAGAAGCAGTAGAGGCATGGAATATTGGCTTTAAGGGATATTTCTTTGATATGACGATGACCACCGAAAAGTTTATGGCTAGAATGGCTTCCGAGGGACTATCTGATGAAATATCCGTTGTTGCCTACTGGAATGATAAACCAGTCGGATTAATTGTAAATGGAATCCGCGAGTTTCAAGGGGAATTAATCGGCTGGAATGGAGGAACAGCAGTCGACAAGGATTATCGAGGCAAAGGCATCGGTAGAAGAATGCTAGAAGCCACATTAGATATTCTTGAAGAAAAAAACGTGAAAGTGTCGACGCTAGAGGCTATTAGCGATAATAAGGGAGCCATAGCTCTCTATCAATCTCTTGGGTACGACATTATTGACCACCTCGAATGCTTAGAAAAAAAAGAAGGTCAAATTCCAGTCGTCTCATCAAACATTTTTCTAATGAAGAGAGTTTCACTTGAAGAAGTCAGCAATCTATCGTTCTATCAAGGAAAAAACCCTTGGCAAACTCACTGGCAAAGCGTCATGGATGGGGAAGCATTGATTGCTGAAGATGCCTTTGGAAATGCCATTGGTTATGCCTACTTCCGTAAGATTTTATCAGAGGAAGGAATGCATACCAGTACCACCTTGTATCAATGTGAAGCAGATCGAAGTAGAAACGATCAAAAAGAAATCATTCAGGCTCTGTTAGCAGAAGCTTTACATACTACCAGTGACCAGATTCGTCATTATGTACCTAACCTACCGAAATTAAGCAGTTCCACTACTCATGGAGTATTACAAGAGATGGGATTTGAACCCATTGTTCATCTTGTTTATATGAAACAAATCTTAATCTAACTATCCGCGACCTTACTCTGCGAAATGAGTAAGGTTTTTTTATGATCATTAATGAATTGTTCCTCCCTTTTCCTACATTTCGTAAAGGATCGTTAATAGTTTTGACATATCTCCTCGATATGATATTAACAAGCCCAGGATATAGCAGCCTCAGCCAGAAGAGAACCCTTGGAATTCCCCCTCCAATGAATAACTCATAAAAAGAGGCTGCGAATCCGGTTAATAGGGAGAGGAGGTGTAGTTGATTGAAAAAGTTAAAGTGGCTGCTTTTCTTCCTTTTACTTGCAGTTGCTTTTAGTTTAGGAGTCTATGCAGCTCCCTATCTAAACGGAACAACACAATGGGTACAATCTTTGCCAGATGTAAGTAACTGGAATGTAAATTATAATCCACTACCGTTTTTAATGGCACTTAGTATGTCAACGATACTTACAATCATTAAAATGGTTACTGCGTTCATCGGTTGGCTCCTTTGGAGTAAAACGAAAAAACTGAATTTAGTAAAGCTATCAGGTTTACTATTGTTCGCTTTTTCCATCATTTCCTTATTACCCATGTTATTTGCAGTGGCGATTATTGGATTAGCTTTAATTTTAGTAACAAAAAGTAGAAAAAGAACCATAATGGAATGAATCTGAGGAGGAACGATCAAATGGGATTATTTAAACGTTTAAAAACAATTGCAACAGCAGACTTACATGATGTACTCGATAGAATGGAAGATCCAATTGTGATGCTTAAGCAGCATCTACGTGAAATGGAACAGGATATTGATAAAGGGGAACAAGCTTTAGCCAAACAAGTATTTTTCGAGAAGAAACAGGAAGCTCAATTAAATGAAACAAGAGCATTAATTGAAAAAAGAGTGGGACAAGCAGAAATAGCTGTTAAAAAGGGTGACGAAGAAACAGCGAAACAATTAATCTTAGATAAAATTGAACTTGAAAAGAAGCAACAAGTATATGCTTCACAGCTTGAGGCTCTTTCGCAACAAACGAAGAAACTGTTTCACCAAATGGAAGATTATAAGAATAAATATAAGGAATTAAAAAATAAGCAACAGCTTCTAATTTCAAGAGCTCATGTGGCAAAAGTGACTGAATCTATTGAACAATCATTTGCGACTTTTACTCCTGGCAGTGCCGTGAAGGGATTTGAACGTGCTGAGGAGAAAATCCTTGCTCTTGAAGCAAAATCAAAGGCTAGAGAACTGTTTCAACCGTCCGTTGACTTAAATAAAGTATATGATTATGAGCTTGAAGAACAGGTCCAAAAAGAATTAGAGAAGATTAAGAACAACTAATACGAACACTTTGATCACTCCTTAACAAAAAGTATTCCAAAAAAATAAATTATTTAATTATTGAATTTTCAGAAAACAAATGTTATTATAGAAAAAAGGTTAAGGAGTGATTTCCAATGGAAAAGTATTTGCTAAATTCACCACAACAACCAACTGAAGAACAATTGTCGTCAGCCGCAGATATGGTCATCCGTCAAGCACTACTTGATTATCGAAAAGATAAGTTAAGACAGGAAATTGATGATTCCTTAGCCACGAGAAATAAAGATGAGTTTTTCCGACTAACAGACGAATTAAAAAATTTAATGTAAGCAAAAATTAATCGACGACCACACAATTGTGTGGTTTTTGTTTTTTATAGGCTCTTTTCTAAAACATTAGAAAAGAGCTACTCTCCAAATAGACCAATATACCCAGCGTTATTCGGGGAAAAATCAGGCATTTGGGATTTTTCCTGAACAACGATCTTTACGAGAACAGCCTTTTTATACGATTTTCGATTTGTATTGGCGTATAATGGATATAAATAGAAAATATTACATACTTAAGGAGTTGTCTTCGCCTATGACTACCTATACGTCTCGAGAGCAAGTACCAACTCAAGAAAAATGGAATTTAGATGATATTTATTCCGATTTAGCATTATGGGAGAACGATTATAAGCAAGTCGAAGAAATGACGAGTGATTTAAAAGCTTTTGATGGCAAGATCCAAGATGGAGCCAGCCTTTTTCAATTTTTAAAGAAAAAGGAAGAGCTCTCCTACAAATTCAATCATTTATACGCATACAGTATGCTGAAGGTGGATGAGGACACGCGTGTCACTGAGTCTCAAAGCTATCTTGAACGAATGAAGAGCTTAGGTATTAAAGTAAGTTCCTCTACGTCATTTTTTATGCCATATCTATTGAGTTTGGAAGAAAAGGAGTTAAAAGCCTTTATTTCGGAAGAAAAGGGCTTGAGTTACTTTGAAGAGGATTTATATGAATCATTTCGTTACAAGCCTCATGTTCTATCGAAGGAAAAAGAAGAGCTCATTTCCCAGCTTGGGGAGGCTTTTTCTGCGCCAAGTACCATCTATGGAATGATAAACAATGCGGATATAAAGTTTGGAGAAGTGACACAGGAAGACGGCACAAAGGTCGAACTCACTCGTGGATTATATTCAAAATTGATTGAAGATGAGAACCGTGAGAAAAGAAAAGAAGCATATAAAGCTTACTATGAACCTTATATTCAGCTAAAAAACACAATAGCTTCCACTTTATCCAATTCAATAAAAAACAATGTGACGATGTCGAAGCTTCGTAATTATCCTTCTGCACTTGAAAAATCATTGTTTGGAGATAATGTTCCAAAAGAAGTATACGATAATTTAATTATGTCAACAAAACAACATATTGCACCGATGCATCGTTATAATCAAATGCGGAGGGAAAAGTTAAACCTCGATGAACTTCGAGCCTATGACATGAGCGTTCCAATCGTAAGTGGTGTGAAAATGGACATCACTTACGAAGAGGCGTATGAAACGATGCTAAAAGCACTTGCTCCACTTGGAAGTGATTATATTGAAACATTAAAATTATTCAAGGATTCCCGATATATTGACGTTCGGGAGACAAAAGGGAAGCGGTCTGGTGCTTATAATCTTGGAATTTATGGGGTCCACCCGTATATTTTATTAAACCATCAAGATGATTTGGATAGCATGTTTACACTCGTCCATGAATGCGGGCATGGTGTTCATAGTAAATTAAGTGCAGAGCATCAACCGCAAATTTCAGCAAGATACAGTATTTTCGTAGCCGAAGTAGCTTCCACTGTAAACGAAGTACTTTTAATCAATTATTTACTGGAACACGAAACAAAGCCTGATATTCGTAAGCATTTGTTAAATCACTTTATTGATCAATTTAAAGGTACATTTTTCACACAGGTCATGTTTGCAGAATTTGAGAAAAAGACACATGAAATGGCGGAACAGGGAACTCCATTAACCGTTGATGTTTTTAACTCCACCTATGAACAACTATTCCGAGAATACAACGGAGAAGAGCTTATTTTTGACGAGGAAGTAAAATATGGCTGGTCACGAATTCCTCATTTTTATCGTCCGTTTTACGTATACAAATATGCGACTGGCTACGCATCCGCCATCCATATTGCCTCGAACCTTTTGTCTGGCGATGAAAAGATCCTTGAGTCGTATTTGCAATTTTTACAAAGCGGTAGCTCTGATTATCCACTTGAGCTTCTAAAGAAAACGGGTGTGGATCTTACAAATAGTGAACCAATCGAATCAGCGATGAAAAAGTTTTCTGAGCTTGTTGACGAATTTGCTAGCTTATAGTTTATCTAAAAGGACGAACCAAGTCGGTTCGTCCTTGAATATTTATTCAATATTATCAATGGTTAACTTTTTCACTGGGAGGAAGTCCTCGCCCGAATCCAAATACGTGATAGATACTTTGTCTCCACGCTCTAAGTATATCGCTAGAGGATTATTTTCTGATGAAACCGTATAATTCTGTTGATTGTTAAGAAAGAAAGATACAACCGTATAATCTCCGATTCGCTCCTTGTAAACTCGAAGGACTTCGCCGCTCGTTTCCACTTCCTCAGCCTTTGAGCTTCCATCTAGTGTACTACCTTCCCGCTGTAGGGCGACCTTGTATTTTTTTAACGCTTCGTTAGGCGTTTCTGCATAGGATGATATTTCAGGGTTTGCTGCCGAAACGATAAAATAATTTTGAAAGAAACCATTGGAATCAAGAACGGGAGTGAGCCAGCTTGCTTCTCCATAGAAATTGTAAAGAACAGGCATTTCTCCATCCCATTTTTTCTCGATGAATTTTTTATCGATTATTTCAAGTGCTCCTCGAGAATCCATATATGATTCTTCTAAATTTCCTGTATAAAAGGTTGCTTTGCCGGTACGAGCATTTGTTAAGGAGTATCCCAGCATTGAATCTACTCCTTCTTTCGGACTCGTAAAATCAGTAAAGTAATACATCACACCATTCTCATCAAAAATGGGGCTTACATTGGCCTCTGTGCCTTCATCGGAAGGCAACTTCACATCTGATTTTCCAAACAAGCTATTCCAAAACCCATGTACAAAATTGCCGTAATAACTATTTTGTAAACTCACCGCTTCAGGTGAGACAGACCCATCAAGAAACTCTGGTGCGGATTCTAGATCAAAGGCTTCTGTTTTTCCAGAGGAGGGATCGACAAGTACAATTCCTTCCGCTTTAAAACCGTTTCGTGCCGAAACAAAACTACCGTATGTTCGAATATAATAAGGCTTACCTTTATCATCAATTTCAAGCTGCACATCACCGTAGAAAATATTTTTTGGATAGTTAAGACGAATATGACGTTCTAGATTCTTCTGAAAATAGGAAGATGGAGTGTACTTCATGCCTGATTGTACAAATTTAGGATTCGCCGAGGAATCTGTTGCACTTAATGTAAAATAACCAGGTGTTTCCTCGCCCTTAAACCACTTGAAAAAGCCTGAGAACTCAACAGGAGCAATGTAGACAAATTGTCCATTTACTTTCTGTATTTGTAAATTTCCGAGTTCATAGTAACTTGTATTGGGAACCTGTCCAAAAGCCTTTCTCATTTTATTCCTAGCAAATTGGGGCGGAACACTAGCTGGAGTCACACTTTCATCAAAGGCCGGGATCTCTACCTTTTCGTCCATTTTGGAAAGCTCATACTTCTCATCGGCATTGAAAACAAAGACAGATAAAAAATAAATTCCAATACCAAGTGCTCCGAGAGAGATAATTCCTTTCAACTTTCGCTCCATTCCTTTCGAAGCGATCGTTCCTCCAATTGATGCCAAAAGGATTAAAGTCCAAAGAGTACTGAAGTTTTGATCCAGTTTTGTGAGATAAAAGAATCCGAACACCATCAAAACAAGAATCGTTGTAAATGCCAACGCAATACCTGTTACTTTCGTTTCTTTTGTCATTTTAGAAAAAGGGATAAGTAGAATGCTCGAAATAATTCCTGCAAGCAGTGCAAATATAAGAATGTTCCCCATTGGCCAACTCCTTTCGGTGATTATGTATGTTTTACGGGTGTGAAAGGTTTTTTTGTTTCAAGTTTTTAAAAATTGTAATAGGCTTGTAATATTTTTACCAAAATCTGAAACTTTTTATCTTCGAAATCGTCTAATAGTTATGGAGTTATTTTTAGGGGGGAGTCATTTGAAAAAGAAAGTATTGACCGTTATTTCGCTGCTCTTCGTTGTAATTGTTGTTAGTTTTTCACGTTTTTTAGGTGTTGGTGCAAATGTTACAGGCGATCAGGAATCATCACCAAATGTAAGCCATGATGTTCCAAAAAGAGCAGAGGTCTCCCTAGGAAAAACAATGGATAACGAGTCGGCTTTTTTAGTTGCTTCCGAAGAAGAAGAGGTGATCGAAGTAGTTGCGGTTGTTTCAGAACCAGCTGCAGAAACCACGGAGGTCGTGAGCAAAGGGGAAGAAACACAGGTTCCGGATTCAGTCGAGTTGTTTGGATCAACATATGAGAAAATTACAGATGAAAAGTTTTCTGTTTATATAAATGTAGCGAGTGAATTAGGGGCAGGTTTTTATGCCATCCCAAATAGTGATGTTTTTGCCATGGTAAAGAATGGGGAAGTTGTATTTCAGATGTCTACAGGACTTAAAGCAGTTCCTAAGGCAAATGTAGAATTACTAGTAAGCATTTTTGAAAAAACAGGAGAGTTTAACCTAGTGGGACCTATTGCCGACGATATACGAAAAGCGGCATCCACGGGGGAAACGATTAGTGTGGAAGGTGAGAACTACACCGGATATAGTGTATTTGTTCAGGACGAATGGATTCTCGTATCGTTCTAATATCATAAAAGGGCCGCCTAAATGGGTGGCTTTTTTCATTGGAAAAGGATTTTGCCTCCGCATATCAAGCAGCCTATCCATATCTCATCCAGGGGGGAGTGGATGGGAATAAAATCTTGTTATTCCATTCCTTATATACCCTCACATATTTAAAATAAAACCAAAAAGAAAAATCAATGCAGCACTGTCCACCCCAGACGGACAAAAGCGGCAATTCTGTCCACGAGCGGTGTCAGACACCCTAAAAAGACACTTATCCTACATTTGTCCACGAAGGGTGTCTGACACCCTTTTTTGTCACCCTTTTTTGATTGTTTGTTTGACCATTTGGTGGCCGAGTACGGCAATTCCGGCTGCGATGATCGCGTTAATTACTCCTGTGTAGGAAAAACCCCAAGCAATGACTCCGAATACAAGGGAAAACCCTAATAAGACCCAAATAATTGACCAGTTCGGTACGCTAGGTGTACGTTTAAGTGCAAATCCAAGAACCCAGAGAGCTGGTACTAGCATATAGTAATTTTCATTTAAAAATGATGCTAAGTCCATTATTCTCACCTCCTAATCATGCTACTAACATGATATGAAGGCTTGTCGGTGTTGGTTTGCATTCATGTCCTCCATATGAAAAATTATTATTTCAAAACCTGTCCAAATCACTACATAAAATATATATAGAGAGTAGAAGGATACTAGAGATAAAAAACACCCATACCTTCATATTTAATAAGAAAGGAGCTGAGGCTAGTGGAACAGCTTATTGCGTTCATTAGTGATGTCGGATTTCCGATTGTAGTAACTTTATATTTGCTTCATCGGGTAGAAGCAAAATTAGACGCAGTCGTCCAATCCATCCAAAGTCTACCTGACCGAATTCGCGAAATCACTTAATGTTAATTTTCCTAACTTTCTAAATTTTATAGACAATATAGGTCAAAATTTATTGACAGAAATAGGCGATGATGCTAAATTTAGGGTAACCGTTCTGCACCGTGTTAGAGTTTTTGTACGACTTTGTTCCACGTTTGGATGCGTAATGTTTACAAATGCTATACGTTGTAAATGGTAATTTAAGGCATGGCTTTCAACAGCCAGTAGGGGGATTTTGAGATGAAAAACGGAAAAGTAAAATGGTTCAATGCTGAAAAAGGTTTCGGTTTTATCGAAGCTGAAGACGGTAACGACGTATTCGTTCATTACTCTGCCATCCAAGCTGAAGGCTTCAAAACACTTGAAGAAGGTCAAGAAGTATCATTTGAAGTAGTAGAAGGTGCACGAGGACCTCAAGCTGCTAACGTAACAAAAAAATAATTCCTATAACCTTTCAAGCAGTTTTAACCACTTGCGGTTAAACTGCTTTTTTATTTGCTGAAAATATGAACTTACAAAAATATGTAAAGAAAAACGAATGCACGTTCTGTTATAATAGAAAAATACACTAAACAAACGAGGTGGAAGGTTTGAAATTTATTCATACAGCGGACTGGCATTTAGGAAAGCTCGTCCACGGTATATATATGACGGACGACCAGAAAGAAGTATTAAACCAATTTATCCAAGTGGTTGCTGAGGAGCAGCCCGATGCGGTTGTCATTGCAGGAGACCTATACGATCGTTCTGTTCCACCAACTGAAGCGGTTGAACTGCTCGACCAAGTATTGTTCGAAATGAATGTAGGTCTAAATATTCCCATCGTGGCCATCGCCGGGAATCATGATAGTGCCGAACGTTTATCCTTTGGAACCTCCTGGTATCGAAATAGTCAATTATACTTAACAGGGAAACCTGAAGCAAACTTTCAACCTGTACAAATAAATGGGGTGAACTTTTACTGTGTCCCCTATTCAGAACCTGGAATTATTCGCCAATTATTAAATGAGGAAAGCATTCATAGTCATCAGGAAGCAATGAAGAGGATCATTGGAAAAATAGAAGAGCAGTTAGACCCGAACACACCAAATGTATTCGTCGGACATGCCTTCGTCTTAGGAGGAGAGTCATCGGATTCTGAACGGTCCTTATCTGTAGGAGGATCCGGTTGTGTCTCACAGGATTTATTTACTCCTTTCCATTATACAGCCTTAGGTCATTTGCACAGTCCTGATGCTATTAAACATGATAAAATCTTCTATTCTGGATCTCTATTAAAATATTCCTTCTCAGAAGCGAAGCAGAAGAAATCCATTCAGATCGTAGAGATGGATGAAAAAGGTGATTTTACCATTCGTTACCGTTCCTTAACACCCAAACAGGACATGCGTGAACTCGTTGGATACTTAGATGAACTTTTGGATACGAGCTTTTACGAAAAACAAAAGGTCGATGATTATTTGAGTATTACGTTACTAGACGAAGGGGCATTACTTGATCCGATCGGAAAGCTTCGTCATGTCTATCCAAATGTCCTTCATTTAGAAAGACAGACCGTGTTAAAGGATATGAAGGAAAAGAAATTACTCAATGTGATCGGTCAGGAAAGGAAATCGGAACTTGATCTATTTGAACAGTTTTATAAAGAAATGACTTCAGAAGAATTCTCGCCTGAAAAGAAAAGGATTATGACAGGGGTCATCGAGAGTGTCTTAAAGGAGGAACTATAAAATGAGACCTTTGAAGCTAACCATGCAGGCATTTGGCCCATACTCTCGTACAGAGGTGATTGACTTTTCCGAGCTTGGAAACAGAACGATGTTTGTCATCTCTGGGAAAACAGGGGCAGGAAAAACAACCATTTTTGACGGAATTAGCTATGCCATCTATGGAAAAGCGAGTGGGGAAGATCGAAATGGTCCAGAGCTTCGTAGCCAATTTGCCGACAACGATACATTAACAGAGGTATCATTGGAATTTCTTCTTCGAGGCAAAACGTATGAGATTAGTCGTTCTCCTCAACAAGAAAAGAAAAAGGCACGGGGTGATGGGGTTACCTCAATTGGCGCAAAAGCTGAGCTGTATGTATACGATGAGGATGGAACGAAGCAAATCGTCGCATCTAATGTTCGTGATGTGGATGAAAAAATAAAACAAATCATGCTGATTGACAGCAATCAATTCCGCCAAATTATTATGATCCCACAAGGGGAATTTAGAAAGTTATTAACCTCTGATAGCAAAGAAAAAGAAGCCATCCTGCAACGCTTATTCCATACTCAGCTGTATAAGAAAATTGAGGAAAAGCTAAAAGAAGAAGCCGCTTCTTTAAAAGCAGCTGTAGAAAAACAGCTTGCAGACCGTAACCTTGCGATTCGAAAAATACACGCCTTGTTTACAGAGGATTTAAAAGAGTATATGGAAGCGGGCAGTACAAATGATCTTGTTATTGTACCGGCATTAATAGAAGAAATTCAAGCAATGACAGAGCAAATCTCGTTATTTGAAAAAGAAATATCGGAAAAAAATCAACAGCGTCAAGTAGAGCAAAAAAAGCTTTATGAGGCAGAAATCGTTATAAAACAGTTCGAAGCAAAGGAAAATGCCCTTCAGAACAAGCTGCGCCTTGAAAGCCAAAAGGAAATGTTTGAGAAAAAAAGGCATGACGTAGAATTAGGAAAAAAAGCGATATTCTTGCTACAGCAAGAGCAACTATGTTCTAGGTTAAAAAAAGAACTAACCGCTTACGAAACTCAAGCGAATGACTTGGAAGAAAAGCAAAAGGCATTGTTGGTTCAAGGGCAAAAACTTGAAGAAGCATGGCAAGCCGAAAAGGAAAAAGAACCTCAAAGAAGAGCATTAGAGGAAGGAATACACAAACTGAGATCCTTAAAGGACGATGTACACTCTTATGCGAAACTTGAAGCTGAAATCCGCGACCTTCAACTACAATGTAAAAAACTGGAAGAGGACAAGACAGTAGCGGAAAAAAAGGGAACAGAAATTGAACATCGTCTTAAATTATACGCCCAGAAAAAAGAAGAAATAGATGCAAGCAAACTTGTTTTTCTAGAAAACAAAAACCTCCTTGAAGAGTTAAAGCGTGAAGCAGATCTAATTTCTTCGCTAGAAAAACAGAGGGAAAACCTGTTAACTTTAGAAGAGAAATACAATCGAAAACAAGCGGAGTTTGAGCGAACAATTGCACGCTACTTGGATTCCAAATCTCTCGTGGAAGAACTAGAAAACAGCTGGATGCATGGACAAGCTTCTATACTAGCCAGTAAGCTTCAAAACGGTGCTCCTTGTCCAGTTTGCGGGTCAGAACACCATCCAAAACCGACTCATCTGGAAGATAAAACCATTCCAAATGAAGCCGATTTGAAAGCTGCGAAACAACAGCTTGAAGTATTAGAGAAAGAGAGAAACGAAGGACAGTCACAAAGTTACAAGTTACAATCGAGCGTGGAAGCCTCCACACTATTAGTCTCTCAAACACTAGAGTCTTTACAAGCGAGTAAGCCTGATTTTTCAATTGAGGAACTATCTACTTTCAAAGAGACCGTTTTAAGTAAGAAAAGTGATGTCTGGGCGGAGCAACTAAAATTACAAACAGGTCTTGAACAGCTGGATACAATTGTGGAGGGCCTAAAGAAACTAGAAACAGCAAAGGCGGAATGGACACTGAAGGCCAAAGAGCTAGACGAATCCTACCAGGAAGCTAGACTCTCGTTCGTTGAAAAAAACAGCCATTTTACTAGACTTCAAGAAACAATTCCTGAAGCACTTCGTTCAGTTGATATGTTCGACCTAGAAGTAATCCGTCAGCAAAGCCAGTTACACGAACTCAACACCAAGCTTGAACAGGCACAAATAGCACTACAAAATTCTAAAGTTTCCCTTTCCACGATTGAAGGACAGCTTCAGTCAGTCCATCAGTCAAAGAAGACGAAACAGGACGAGCTTCAAGTGGAGCGAGAAGTGTTTAAGGAAAAACTAGAACAACAAGGCTTTCAAAACTATAAGCAATATGAAACAGCAAAGCGCTCCGAAGTGGAACTTCAACAAATGGAAACAGAGATTACACACTATCGTGAGTCACTTCGCTCAGCAACCGATCGCTACACAGAATTAGAAGGACAATTAAAGGATGTACCCATGCCCCATCTTCAAGAATTAACTGACCTCATTGATAAAATGACTCAGGAAATTAAAGAGATTGAAGATCAAAAGAGTGACTTAAACTTTAAAAAGCGAGAAAACGAACAGATATTAGAAACGATTTATTCCTTGAACAAAGAAATGAAGCAAATGGAAGAACAGTACAAAATAATTGGTAATCTTGCCGATATTTCAAAAGGCAACAATAATCTACGAATCACATTTGAGAGATATGTTCTCGGTTCTTTTTTAGACGACATCTTAAGAGAAGCGAATGGACGATTGCAAAAAATGACGAGTGGAAGATTCCAACTGCTTCGAAAAATGGATAAATCAAAAGGGAACACACAAAGCGGACTTGAGCTCCTCGTCATTGATTCATATACGGGTCAAGAACGTCACGTAAAAACATTATCTGGTGGAGAGAGCTTTAAAGCCTCACTTTCTTTAGCACTTGGACTAGCTGATGTTGTCCAGAATTATGCGGGTGGTGTTTCTCTAGAGACGATGTTTATTGATGAAGGCTTTGGTACGTTGGACCCAGAATCACTTGACCAAGCGATTGAGGCACTCATTGACATTCAAAGTAGCGGACGACTAGTTGGGATCATATCACACGTACCTGAGCTAAAGGAACGAATTGATGTGCGACTAGAGGTTGTTGCTAGCCAGAGTGGAAGTACTACTCACTTTCAATTTATTAATTAACCAAAACCAGGAGTAAATTACTTTACTCCTGGTTTTTAGATTATTAGAGGAATAAAATAGTAATAATTGGTATGAATGTTCAGCTTATCCAAGGTGAGCATTGGAATCATTCTATTACAATTCTATTACAATTCCATTACAGTTTTATTCCATATCATAATGGGAAACGGCAGGTAACCATACACCAAAAAAGTTGAGCAATTAACATTTTAAAGATAAAGTAAAAGAGTGGAGAACATTAAAGTAGGTGCAAACATGGAAAAACGATATTTTACAATAGGCATGGCTGGTCATATTGACCACGGAAAAACAACACTCACGAAGGCACTGACCAATGTTGATACCGATCGTTTAAAAGAAGAAAAAGAACGACAAATTTCGATAGAACTAGGGTTCGCCCCCTTATATGAGAGTGAAAATATACAAATATCAGTAATTGACGTTCCGGGACATGAGCGATTTATTAGGCAAATGATTGCTGGGGTGGCAGGTATCGATTTGGTCGTTCTTGTCGTCGCAGCAGATGAAGGAGTTATGCCACAAACAAAGGAGCATCTTGAAATACTCGGATTTTTAGGAATACATTCAGGTATTGTTGCGATTACAAAAATGGACAAGGTCGATGAGGAATTTTCAGAATTAGTAAAAGATGATATTTATGAAGAATTAAACGGTACGGTCTTTGAAAACTCTCCTTACGTCCTTGTTGACAGCCTTTCACATAAAGGAATTGACGAACTTAAATTACAAATTATAAAAACGCTAGAACAGCAAGACGTTCGTGATACAAAGGGACCATTTCGCTTGCCAATCGACCAAGTATTCACCGTAAAAGGACAGGGAACGGTTGTAAGAGGGACCCTGTATGAAGGGGCGGTTGAGGAAGGTCAACTTCTTACGATTATGCCTCGAGGAATTGAAGTTAGAGCAAGGCAGCTTCAGGTTCACCACGAACCAGCTAAACAAGCGTTCGCTGGTCAAAGAGTAGCGATTAATTTATCAAACGTATCTAAAGAGGAAATTGAACGCGGCGATGTACTTGTTTCCTCCGAGCATTTTAATATCACTCGTACAGTTGACGTTGCCATCCACATGGTAGAGGACCTTGAATATCTGGTAAAGCAAAGAATGCCGATTAAATGTCATATCGGAACGGCCGAAGTGATGGGAAGAATTGTATTTTTTGACCGTAATGAACTGAAAGCTGAAAGTGGGGAAATCCTTTGTCAATTAAGACTCGAGGAGGAAATCGTCACAAAGCGTGGAGATCGTTTTATTTTACGCAGACCTAGCCCACAGGAAACGATCGGCGGGGGCTGGGTTATCGATCCTAAAGGTGAGAAGTACCGTTTCGGACATCAAACGATTGAAGAGTTGGCGAAAAAGAAAGAAGGGTCACCGGCCGAACGCTTAACTGCCGCGTTAATCGAGGCCAAGAGTTTGTCCATCGATGAACTCATTAAGCGGACCTCTCTCGATCAGGAGGAAGTTTCTCTTGCTCTTGCTGGGGAAGAATTTATCCACTACTCTAGCAAGGAATACACCCTACAAGCCATCATTAAGGATGTTGAGGAAGAATTGTTCGATCGTTTAAATGACTACCATAACCAGTTCCCACTACGCAATGGGGTCAATAAAGCCGAGCTCCTACAAGGCTTACAAAAATGGTATCCGAAGTCGTTAGTCGAATATGTAATTGAACAAGGGTCTGCTACGAATCTGTTTCAGAGAAAGGGACAATTTGTTTCCTTATCCTCTTTTACTCCTCATGTTCCGCCTAGTTGGATGAAACGAACAGACAACCTATTAAATGATTTAAAAAGAGATGGTCTTCAAGTAAAATATTTACAGGAATATATTAAAGGAGCGGGAATTCCAGACGCCTTAGTCGAGGACGTTAAAAGATATTGGATCGAACGAGAAATGATTATTTCTCTTGACGAATCCTATTACTATCATGGAGAGGTTTTTACAGAAGCAGTGAATAGGCTTAAAGCTGAAACGAATATAGAGTTTGATGTAGGGAAAGCAAAAGAAATACTCGGATTATCAAGGAAATACATGATTCCTTTTTTAGAGCGATTAGATGAGAACCAAATCACAAAACGAGTTGAAAACATGCGAGTGTGGTTATAAATGTAGCATCATATTTATGTTGCTACGATCGCGATTACATAGGGGGAAAATGAATGCATAGAAATAAAGAGCTACATAAGTTTTTACTTGATAAATCTTGGCAGCTAACAGAAGACTGGTATGCTTCCTTGGATAAGAGTGATCCTGCCGGAGTGTATTCTTCCAAGGATCCTGAAGTCATTGAAAACTTAAAACAGCAAAACTATCGTTTTCACTTACAGCTTTGCGAAATATTTATTAAAGATGAAGAGCAATTCACACAAGACATACAAAATTGGATACTAGAAATTGTTAAGGATGAACCACATTTCCAAACTCCTAACCATTTTACATTACGAGAGTTTTTTAGAGTACAAGACCAGTATCTAGATTTTCTTCAAGAGTTTGCGACCATCCATGAGGGGACATATGACCGACACTCAATAAATGTATGGAATCGTATGATTATTAAAGCCTTTAAGCTTGTGATGCTACGATTGGTTGAGGAATTAAATGAATATACTGAGAGCCGCCTGCGTGCACAGCAGGAATTAATAAATGAATTAGCCTCTCCCGTTATCGCTATCGATAATAACGCTGCATTATTACCATTAACTGGGGAAATTGATACAAATCGATCCAGGTTTATTATAGAGAATACTTTGTTGCAATGTTCCTCAAAAGGAATAACCGTGTTGTTTATTGACCTTTCTGGGGTCGTAATGATCGACACAATGGTTGCCCACAAGTTATTTCAGCTAATAGAAGCACTTGACTTAATCGGTGTGAATACCGTTCTTTCTGGGTTGCGCCCAGAAATCGCCCAAACGTCAGTCCAACTGGGCCTAAACTTTAATAAAGTCAAAATCGTGTCCACCCTCGCCAAAGCTCTCGCAACCGCTAAGCTGGTGACAGACACCCTTCGTGGACAAATCACAGGTATTTGTCTGCCTGAGATGGACAGTTTCAAAACCACTTCTTCAAAAGGAAGTGGTTTTTTATATGATAATAAAAAGGACGTAATGATATCTAACAAAATAGTTCTCAGTCACTAGGTTGTAAGTATTATAATGGGCTTAATTCAATTTTTGTTACATAATTTCACACAACATATTCCACTATGACAAATACTCTTCTTGTAAAAAATATTCTCTACTACCTTTATAGAACAACTCGTCAAAATATCTCACATACTCCAGTCAAAATTAACAAAGTGACTAGCTATTGGCTAGAAGGATTTTACATAATGTATCATGCGATGGAAAACAAGCAATTGTAAAATTAATTAAAAGTTTAGATTTTTCTGCATTCAGTATAAAAATAGGAGGGATACTGTCCATTTACAAGAAATATAATGTACAAGATGTACATGAAGAATCCATGCTCCTATGCTATTAGTTTTTATATTTCAAGAAAAATAGAAAAGTATTTTTGGGATTAGGGGGAATAAAGAGAATGGCAGATCAAGTAACCATTGGTTTAATTCAGGCAAGCAACGACGTGGATGGAAAAGAGCCCGTTGAGGTTCATAAACAAAAAGCCATCGAAAAACATATCACTCTCGTTCGTGAAGCAAAGGAAAAAGGGGCACAAATTGTTTGTTTACAAGAAATCTTTTACGGACCCTACTTTTGTTCTGAGCAAAATACAAAATGGTATGATGCGGCAGAGGAAATTCCTAATGGTCCCACAACAAAGCTATTTCAGGAACTTGCGAAGGAACTGGGAGTCGTAATTATTCTTCCAATCTATGAGCGTGAGGGCATTGCCACTTATTATAATACGGCAGCTGTCATTGATGCGGACGGTGCTTATTTAGGAAAATACCGCAAACACCATATCCCGCATGTGGCTGTAGGTGATCAGGGTTATGGCTTCTGGGAAAAATACTATTTCAAGCCTGGAAACTTAGGATACCCCGTATTTGATACCGCATTTGCAAAAATCGGAGTGTACATTTGTTATGACCGACATTTTCCAGAAGGTGCTCGAGTACTAGGACTTAATGGAGCAGAGATTGTGTTTAACCCTTCCGCCACAGTTTCTGGAACCTCCGAATACTTGTGGAAGCTTGAGCAACCTGCCCATGCAGTTGCCAACGGTTATTACGTGGCCGCTATCAATCGGGTTGGCTATGAAGGTCCATGGAATATGGGCGAATTTTATGGCCAGTCGTACCTCGTTGATCCAAGAGGAAGCTTTGTGGCCATGGGTAGCCGAGACAAAGATGAAGTAATCATTGGAGTAATGGATAAAAAAATGATTCGAGAAGTAAGAGATGTTTGGCAGTTTTACCGTGATCGACGTCCGGAAACGTATGAGAAAATGACCTCAATTTAGATAGCAAGAAAAAAACAAAAAGCTTAGAGGGGGTATTTACATTTGAGTACGGTAAAACAATCGAGAATTTCCTACGATCATATAGCTGCTAACTTTCAGGAGGTCCATCCCGGACTTTCCAATCGAGAGGCGGTAGAGGAAGCAAATCGCTGCCTTTATTGCTATGATGCACCTTGTATTACAGCCTGTCCAACAGGGATTGATATCCCAACCTTCATTAAAAAAATAGCCTCAGGAAATATAAAAGGTTCCGCAACCACCATCATGTCAGCCAATCCAATTGGCGCAAGCTGCTCCCGTGTCTGCCCAACAGAAGAATTATGTGAAGGCTCATGTGTACTCAACCATTCTACTAAACCAATTATGATTGGAAACCTACAACGATATGCTACCGATTGGGCTATGAAAAATAATCAAATTCTTTTTAAAGCTGGTAAGAAAAACGGTACTAGGGTTGCCATAATCGGTGGTGGACCTGCCGGACTATCTGCTGCGAGAGAGCTCGGTATCCTCGGCTATGACGTTACCATTTTTGAAGCAGCTGAACATGCTGGCGGATTGAATACGTACGGTATTGTCTCGTTCCGACTGCCAAAGGAAGTATCGTTCTGGGAAGTCGAACAAGTGGAAAGTGTCGATGTGAAAATTAAGACAAACACAAAGGTTGGCATCGACATCTCTGTCCAAGAAATTCTAGAAAACTATGATGTGGTTATTTTAGCGATTGGCATGTCTAGTGTTCCTAATATAGGAATTGAGGGTGAAGATTTACAAGGAGTATATGATGCGATTGAGTTTGTAAAACAAACGAAAACAAGTCCTATTACTAATGAGTTCCTTGGAAAAAAAGTCGTTGTTATCGGCGCCGGTAATACGGCAATTGACGGCGCGACTTGTTCTGTTCGACTCGGAGCTGAAAATGTAAAGATCTTATACAGAAGAACTCTCGAGGAAATGACTGCGTATGACTTTGAATATGAATTTGCTAAGCAGGATGGAGTCGAGTTCAGATGGTTAACCGCACCCGTCAGAATTATCGGAGATCAGCTTGGGAATGTAAAAGCCATCGAATGTATTAAGATGGAACTAACCGAAGCAGGTGAGGATGGTCGAAGGAAGCCTGTTCCGGTAAAAGGATCTGAATTTCAATTAGAAGTGGATGCTGTTATAAAAGCGATTGGCCAGTCTAGATACGTAAATCTCATCGAGGAGATGAACCTCGAGCATGATGGTGGAGTCGTTACTATTAACGAAAACACATACCAAACCTCCAACAAAAAAGTATTTGCTTGTGGAGATGTTATTTTCGGAAAAGGTCAAGGAGAAGCGATGGTTGTTTCCGCAGCACAACAAGGAAAGAAAACTGCACACGCCATCCACCAAATGATTAACAAAACCGTATCTGAAACCGCCTAATCAAGGGCTACTCAATTCAAGGAGGTATGATGATGGCAGATTTACGTATCAACTTGGCAGGGATTCAATCCCCGAATCCTTTCTGGCTCGCTTCAGCTCCCCCGACAAACTCTGGATACCAAGTGCAGAGAGCCTTTGAGGCGGGTTGGGGTGGCGCTGTTTGGAAAACGCTTGGAGAACCGATTCTGAATGTTTCATCTCGATTTGCTGCTGTAAGCTTTAATGGGCAAAGAGTGGCAGGCTTTAACAATATTGAACTGATCACCGATCGACCACTTGAGGTGAATCTGAAGGAAATCGCGGAAACCAAAAAGAAATTCCCCAATCACGCAATCATTGCTTCTCTTATGGTAGAGCCCAAACAAGAAAAGTGGCATGAGATTGTCAAAAAGGTAGAAGCAATAGGTGTAGACGGGTTAGAGCTCAATTTTGGTTGCCCGCACGGAATGGCAGAAAGAGGAATGGGATCAGCCTCTGGCCAAGTACCTGAGCTAGTCGAAAAACAAACGTATTGGGTAAAGGAAGTTGCCCAAACACCCGTCATTGTTAAGCTCACGCCGAATATTACCGATATCACCGTTACAGCTGAGGCAGCAACAAGGGGTGGTGCCGATGCCATCAGTATGATCAATACCATCAATAGCTTAGCTGGTGTCGATATTGATACTTGGAACACCATTCCTCATGTTGCTGGTAAAGGAGCGCACGGCGGATATTGCGGACCCGCAGTAAAGCCGATTGCTTTAAATATGGTCGGTGAATGTGCGAGAAATCCCCATATTAATGTTCCGATTTCTGGAATTGGTGGAATCTCATACTGGAGAGATACCGTGGAATTTTTGTTGATGGGAGCGACAGGCGTCCAAGTGTGTACAGCTGCCATGCATCACGGCTTCCGAATTGTTGAGGATATGATTGAAGGCTTAAACAATTATTTAGATGACAAAGGAATCGCTTCGGTCATGGATATTGTGGGGAAATCTGTGCCAAAATACTCTGATTGGGGAAATCTGGACCTTAATTATAAAATCGTTGCAAGAATTAATAACGATGTATGTATCAATTGCAATAAATGTCATATCGCGTGTGAGGACACTTCTCACCAGTGCATTGATATGTTAAAAGGAGCAAATGGAGAAAGTATCTTACGAGTACGAGAAGAAGATTGTGTAGGTTGTAATTTATGCTCGATTGTTTGTCCTGTTGACGGTGCAATTGACATGGTTGAACTACCAAACGAGCTGCCACCTATGACTTGGAACGAAAGGCAAGCAGCACTAGGTGCCATAGCTTGTGATGCAGACATTATAAAAAGATAGATCATTAAAGGAGGAAACAGACTTGAAAAAAGTAATCAAAAACGGAACGGTCGTAACAGCAACAGATACGTATCAAGCTGACATACTCATTGAAAATGGAACCATTCATCAAATCGGTCATAACCTCCCTTCGAACGACGCAGAAGTGATTGATGCAACAGGAAAATTCGTGTTTCCCGGTGGAATCGATCCTCATACACATCTAGATATGCCATTTGGCGGCACCGTAACAAAAGATGATTTCGAAACAGGGACAATCGCGGCAGCTTTTGGTGGAACGACAACCGTTATCGACTTTTGTTTGACCAATAAGGGGGAACCATTAAAAAATTCCATCAAAGTGTGGCACGATAAGTCAAAAGAAAAAGCGGTAATTGACTACAGCTTCCATCTAATGATCGGTGAAATTAATGACCAAGTACTAGAAGAGCTACCAACAATCATGAAGGAAGAGGGAATCACATCCTTTAAAGTGTTTATGGCATACAAAAATGTATTTCAGGCGGATGACGAGACTTTATTCCGTACCTTATTAGCGGCGAAGGAGCATGGAGCACTCGTGATGGTACATGCCGAAAATGGGGATGTGATTGACTTCTTAACAAAGAAAGCACTTGAGTTGAATCAGACAGACCCTATTTACCATGCATTAACCCGACCACCTGAGGTCGAGGGGGAAGCAACTGGAAGAGCGGCTACTTTAACAGGGCTAGCTGATTCACAACTGTACGTCGTGCATGTTTCTTGTGCAGAGGCAGCTAGGAAAATAGCAGAAGCTCGTTCAAAAGGTATTGATATTTGGGGAGAAACCTGTCCACAATACTTAGTTCTTGATCAGTCCTATCTTGAAAAACCAAATTTCGAGGGAGCCAAATACGTGTGGTCACCGCCATTGCGTGAAAAATGGAACCAAGATGTATTATGGAATGCTCTCAAAACAGGTGAGCTGCAAACGATAGGTTCCGATCAATGCTCCTTTGATTTTGATGGCCAAAAAAGTCTTGGTAAGGGTGACTTTTCAAAAATTCCAAATGGAGGTCCCATCATCGAAGACCGATTATCCATCTTGTTTTCTGAAGGTGTAAAAAAAGGAAGAATCTCTTTAAACCAATTTGTAGATATCACATCTACAAAGGTTGCAAAGCTTTTTGGTCTTTATCCGAAAAAGGGAACTATTGCGGTTGGTACAGATGCGGATATCGTCATATTTGACCCGAATGTTGAGCGCACGATCTCAGCAAAAACTCACCATATGGCGGTTGATTACAATGCCTTTGAAGGAATGGAGGTAATTGGTGAACCCGTGTCGGTTCTCTCTAGAGGAGAATTTGTCATTCGTGACAAAGCTTTTATCGGAACAATTGGTGGAGGAAAATACATTAAACGAGCAAGGTACGGAAAAACGCTTGAAACGGAAAACAATTCCGTACCAATTTAAATCAAAAAATGCAAATGGGAAGGGATATAAATTTTCTGATAATTCCATTATCAGAAAATTTTATATATTAAAAACTAGAAAAGGAGTGGTTTAATGAAAAAAAGTAGTGGTTATTTAAAGTCTCCAGATTTACTTCCCATTTCCCACAGCGATAAGAAAATTGGATCATTAGGTTTTTCAATTATTTGGGTAGGGATGGCAGTCGTTTTAGCAGCATTTGCGATTGGTGGCTCTGGTGTACAGAGTCTTCCTCTTGGCTGGGTAATTGTAGCAACGATCATTGGTTCAGTCGCAATCGGAATCTTTATGACAATAATTGGAGACATCGGAATCGAACATGGATTATCCTTCCCAGTCTATATGAGAGCCCCTTTTGGAACGATCGGTACTCATATCCCTTCCATCGTTCGTGGAGTAACCGCTGCTTGTTGGTTTGGTATTAATACGTATTTTGGTGCAACTGCAATGAACGGAATACTAAATGCACTTTTTCAATTTGATAATTGGTTTATTTGCTTCGTGTTGTTTGCTACCGTTCAACTAGTAAACACCGCCTTAGGAATTAAAGCAATTGAACGGTTCGCTGACCTTGCCGCTCCGATCATCATTATTATCTCTGCCTGGATGTATACATCCCTTTCTGACAAAGCGATTGAGCAAGGAAGAGACGTTTGGACTTGGGTGGAAAGTCCGGTTACTGGTGGTGCTGCCTTAACCGCATTTATGGTTGTTGTTATGGCAAATATGGGCTTTTGGGCAACTCTTGCCGCAGATATGCCTTCCTTATCTCGTTTTATCAAGGCTCCAAAAAACGAAAGAAATTGGTTTAAACGAAACAAAGCTCAAATTTTTGGGAATATCATTGCCATGCCAATTACAAACACGTTTATGGTCATTATCGGTGCAGTGTCCTATATTGCTGTATTAAATTATGATCCGGTCGTTGCTCTACAGGAAGCAGCTACTGGCTTTATTCTAGGTATTCTTCTCCTTATGATCGTTCTAGCACAATGGTCAACCAATACATCTGCAAATGTTATTCCAGCGGCGACGATTTTTTCCAATGTTGGCGGTCCGAAAGTTCCGTTCTGGGTTGGAGTAATCATCGCCGGTGTCATTGGAATTGTTGTTCAGCCATGGAGCTTATTTGGAGTAATTGTTCCAGCTCTACTCGTGATTGGTGGGATTTTATCAGCCATCGTTGGTATTTTATTTACCGATTATTATGTGATTCGTAAAAGAAGAGTAAACGTGACAGACCTATACGAGGCAGATGGGCAATTCAAATATATGAATGGTGTCAATCTTGCTGGAATGATTTCATGGATCATTGGAGGCGCAGCAGCATACTATTTATCAACGTACTCCTTTATTGTTGGATTCTTGGTAGGGGCCATTATTTACTATTTCTTAGCCAAGTATTGGTGGTTTCAAAAATATGAGCAAGCTGAGCTCGTGGATCCTAGCGATGAAAAATACCTCGGTATCTCCGTCGGACGTGACTGGGATATAGAAGCAGGAAAAGAATCTGTTCTTGTCACAGAGCCAATTAACACACAAGTATAAAAGGGGGACACCTTATGTCCGAATACCAACAATATCTTCAGGAAAGAGATAAGATTGATTTTTTCATTCAAAAAGGATTTACGATAAAAAGTGTCACAGAAACATTAAGCGGATCTTTTGTTGACTTTATGAACGAACAATCTGATGAAAAAGAAACCGTCACCTTACATGTAGCTACAGCTGAAGGGCGTAAGTATTTCTCTGTAATGATCATAAAACTAAAACAGCAAAAAGGAGCTTAACACAAACGCGAGTCACACAGACAATGTCTGAGTGACTCACGTTTTTACAATTGAAGTGGGAAGGGGGCTGTTTCTTGAAATCATATATTACAGTAGGAGATTTATTACAAAGAAAACATTTTGAAGAAATTGAGATTCTCGCAGGTGAAGAGGGACTTATTCGACCAGTCAAGTGGGTACATATTGTAGAGGTAACAAATATTCGCAAGCTTTTGCGTGGAGGAGAATTTATTTTATCCACTTGTGCCTTACTACATGATAACAAGGAGTTATTTTTATCTGTTGTGGAGCAATTAATTGAAGTACATGCTTCCGGATTATGCATTGAACTAGGTACATACACCACGCATATACCAAATGAAGTGATTGATCTTTGTAACCTGCACCAATTTCCCTTACTCATTTTTCACAATGAAGTACCGTTCGTTGAAATCACACAAGATATTCATTCCATCCTTATCAATCGACAATATCAAATGATATCGGAGCTTGAAAGCTACACACAGGAACTAAACAAAAAACTACTTACGTTCGGCCATACAAAGGAAATCCTTCAGTTTACAAAGGAATACTTACAGATTCAAGTAGTGATTGTCTTTAACAATCAAGAAATGCAATTTTCACCAGATGTAAAAACAAGTGAAAAAAAGAAATTTATTCAACTGATTCATGATGAGATTAATCAAGGTGCCGATTTCGCCCCTCAAACGATAACAAAAATCCCCATTCATATTTTAGGAGATACATATGCAGAATTATATCTTCTTGCGGAAAACCGCACTCTTACAGAATTTGATCACTTAATACTCGATCGAACCGCAACCGCACTGGCGCAGCTCCTTTTGAGACAACTATATGTAGAAGAGAAAAAAAGGATTGAGGAATCTGAATGGCTTACAGCTTGGCTCGATGGGGAACATAGCGAAGATGCTATTCATGACTATTTGGGCTATCATTTCCCCAAAATTAAGCCGAAGGGGGCAGTTGTTTGTCAATTTAAGTTAGAATCAATCTCAGACTTTTCCACGCTTGATATTACCTATTTCAATTTATACGTTCGTGCTTTTTTTGAACCTCAAGGATTTACACTCTTTTCCATTGAGAAGAAGCATACGATTACTTTTATCTTCATTAACGAACGAAACGCTTCAACGTGGAAGGTCCGGATGAAGGAAGGGATTCAACGATTAGAAAAATCAGATTTAAGAATGTCTAAGCAAACAACCCCATTTGTACTTGCTATAGGTAAATTTGTCCCACAATTAGCCCATGTTCATGAAAGCTATTTAACCTCCTTAGAAACGATCCGCATCCAAGACCGGTTAACCGTACCTTCTCAATGTCATTTTTATGATGATCTGCATATTTTCCGCCTTATTTCGTTATTAAATAAACATGTTAATCTACAAGAAATTGTCATGGAGTATCTCGAACCCGTTCTAACCTATGACGATATGTACAATGGAAAGTTATTAGAAACATTAAAAACATATCTAGCCTGTAACGGGTCCAAACAGGAAACCGCTAAGCGCTTATTTATCGTTCGTCAAACGCTCTACCATCGTATTGAAAAATTAGAAAAGCTTCTTGGGGATGATTTTTTACATCATGAAAAAAGGCTTGCCATTGAGTTCATGATTTTATCTCACGAATTCCTTCTTACTTCCCAGTTGAAGAAAGAGAAAGGAGGACGTCAGTTAGTCCCCAAAGAAGGCAAAATGTAAAGTTTAACACAAGCTTTTTTTCACAAAACGTCTAATGTCACAAGGAGAGCATATCCTTGATAATAATACTAGAAGATAACTAATTATTTATAAGGGGGATGCACGAATGACAGTAATCAAAAAGCATACGGTAAAGTTGAAAAACTATATTAACGGAGAATGGGTTGAGTCTTATAGTTCAGATTCATTGGAAGTGCTTAATCCTGCAACCTCAGAGTTGATTGCAACCGTTCCCCTTTCTTCAAAAGAGGACGTTGATCAAGCAGTAAAAGCAGCAACCATTGCATTTCAAACGTGGAAAAACACTCCCGTGCCAAAAAGAGCAAGGATTCTATATAAATACCATTATTTATTAACAGAAAATCATGAAAAGCTCGCCCGGTTAGTCGTAAAAGAAAATGGCAAAGCGTATAAGGAAGCCTATGGAGAGGTTCAACGTGGAATTGAATGCGTCGAGTTTGCCGCGGGCGCTCCTACGCTGATGATGGGTGAAACTTTATCTAATATTGCAGAAGATATTGATTCCGAAATGTATCGCTATCCGTTAGGGGTAATCGGTGGAATTACACCTTTTAACTTCCCAATGATGGTCCCCCTATGGATGTTCCCACTTGCGATCGCCTGTGGAAACACCTTTGTACTAAAACCGTCGGAACGAACGCCTCTTTTAGCAAGTGAACTAGTTGAGCTATTTACTCAAGCCGGAGCTCCCAAAGGAGTGCTCAATATTGTTCATGGTGCACATGATGTCGTAAATGGGCTGATCGAACATGAGGATGTAAAGGCGATTTCCTTCGTTGGGTCACAACCGGTTGCAAAGTATGTATACGAGCGTGCAGCTGCGCATGGAAAAAGAGTGCAGGCATTATCCGGTGCTAAAAACCATCATGTCGTCATGCCTGATGCCAATATTGAAAAAGCAGTTTCACATATCATTAGCTCTGCTTTTGGAAGCGCAGGCCAACGATGTATGGCATGTAGTGCAGTCGTTGTTGTTGGGGATGGAGAACAATTTGTAGCTGCACTTAAACAGAAGGCAGACGAATTACTGATCGGAAATGGGCTGAATGAGGAAGTATTACTAACACCAGTTATCCGTGATTCTCACCGCGAGAAGGTGTTACAGTACATCGATATCGGTGTAAAAGAAGGGGCCACTCTCGTTCGTGACGGGCGACCAGAGATGGAATTGCATAAGGAAGGTAGTTTTCTTGGACCAACGATTTTCGACCATGTTTCTCCTGATATGAAGATAGCAAAAGATGAAATATTTGCCCCAGTTTTAAGCCTATTACGGGCAAAAGATCTAGATGAAGCGTTATCATTTATTAGCAAGTCCCGATACGGTAATGGAGCAACCATTTATACAAAGGATGCAGCTGCTATTCGTCAATTCCGAGAAGAAGCAGACGCTGGCATGCTAGGAATCAATGTTGGTGTACCTGCAACTATGGCCTTTTTCCCATTCTCTGGCTGGAAGGACTCCTTTTATGGCGATTTACATGTAAATGGAAAGGATGGCGTCAATTTCTTTACAAAAAAGAAAATGATTACATCCCGTTTTGACTATTAAAAACATAACTGGGTGAGAAAGGGGAATTTGCGATGGCTCAAATGAAACAAGGAGAAGATTTTCTAACAAAAGATAAAGACTTTGTATGGCATTCCATGAAACCTTACAATCCAAACGGTACGATGATTGCTGAAAAAGCAGAAGGCGCTTGGGTAACGGATCATGAAGGAAATCGTTTTTTGGATGGAATGGCTGGCCTTTGGTGTGTCAATGTAGGATATGGTCGGACAGAGCTTGCTGATGCTGCGTATGAGCAGCTAAAGAAAATGGCTTATTTCCCACTCACCCAAAGCCATACCCCTGCGATTCAATTAGCTGAAAAGCTTAATGAACTTTTGGGCGACGAATACGTGATCTTTTTTTCGAACAGCGGTTCAGAAGCGAATGAAACCGCATTTAAAATAGCAAGACAATATCATCAGCAAATGGGGAACCACTCACGATATAAATTCATTTCTCGTTATCGAGCCTACCATGGAAACACAATGGGGTCTCTTGCTGCAACGGGGCAGGCACAGAGAAAGTATAAATATGAACCACTAGCTCCTGGTTTCGTTCATGTGTCACCACCTGATTCTTATCGATCAAATGATCAATTGGACAGTCCAGCCTCAGAACTCGACTCTGTCAAAGATATTGAGCGAGTGATGACATGGGAGCTTAGCGAAACGATTGCTGGAGTTATCATGGAGCCGATCATTACCGGAGGAGGGATACTCATTCCGCCTGATAACTATATGATGGGCGTGAAGGAAGCGTGTGAAAAACACGGAGCACTATTAATTGTTGACGAAGTAATATGTGGATTTGGTCGTACAGGGAAAGCATTCGGCTTCATGAATTATGGAGTGCAGCCTGATATAGTTACGATGGCAAAGGGGATCACAAGCGCCTATCTTCCATTATCAGCAACAGCTGTCAAAAAGGAAATCTATGAAGCTTTTAAAGGTAGTGAAGAATACGAATACTTCCGCCATGTTAATACATTCGGTGGCAATCCGGCTGCTTGTGCTCTTGCATTAAAAAACCTAGAGATCATGGAAACAGAGAAACTATTTGATCGTTCTAAAAATTTAGGAGAACAACTCAAAGAGAGATTAAATACAAGATTACTGAACCATCCGTTCGTAGGGGACGTTCGTGGAAAAGGGTTACTAATAGGAATTGAACTCGTAAAGGATAAAGCTACTAAGGAACCATTAGATGTAGGTTTGGTGAACCAAGTGATTGCTGGCTGTAAGAAAAAAGGACTTATAATTGGGAAGAACGGAGCAACCGTAGCTGGATTTAATAACGTTCTGACCCTATCTCCCCCATTATCCATTAAAGAAGAAGAACTCGACTTCTTATTTACAACCGTCACGTCTGAACTAGAGGAGCTCGTCAAATAAACATAGAGCATCGTGCGTTTTCCAAATGACTAGAAAGGAAGAATGCTATGAAAATCGGAGTACCAAAAGAGATCAAAAGCCAAGAGAACCGCGTTGCTCTTACACCTGCTGGCGTCCTACAATTAAGCACAAAAGGTCATCATGTTTTCGTAGAAAAGGGAGCCGGATTGGCTTCAGGTTTCATTGATGAAGAGTATATAGAAGCGGGAGCGTGTATTGTTGAAACGGCCGCTGAAGCTTGGGCATGCGAAATGGTCATAAAAGTAAAAGAACCCATTCCAAGTGAATATGCTTATTTTTATGAAGGATTAATTTTATTCACCTATTTGCACTTAGCTGCCAATTTTACGTTAACAGAAGCACTCATTCAGAAAAAGGTAGTCGCCATCTCCTATGAAACTGTTCAATTGCCCGATCGCAGTTTGCCATTATTAACACCAATGAGCGAGGTAGCAGGAAGAATGGCTGCTCAAATTGGGGCCACCTATTTAGAAAAAAGTAAGGGTGGAAAAGGGATCCTCCTCGGTGGTGTTCCTGGTGTAAATCGTGGGAAGGTTACGATTATCGGTGGAGGGGTTGTTGGAACCAATGCAGCGAAAATTGCTATTGGTCTTGGTGCGAAGGTATCGATCCTTGATGTTAGTGCAGCAAGATTAAGAGAATTAGACGATATCTTTGGCTCATCTATAACGACACTTATGTCGAATCCATATACGATCGCCCAAGCGGTTGCGGATTCGGACTTAGTAATTGGTGCGGTTCTTCTTCCTGGTATGAAAGCTCCTAAACTAGTAACAGAAGAAATGGTTCGACTCATGGAGGAAGGCTCTGTCATTGTTGATGTGGCCATTGACCAGGGAGGAATTTTTGAAACGGCTACACATGTGACCACCCATGCCGATCCAACCTATATAAAGCATGGTGTCGTTCATTATGCAGTTGGAAATATGCCTGGGGCTGTTCCAAGAACGTCAACCATTGCGCTAACAAATGTCACGGTTCCATATATTATCGAAATAGCTGACAAAGGCTATAAAATAGCATTTGCCGAAAACAAGTCATTATTTAAAGGGTTAAATGTCATTGATGGGAAGGTCGTTTACGAAGGAGTTGCTATGGCACATAATCTTCCGTACGTTTCAACCATTTAAAGGGGAAGGAGGGATATAGATGACACTACGAACACTTTCTATCAATAAAGAGCGACTTGAAAAAAGAATACATGAGCTAGCGGAGATTGGAAAGATTTCCGATACAGGTGTTTGCCGCTTAGCACTCTCGACCGAAGATAAGCAAGCAGTTGAGACAGTTAAAAGGTGGATGGAGGATGCCGGTTTAAAAGCAAGAATTGACCATTTTGGAAACTTAATTGGTAGACTAGAAGGGAAGAATTCTAATGCACCTATATTAATGGTAGGCTCTCACATCGACTCACAGCCTTATGGAGGAAGATTTGATGGAGTAATTGGCGTATTGGGTGCCCTAGAAGTTGTCCAAACGATGATAGAAAAAAACATAGTCCCTGATACTCCCATCGAAGTAGTTGCCTTTTGTGATGAGGAAGGATGCCGATTTAACAAAGGTTTATTTGGAGTCAGAGGAATACTTGGCAAGCTAGAAGAGGGAGAGCTTGCGAGGAAGGACAAAAATGGAGTATCAAGAAGAGAAGCACTAATCGAATTCGGCTGTGATCCAACTAAATTTAAGGATTCACAGTATAAGGAAGGGGTGATTGGTGCCTTCTTAGAACTTCACATTGAACAGGGTCCTATTTTAGAAGCAAAGGGGGTTCCTGTTGGAATTGTGACAGGTATATCTGGACCACTTTGGCTTTCTGTTGAGTTCGAAGGTTTTGCCGGTCATGCTGGATCCGTTCCGATGTCCATGCGACAAGACGCGCTAGTTGGTGCTGCGAAAGTAATTGTCGCACTAAACGAGCTGGCTAGCCAGGATCCAAATGCGCCAACCGTCGGAACCGTCGGAAGTCTACAAGTATTCCCAGACTCTCGAAATATAATCCCTGAGAAAGTAACCTTTACTGTCGATTTACGTGATATTGATATTAATCGAAGACATGTGCTTGAAGCTAACCTAAGAAATCAAATCAAAGAAATAGCGGATACTCATGGTTTACGCTATACCATTTCGGAGGATACCAATAGCGAACCAAGGTATTGCTCTGAAAGATTAATGAATATCATGAGGCAACAAAGTGAAGTGATCGGCCTAAATCCAATTGAATTAATGAGTGGTCCTTTTCACGATTCTCTTTCCATGTCATACGTTTGCGAATACGGCATGATTTTTGTGAGATGCAAGGACGGAATCAGCCATAATCCTAAGGAATTTTCAACAATTGAGGATATCTCACTCGGAACCGAGCTCCTCTACCACACCGTCATCAACTACAAAGGGTGAGACACAACCACCATCGTGGTTGTGTTGGATATAACATCTAGTTCCTTTGAGCTAGGTGTTTTTGTTCATTTTACGACATAAAAAGATATTTTTCTCCGAATTATGTAGAATCATATTATAATAAACAGAATCAATGAAGAGTTACATAGCATCTTAGCATATTTTACTCTATCGGTTATTAAAATGAATGGGGAGAAAAAATATGGAGGAATTATTATGACATCAGAGAAGCAATTCGTTCAGAAAAAATATTATCAAACCCTAATTGAACAAGAAACGGATTTTCCCGTACGTTCACTAGGGGAAGCATATTATAGGGAGCAACAAAAGGACGTTCCCGACTTAACACCCATTCGATTCGCACAAGGGGAAGTGTATTTCCTATACAAAGACTTTGAAGCAGCGATCTTTAAGTGGGAAAGTATTCAAAATGAGTTAGCACCATGGGCCAAAAAGAATATCGCAGATGCTTACTTGGAGTTAGAGCAATACTCAACTGCAGAGGAAATCTATAAAAGAGTAAGTACAGAATCGATTGTACTTCATACAGAAGTTTCTTTACAGCTATTTAGACTTTACGTAAAAGACGGTCGTACCCATGAAGCCACGTCTATTATTAGCGAAACCATTAACAACCACCCTGATTATCCTGGAGTCACTGAACTTGCCCGTCTCTTCTTTGAAGAAATTGAAGATTGGGCTAATGCAATTCATCTTGCCATGAAAGAATTTATGCGCACCAACTCTCCAGAATGGATCGATATCATTAAAAAATATTGCGATGAACAACGAACCACCATTTTTAAACCTGAAGAGTATATTCCATTTTTATCATTCATGTTACGCCTTGATCGTATTCGTTTTGAGAAGATTGTTTTTAAGCTTTGGGAAAATTACGAAGAACAATCAGAGCTACTTAATTGGGTACGCGAGCTTAATTCATTACTACTACAATCAGAGCTTCCTGAACAGTTATCCTGGAAGCTTCTATCTCAACAATACTTAAAAACTTTTCAGTTATTTTTAAGTGGAAAGTATACCTTGAATGAGATTCAAGAAATCATTCCATTATTGCTAAAAAATTGGATGCGTTTCGCAGAATCAAATCATTTTGTCTATACTGCTTGTGCAGTACTGGCGTGGAATGAAGTTTTCCCAGGTACGATCGATGAAGATACGGTTTCGGTGGCTAATCATGCACTAACAAATTCTTCATTAAATGGATTAATTGATGTGCACCAAACTAAACAATTGTTCTCAAGTATCGTTACTTGGGCTGAAGAAGATATGCAAGTAAGCAATAAGCTGAAATGGATTATGGAGAATTTACAAAATAAGCAAAGCACCATTACTTTGTTTACAGGAACAAGCAAGCTACAAACAACGATTTTAAGTGATGTGCTTGGACATGAACAAGTAAGCCAATTGTCTTCCAAATTAGCATTATATAGCTACTTGCCTGAACCTGAATTAATAGAAGTCAATTCCGTTGAATCCAAACAAGTAGACAGTCCTTCGGAAATCGGGTCAACTGATCATTACATCCATTCTAAAGGACCTTTTGAACTGTTAAAAGCGGAGAACACTTCATTAATGTCCATTCCACCGTATCGTGGAACAGTTCAAGAAAGAAGCTCACTATCTGTTAATTTACACATGGCTGATAGCATTATTTATGTTTTAAATGAGGAAAATCCATTAAACGAAATGGAAATGAATGTGATAAGACAAATGAACCAACAAGCTAACGATCATACGTTCATTTTTATCCTTCCAATCCCAAAGGTAGCTGAAGAAGAGACTGGCGTTTCTTATTATATGGAAACCGTCAAGAAAAACCTGAATCCAATATTCCCTAATGCTGAGATTTATCCGTACACGACTTCTCAAGCGGTGGACTGGAGTCATGTTTTAGCCGAAGTAAACAGTGAGAGATCCAACGAAAGAAGAACAAGAAAAGAGCTTTACTTTATTAAAGAAACACTACACTATCTACTAGCTAAACGAGCTGATAAAGAAGAAAAATTAATCGATGTGATTCAGTGGAATAAGGAAATGTTAGCTAAGGTTAGTGGAGCTTCCATGCAACTTGGTGATCTAGAACAGGAAGTTGGAGAAAGGCTTAAGCAGAATTATATTTCGATCTTGCAGGAGCTTTCAGCAGAAGTAGAAGCTGACATACCAAGTGTTCTAAAATCAACAGCAGAATCTATTACCGATCAAAGCAATCTTGCTACTATTCATCTTCAATTAAACGAAGAAATGAATAGGCGCATGGAGGAATATTTACAAAACACTACCCTTCCAAAGCTCTACTCTTCTCTTCAAAAATGGATTGGTCTTACAAAAGAGGAACTACAGCAGATTCGTGCTTATTTAGATGAAATGGCTACAAGCTTTAATGGCTTATACGGAATTGAAAAATTCCAGTTCCCTGTAGATGATCAATTACTTCACGACTGGAGAAGAGACACTGGACGGTTAACAAGTGGTGTTCAATTAGAGCACATCAACATTATGTTAAAACATAATCCAACACAATTGTTGCTTAAGGGAGCAGGGAAGCTTTTGGCTGGCATCGGTCAAAATAAAGCGATGCTGCAGCAAAAATACAAGCGCTATGTAGAAACGGAAGATTATTCCGAAGTAGCAAAACACGTAAGTAAACAGTTTTTTGCGCCTTATCATTTTTTTGCAATGGCCATACAAAAAGATTTAGAATCGTTCTTCCAAAAACCTAAGGATGAGTTAACTCACACAGCAGAAGACTTAGTAGAAAAGATTAATCAATTTGAGCTATCTTTAGCAAAGCTTCAGCAAAATCCAACTGCTTTTGAGGATCCAATTAAGCTATTCACGGTCCGTTATAAGCAATACGAATACCTGTTTACTGGAAGTCCTAAAGTCAAACAAGAAGTATAATTAGTTTTCAAGCTGGTGCAATCATGCACCAGCTTTTTTTCATTCTGAAAGCTTCAAAACTTTGAACAAAATGTGAATACATTCACATAGTTCACGAAAGTGTGACAAACTTCACAAGTTTTCAACATAAAAGAAGTTAAAATAGAGCTATCAAATTGATTGTGAAATAACGAGCATAAAGCTCAGGCTGGGGAGGACAAAACAAAATGGAAAAAAAACATTTAGTTCTTATTGGTAACGGGATGGCAGGAGTAAGAGTAATCGAGGAAATTCTAAAACTAACGCCCGATGCTTTTCATATAACAATCTTTGGAAACGAACCATATCCAAACTACAACCGAATTCAATTATCAAATGTATTGCAAGGAAAAACAACGGTAGATGAGATCTTTCTAAATGAATGGGAATGGTACCGTGAAAATAATATCACTTTATATACAAATGAAGCGGTAGCAAAGATCAATCCACAATTAAAGACAGTCGTTTCTTCTACGGGAAGAATCGTTGCTTACGATGAACTAATTATTGCAACAGGTTCAAGCTCTTTCATCCTACCGGTACCCGGTGCGGATAAACAAGGAGTAACGGGCTTCCGTGATATTCAAGATTGTGAAAATATGATGGAAGTAGCTCGTACACATAAAAAAGCGGTAGTTATCGGTGGAGGTCTTCTTGGTCTAGAAGCTGCAAGAGGTTTAATTGACCTAGGAATGGACGTTCATGTGGTTCATTTGATGCCACACCTCATGGAAAGACAGCTAGATGAGACAGCTGCAATTATGCTGAAAGAAGAACTTGAAGCGCAAGGGATGAAGTTCCTTTTTGAAAAACAAACGAGTGTAATTCTTGGAGATGACCGAGTTACAGGTCTTCGATTTAGCGACGGAACAGAAATCGAAACAGATCTAGTCGTTATGGCGGTCGGAATTAAACCAAATACACAGCTTGCAAAAGAAGCTGGCATTAATGTAAACCGTGGGATTGTTGTCAATGACTTGATGGAAACAAATACACCTAATGTATATGCGGTTGGGGAATGTGCAGAACATAGAGAAATCACGTATGGAATGGTCGCCCCTCTCTATGAACAAGGGAAGGTTTTAGCACAGAGAATACTCGGTTTAGAGGTTTCACCATATGAAGGATCTGTAACAGGGACCCAGCTGAAGGTTTCTGATGTTGACCTTTATTCTGCGGGTGAAATAATTGATGATAAATCAACAAAAGCAATTAAAGTACACAATGAATTTGAAGGCATTTATAAAAAAATACTAATAAGAGACAATCGAGTAGTGGGGATTGTTCTATACGGTGACACAAAGGATAGTACAAAATTGTTCCGCATGCTTGTTGATAAAGAAGATGTTAGTGGGAAAACAAGCGCAAGTATCTTAGACTCTGGTTGCTGTGGCGGGGGTCAAGCAGACATGAGCGTTGACTCTATGCCAGATACAGAGATTGTGTGTGGATGTAACGGCGTCTCAAAGGGAACCATAGTGGAAGCCATTCAAACAAAAGGGCTTACAACGGTTGATCAAGTATCTAGCTGTACAAACGCAGGTCGTTCTTGCGGTCGATGTAAAGGTATTGTTGGTGAAATTCTTGCTTATACATTGGGTGATTCATTTGATGCCACAAAAGCTAATAAAAAGACTCTCTGTGGTTGTACAACTTTAAGCCGTGACGAGGTAGTTGCTGAAATTAAAGAAAAAGGCATGATGAGTACGAAAGAAGTCATGAATGTTCTTGGCTGGAACAACGAGGAAGGCTGCAGCAAATGTCGTCCTGCTCTTAACTACTATCTAGGTATGCTTCACCCTGAAGAATACCACGATGAACGTGACTCTCGACTTGTTAACGAGAAAATGCACGCGAACATTCAAAAAGACGGCACATACTCTGTTGTTCCAAGAATGTACGGTGGTGTAACAAATGCTGAGGACTTAAAGAAAATTGCTGAGGTTACCGAGAAATACAATATACCGCTTGTTAAGCTTACTGGTGGACAGCGTATCGCATTACTAGGTGTGAAAAAAGAAGATCTGACAAATGTTTGGGAAGACCTAGGAATGCCTTCTGGTTATGCCTACGGAAAAACATTACGTACAGTAAAAACATGTGTAGGATCTCAATTCTGCCGTTATGGTACACAAGATACCATGCAACTAGGAATTGACCTTGAGAAGAAATTTGAACGTTTAGACACTCCACATAAATTTAAGATGGGCGTATCAGGATGTCCACGTAACTGTGCTGAAGCAGGAATTAAAGATATGGGAATTGTCGGAATTGATGGCGGTTTTGAATTGTATGTAGGCGGTAACGGAGGAACCGATCTTCGTGCCGGTGACCTACTCTGCACGTTAAAGACTGAAGAAGACGTAATGGATATGATTAGTGCTTATATTCAGTACTACCGTGAGACCGCCAATTACCTAGAGCGTACATCAACATGGATTGAACGTGTGGGCCTAGAACATGTAAAAGAAGTACTGCAGAATGCTGAAGTTAGAAAAGAATTAACTGCGAAACTGGATCGTTCATTAACTAGATACACAGAGCCTTGGAATGAAGCACTGAAAAATCAACAAATTCGTGAAAAATACTACAAAACAGAGGAATTTCCAGAAGTTTTAGTCTAGTATCGTAAGTGGAAATTTAATATTTACGAAGACGAAAATGATGGGTAAAATTAGAGGAAAGGTTTTGGTGATTGATATGCCACAAACATTAACAAAGGTTGATGTCGGAAATTATCAAACATTAGCACATCAAGCAGGAAAAGTGATCCGACTTGGCGAAAAAGAAATAGTCCTATTTAAACTATCAACTGGAGAAGTTAAAGCGGTTGAAAACAAAAGTCCTCATCCAAAAGGAGGCACTTTGGCTGATGGCTTAGTAAGTGGAAGCTATGTATACTGTCCACTTTATGACTGGAAAATCTCTTTGAATGATGGGAAGGTCCAAGCACCAGACGAAGGACAAGTAAAAACGTATGAAGTAGAAGTTGAAGATAATCGCATTTTATTACTAATATAAAGGATGGGGGCGACTTCGCCCCCATTTGCCTAGGGGAGGAAGTTTGTATGACAACAGGAAAAGCATATTTAGTTGGAGCAGGACCAGGGGATATCGGACTCATTACAGTAAAAGGCCTAGAAGCCATTCAAAGAGCGGAGGTTATTCTTTATGACCGACTTGCAAACCCAAAGCTTCTGGATTTTGCACCGCCAAATTGTGAGTTTATCTACTGTGGGAAGCTTCCTGATCGTCATACCCTCAGGCAGGAAAAAATAAACGAGCTACTTGTAGAGAAAACAGCTGCAGGAAAAATCGTCGTTCGATTAAAGGGTGGAGACCCTGGAGTGTTCGGACGCGTAGGTGAAGAAGCAGAGGCTTTAGCTAAAAATGGTCTTTCGTTTGAATTGATTCCAGGAATCACTTCCGGAATTGCAGCCCCTCTCTATGCTGGTATTCCAGTAACCCACCGAGAATATGGAGAATCATTTGCCATTGTTACGGCTCATGATAAATCAAAGGACGGGAAATCTACACTCAACTGGGAAGGACTTGCAAAAGGGATCGATACAATTGCTTTTTACATGGGTGTAGGCAATCTTTCGCATATATGTACGAATTTACTTTCACATGGGAAACCCTCATCAACACCAGTCACGCTCATTCAGTGGGGAACATTTGGACGTCAAAAAACACTGGAAGGTACACTTGAAACGATCGTTCAGCGTGTGGAGGAAGAAAAGTTTACGAATCCAGCCATTACGTTGGTTGGAAATATCGCTTCTCTTAGAGAAAAAATCAGCTGGTTTGAGAAAAAACCATTATTTGGTCGCCAGATATTGCTTCCAAGAACAGGGCTGAACACGAGTAATCTAGCAAAGGCATTAGAAGAACAAGGTGCTGACGTGATTGAATTTCCTAAATGGAAACGTGTAAAAATAACACCAGATCGTCTCATACTATCTAAGCTCTCAATGTATTCTTCCATTATATTTACCTCACCTGAGAGCGTAGAAGAGTTCTTTCAAATATTAATAGAAGAGAAAATAGACATTCGTTCAATCCAAGCTGATTTGTACGGTATGTCGCAGAAATCAGTAAATCAACTATTGAATAAAGGGCTGCTCGCTGAACCAACTGAGAAATTAAGAAAAGGAGGGACTATCCTCCTCATTGGAAGTAGTAATAATATAGAAGAAACTAGTCAAAACGTCTTGAATTTTGGGAATTTTGAAACCTTTACAACATCTATAAAAGAAGTGGATGAAACGTATCTGCCTATTTTTAAGCGTATGCTTGACGACTCTAAGCTTAATACAGTAATCTTTCCAAGTTCCGCTTCTGTACCAATATTGATAAAAGCACTTGAGAAAACTGATTCTCTTACAACAGATATGTTAAAAGAACTAGAGATATACTGCTTTGGTAATCAAACAATGAATGCACTACTAGCACACGAAATACTAGGGGCAGAACAAACAAAAGAAGCAACTATCCCGTCGCTTCTATTATCTCTAGCAAAAAAGTCTGATTCCTAAAAAGCAAACGGTGATGAAATGGAAAACTTATATCCTGTCTTTATAAATCTAAAATACAAAAAGGTATGTATTATTGGCGGGGGACGAATTGCTGCTCGTAAACTGGAAGGATTATTGCAATCAGAAGCAGTCATTACGATCATAAGTCCCACTCTCATGGAGTCCATTTTTCCCTACGTAAACAGTGGATTAGTTCATTGGATTCAAAAATCGTTTGAACTAAGTGATATTGAGGATGCTTTCTATATTATCTCTGCCACCAATGATCCACATGTAAGTAGTGAACTACGGAAAGGGGTCAGTCCCTCTCAACTCATCAACTTTGCTGATGATTATTCCTCTTCTAACGTAATCGTACCTTCTGTCGTTAGGAGAGGACGGCTTGCCATTGCAGTTACGACCTCTGGTGCAAGTCCCAGCTTATCGAAAAAAATAAAAAAAGATCTAGAGGCCATTTATAGTAAAGATTATGAGGATTATGTAGAGTTCCTAATGGAAAAGCGCTCCTATATTCAAGAGAGTGTAAATGACACAGATAAAAGAAGAAAATTGCTCTCTCTGCTTGTAGAGGATCCGATATTTCGTACGGAAGAGAGAGAAAAGCGCTTCCAAAAAATTTACAAAAAGATCAACAATAATTGTGAGTAAGGGGTGCCTTACTCCTTTTTTTTATGGTATAATCTGTTTTTGTAAACAGAATGCTAAAAATCATTGGCATTTTTAAAGAGAATATTAAATATTTTTTAAGAAAAGACAAGAGTCGTCACAATTTGTTAATAACTATGTTGTACACTATTGTTTGTTACTCGCTACTATTTAAGATATTGACAATTACTAAAATTATAGTAAAGGTTTTAATGATGAAGAGGTGATTAAATATGCTTAACAAAAAATTAACGCACATACAGTTTTATTTTGTGGCAATTATTCTTTTGTGGATTAAGACTTACGGAGCATATCGATTTGAATTCAATTTAGATCTTGATAATGGAATACAGAAGTTTTTGTTATTTATTAACCCAATTAGTTCTGCCATTCTTTTTCTAGGACTTGCTTTATTTTTTAAAGGGAAAAGATCACTAAAAATGCTAGTGACAGTTAATTTCCTTCTTACTTTTTTATTGTTTGCTAATATTGTGTATTACCGCTTTTTCTCCGATTTCATTACGTTGCCAACCTTAACTCAAACAGGTAACGCATCAGATCTTGGAGGAAGTATTTTAGCTTTAATTCGACCAACGGATTCATTGTATTTCCTAGACACAATCATTTTGTTTACACTCTTACTAACTAAGCGAGTAACACCGATGGTTGGAAAATTAAAAGGACGACAACTTGCTCTAGTATTTCTTACTGGTCTTGGTTTCTTCGCAGTCAATCTTGGACTTGCTGAGACAGATCGTCCTCAGCTATTAACAAGAACATTTGACCGTAATTATATTGTTAAATATTTAGGTATGTACAACTTTACCATTTATGACGCGATTCAAAGCACAGGTGTATCTGCTCAACGTGCAATGGCAGACACGGACGATATTACGGAAGTGCAAAACTTCACAAGAGCGCTATATGCTGAACCAAACCCAGAACTATTTGGGGTAGCAAAAGGGAAGAACGTGATCTATATTCATTTAGAGTCTGTTCAAAATTTCCTAATTGATTACCAATTAAACGGACAAGAAGTTACTCCGTTTATGAATTCTTTAACAAGAGATTCCAATACGTTTTATTTTGATAATTTCTTCCATCAGACTGGGCAAGGGAAAACAGCTGATGCTGAATTTATGTTAGAAAACTCATTATATGGATTACCACAAGGATCTGCATTCTCAACAAGAGGACGTAACACGTACCAAGCAGCACCTGCTATTCTTGGACAACAAGGTTATACATCAGCGGTGTTCCATGGTAACAATCGTACATTCTGGAACCGTGATGAAATTTATAAACGACTTGGCTTCGATAAGTTTTATGATTTAAGCTATTACAATGCAAAAGAAGAAGATGTCCTTAACTACGGTCTTAAAGATAAACCGTTCTTCGAGGAATCTGTTTCATTACTAGAGTCTGTACCGCAGCCTTTCTATGCTAAATTTATTACTTTATCGAACCACTTCCCGTATCCAATGGATCAAGAGGAAGCAACCATTGAAAAGCATACAACTGGGGACACTTCGGTTGATAACTATTTCCAAACCGCACGTTATTTAGATGAAGCTTTAAGCGAATTCTTTGCGTATCTGAAGGAAAGTGGTTTATATGAAAATTCAATGATCGTTATGTATGGTGACCATTATGGCATTTCAGAAAACCATAATAAAGCCATGTCGATTGTACTTGATAAAGAGGTAAATGAATTTGAAAGTGCACAACTTCAAAGAGTACCACTTTTCATACACATTCCGGGTGTTGAAGGTGGAACAATGCATCAATATGGTGGTCAAGTCGACTTAATGCCAACCGTATTACATTTACTTGGTGTAAGTACGAAGGAATATGTACAGCTTGGTACTGATTTATTTTCAACACAGCATGATTCAGTTGTACCATTCCGTAACGGGAACTTCATTAGCGAATCTGTTACTTATATTGATGGTAGACTCTACAATACAGCAACTGGAGAGCGCATAGAGGAAACAGAAGAGATCACTCGTATGAAGGAGCAAACAGAAGAAAAGCTCCGTACATCTGACGTGATTGTAAATAAAGACTTGCTTCGTTTCTACACACCGGATGGTTTTACACCAGTAAATCCTAATGACTATGACTATACAAACAAGGCTGAGACAAAAACAGAAACTGAAATAGAAACTGAAGAGTCTGAAGTACCAGCCAATGAAGAAGTAAGCCAATAAAAAACTGTAGGGGATATATTCCCTTACAGTTTTTTTCATATAAAAAACAAATGGTCAATCCCAAAAGCCCAGATTGACCATTTGTTTTCATAATTTAAAAGAACTCTTTAACGAAACGATTTGGTTAAAAACAATATGTGATGACTTAGAGTCCTTAGGATCTACATTAAAGTAGCCATGACGGAAGAATTGGTATTTATCATGTGCCTTGATATCAGACATATTTGGTTCGATAAATCCGTTAATTTTTTGCAATGAATTTTCATTAACGTTATCAAGGAATGTTTTGTTTTCTGACTCTTCTTCATCCTCGGCCGTGTTGTCTAAGATCAGAGGCTCATACAAACGGAATTCTGCTGGAATCGCTTGTGATACTTCCACCCAATGTAGAGTACCCTTAACCTTTCTTCCCGTAAAGCCCGTTCCGCTCTTTGTTTCCGGGTCATACGAACAGTGGATTTCAACAACATTGCCATCCTCATCCTTGATGACTTCTTCACATTTAATAAAGTAAGCGTGCTTAAGTCTCACTTCATTACCAGGGAAGAGGCGGAAGTATTTACTTGGAGGATTTTCCATAAAGTCATCTTGCTCAATATATATTTCTCTAGAGAACGGGATTTGTCTGATGCCCATTTCAGGATTCTCCGGATTGATCTCCGCATCAAGCATCTCTACTTGGCCTTCAGGATAATTCGTAATAACAACTTTTAACGGTCGAAGTACGCCCATCGTTCTTGGTGCTTTCAACTTTAGATCTTCACGAACAAAATGTTCAAGCATAGCAGAATCTACCACACCTGACCCTTTTGAAATACCTGTTTCTTTTACAAACTCACGAATCGCTTCTGGAGTATAACCTTTTCTTCGTAATCCAGATATCGTTGGCATCCGAGGATCGTCCCAACCATCTACAAAACCTTCGTCAACAAGCTGTTTTAGTTTTCTCTTACTCATTACAGTATTCGTAAGCCCTAGTCGACCAAACTCGATTTGTTGTGGCTGACTCTCCATTTCACATTGCTCAACAACCCAATTATACAGCGGACGTTGATCCTCAAACTCCGTTGTACATAATGAGTGGGTTACACCTTCAATTGCATCCTCTAACGGGTGTGCAAAAGCGTACATAGGGTAGATACACCATTTGTCACCCGTATTATGATGACTTGCATGAGAAACACGATAAATAACTGGATCGCGAAGGTTAATATTAGGTGAACTCATGTCAATTTTTGCACGAAGCACCTTCTGACCGTTCTCAAATTCACCCTTACGCATACGAGCAAATAAATCAAGATTCTCTTCAATGGAGCGAGTTCTAAATGGACTTTCTTTCCCAGGCTCCGTAAGAGTTCCACGATATTCCCGAATCTCATCTGCGGTTAAATCATCCACATAGGCAAGTCCCTTATTAATTAATAATACGGCTCTATCATACATTTCTTCGAAGTAGTCTGAAGCAAATCGAAGCTCTTCCCATTCAAAACCAAGCCACTTTACATCTTCCTTAATGGAATCAACGTATTCTTGATCTTCTTTCAATGGGTTAGTATCATCAAAGCGTAGATTTGTACGTCCATTAAACTCATCTGCTAAACCAAAGTTAATCACAATTGATTTTGCATGACCAATATGTAAGTATCCGTTTGGTTCAGGAGGGAAGCGGGTAATAATCTCTTTATGTTTTCCCGATTCTATATCCTCCTTAATAATTGTCTTAATAAAATTTGAAGTTTCCAACCAGAATCAGCCTTTCTATGTAACTGTTTTAAATATCATTTGTCTTTCATTATAATATATCAGCAACATAATTAAAAACCCTTATTAGTGATTTATTAATAATGTCAAGACTTGTTTTCAGAAAATTATTTCAATAATCATTTTATTGGAAACTTGTTTCCCATTCATGCAACCATTTTTAATAGTAAGATTGACCAAAATTAAAAAAGTTTTCCAGAAAAATTTCAATCTTGTAATATAGCTGTAATATTTCTATCACAAACAAAAGCAGCAGTGGATTTCATGCTGTAATATACATGAAATATTAAAGGCTCTTTTTTCTAAGATATATTAATAATTCCATACATGGTTGTAAAAAACATTTCCTCCAATTATTAGTTATACCTTTCTAGTAAAATACCAACTATCATTAAGGTAACAACAAGAGCTAACAGGAGGGAATACATGAAAAAACAACTATTTGCAGCCGCAGTAACAGCAGGTTTACTTTTCACATCCTTCAACGCTACAGCGAGTGCACATGAAAAAACACATAAAGTTTCTTCTGGAGATACTCTCTATCGAATTGCATTAAACAATAATCTATCAGTCTCGCAAATTATGGAGTGGAACAAGCTTTCTACTTCTAGCATATATGTTGGACAAACATTAACATTACTTGCACCACACACACACACAACAACTTCTTCATCTACGTACACAGTAAAAGCTGGTGATACACTTTGGGGAATTTCAACAAGAAATGGAATGACTGTTGATCAGTTAAAATCTTTAAACAAATTAACAACCAATACATTGTATGTTGGACAAGTATTAAAACTATCTGGGACAGCACCAGCGCCAACAACAACTTCAACTTCAACGATTAATTCTTTAATTGCTGAATCTAAAAAGTATATCGGTGTTCCTTATGTTTGGGGCGGAAGCACACCATCTGGATTCGATTGTAGCGGTTATTTAAATTATGTATTTGCAAAAGTAGGCGTTTCTATTCCTCGAACAGTGGAGACCATTTGGGGAGCAACCAAGTCTGTATCTGCACCAAGAGTAGGGGACTTAGTTTTCTTTACAACGTATAAAGCAGGTCCGTCTCATGCAGGTATTTATCTTGGGAACAATCAGTTTATCCATGCAAGTTCTTCTCAAGGCGTAACGATTTCTGATATGAACAACACTTACTGGAAATCACGGTACCTAGGAGCACGTACTACTTTTTAAAACTGTAAAAGCAAAAGAACCTGTCCACACAGTTCATGATCATCATAACTGGGTGGACGGGTTTTTATTTTTTCACAGGTCCATATCGCTCTGAAACTACATGTTTTCGCTATAGTTGATTTCTTGTTTTAAGTTGGCTCCAAACCGGTTGGAGACACGCAGATCATGACCATCTTCATCAGATGCCACATGTATAATATCTTCAACTGCACCTCGTTTGCTTGCTCTTCTTATTTCCGATTCACTACTTGTTACATCTTCATTCTTCAAATGACTCACCTCAAAGGATAGTATGTTCATTTAGTAGACATCTATTCTGATAAGAAGGTGAGAGCTTGCTACTTATGATTGCACCATTTGAGATTGAATATAATGATACAAAAGCTTTCCAGTATTCTCAATGGAAGACTCATGAGTACGCTCAAACGCATGAGAAGAATCGATGCCTGGCCCGATTAACCCATGGACGATATCGTGCCCAGACCGAATCGCAGCAGAAGCATCTGAACCGTAATATGGGTAAATATCGAGCTTATATTCAATATTATTTTCTTCAGCTAAACGTACCAAATGTTTTCGAAGTTCATAATGGTACGGACCGCTTGCATCCTTTACACAAATCGAAACCGTATATTCATCTGTTGATTGACCATCGCCCATGGCACCCATATCTACTGCCAAATACTCGATGGTTTCGGGTGTGATATTGGAGTTGCCACCATAACCGATTTCTTCATTATTAGATATGAGAAAATGTGTTGTATATGGAAGTTCAATCGATTGTTGCTTAATCGTTTTTATCAATTGTAATAAAATAGCTACACTTGCTTTATCATCAAGATGCCGTGACTTGATAAAGCCACTTTCTGTTCGCTCCACGCGAGGGTCGAAGGATACAAAATCTCCCACCTCAATGCCTAGTTTCTTAACCTCCTCTTTATTTTTCACAACCTCATCTATTCGGACTTCCATATTTTCTTGATTTCTTTCCGCTTTACCTGCATCCTTATAAACATGAACAGACGTTTGACGCATTAAAATGGTTCCCGTAAATCTCTTTCCACTACTTGTTTCAATTTGGCAATACTCTCCCTCTATGGAGTTGTATTGAAAACCACCAATTAAATCGATCTTCAAACGACCGTTTGACTTTATTTCCTTCACCATTGCCCCTAATGTGTCCACATGTGCAGTCAGCATTCTGTGATGACTATCAACAAGCCCCTTAATTGTAGCGATTAAACCACCTTTGCGATTTCTTATTGTTTCCACTCCAATTTCCTCTAAAAACTTCTCAACAAAGGTAATCACATCATTTGTGTTGCCTGAAGGACTTGGAATGGAGACTAACTCGGTTAATAAATCTAGTGTTTCATTCATATCTATGTATGTCATGCATGATTCCTCCTTTTTAAACTAAATAGTAGCATTCATACCTGAAAAAATACAGCGGCGAGTTTTACAAAAGGATAAATTTGGATATAGATAAAAACAGTAAACAAAGGAGGGAAATGATGTTCAGGGACATTTTTCATCAATCGACACTCCCGCAGGTGGTCATAGAGCCAGACTTAACATATATTGAAATGAACAACGCATTTTGCCAGTTTCTCGGTTATACAAAAGAAGAGTGTGATTCGATAACGATTGAAAGTATTTCACATCCCGATGATTTTCTTCAGGATTTTCGTCAATTTCAAAGGTTACATAATGGAATCATCAAAGAATATGAAATGGTTAAACGCTATATTCACAAAAATGGACAGATCAAAACAGGCAGATTAAAGGTTTGTACGATCCGAGACCAAGAAACAAAGAAAAAATTCTTCCTCGCCCAAATTTATGATTTAACTGAATTCACTAAAGTTTATGAGGGATTAAGACAAAGCGAACAAAAATATCGACTGCTCGCAGAAAACAGCTCAGATATTATTTGTCTACATGACTCTCATGGTCACTTTCTGTATATTAGTCCGTCCATCAAAGGAGAGCTTGGTTACGAGCCTGAAGAACTAATTGGCTGTTATTCACCTAAACTCGTTCATCCTGAGGACCAAGACTTCGTTACGCTAGAAGAACAAACGATTGCTTTTCGAGCAAAAAAGAAAAACGGAGCGTATATATGGATGGAAACGGCTATAAAGAAAGTCTCTGATGACGAAAGCAATTGCATGTCACAATTTATTACCGTCACACGTAATATTCAAAAAAGGAAGGAAACGGACGAGCTCCTAAGAAAGTCAGAAAAATTAGCTGTTGTGGGGCAAATGGCTGCTGCCGTTGCCCACGAAATTCGTAACCCTTTAACCCCCATCAAAGGGTTTATTCAGTTACTGAACTCAGGGGCAGAGGTTTCATCTCATTATTCAGCTATCATATTAAATGAAATCAGTCGGATTGAATCCATTCTTTCTGAATTTCTATCTCTTGCAAAACCAACGGAAAGAAAGAAGGAAGCGATTTGTGTAAATGAACTTTTAGAACAGGTGATTCAGATTTTCACACCACAGGCATTTTTAGCCAACAAGGAAATTCTTTTTCAAAAAAATGGAGAATCAAATAAAAAAATTAATGGCGATAGCAACTCCCTAAAACAAGTATTCTACAACGTGTTACAAAATGCCCTAGACGCCATCGAGGAAAAGGGACGAATCATGGTGAACCTTGAAGAAGGGGGAGAGGTACTTTGTGTACATATCAATGACAACGGATGTGGAATGCCAGATGAACGGATCAAGCTGATAGGAGAACCCTTTTACTCTACAAAAGAGAAGGGAACAGGATTAGGTTTGATGACAAGCTACAATATCATAGAAAATCATGATGGGACGATTAGCTTTGAAAGTAAAGAAGGAGAGGGAACGACCGTTACGATATCATTTCCATTCATTGAAAAAGAGGCATAAATAAAAAAGTGAGAGCTCATTAGCTATGAGCTCTCACTTTTTTATGATAAAGTCGTTCAAAATATGGGTGTAAATGCTGTACTACATACCCGAGAGTTAAAGTGACAACAATCGTACCTACTCCAATTTCTCCTTTGAAGAGAAGAGCAAGTATAAATGCCGAACCCTCAGCGATCACCCTCGATAACCCAAGTGAGAGACCAAAGCGCTCATGAATCGCAACCATTAAGACATCCATGGGGCTTGATGGTAGCTTTGCTTGAAGATAAATCGATATTCCAAGACCCAATATGAGAATTCCGCAAATAAGTGAGATGACTTTCAATAAAAGTGAACCAGGATGATAGTGATTAAATAAAACAAAAAACCAAAAGTCAATTAATAAACCAATCGATAAAATCGTTAAACCTGCTAAATATTCTGGCTTCTTCTTTTGAAGAATGGAATTAATAATAATTAGGATAATACCTTTAATTAATACACATGTACCCATGCTAAGGCCAAATACACGTGCTTCTCCAATCGCCAGTGCATCCCATGCCCCTGCACCAAGACCTGCTTGAATAATCAGGCACACACCGAAGGTAAGTATCAGGATTCCGATAAGAAAAAATACCATTCTGTTCTTCATAAGCTGCTCCTTTTTGAACTAATACAGACTATTATCTCCACACAAAGAATGAACATACAACTTGCCAATTGTACGATAAATGTTATAGAGTAGGCATAAATACTGGAGGTAGTTATTTTGGAAAACAAATGCAAACTTAATCATCCCGTTGAAGACGTTCGAAACAAATACGAATCGCAAAAATAGTATTTACCTTTAGACATGATTTCTTCTTTTGAAGCATTTTTCACCCATGAACATACTCAGGACATCTTAAATGATGTGTTTCATTTGTTAAAAAAATACGATCTTTCTTCAGAGGAAGAGAGAGAACAAAGAAATAAAAGGTTGTATATGGTTTTACATAATGTATAAAAAAGGAAGCGGACTTCAAGTTCGCTTTTTTTGTAACAGGACAAACCTGTTGTATCGTCTACTCGTATAGAAAGAAAAATCAAAATTTCAAAAATCAAAAAGAGAAGCTATAATGAATATAATGTTTAAAGAATGGGGGGGCGACATGAAAAAAGAAGTAAAGGTAGCGATGATTGGAATTGGTGCAATTGGAGAACGTGTACTGCGAAAGTTCCAGTACCATTCAGGTGTAGAGCTTGTTGCTGTTTGTGATCAGAATGCTGAAAAATTACAAGCGCTCAAAGAAGAATTGGAAGACGTTTCTCTCCACACGGATTATATAGACATGTTACAGAAAAATGAGATTGATTTGGTATATATTGCTGTCCCTCCCAAATATCATCATGAAATTGTTTTATACGTTTTAAAACAAAAAAAGCATGTTTTATGTGAAAAGCCTTTAGCCAATTCATTAAATGAAGCCATCGAAATGCTGGAAGCAGCAAGAGAAGCTCGGGTTACACATGCGATGAATTTTCCAATGGTGTATACAAATGTATATCAATTATTTAAAGATAAAGTGTTAACTGGGGAAATCGGAGAGGTAAAAAGGGTAGAGGTTCATTTACATTTTACCGAGTGGCCACGTGCCTGGCAGAAAAATAATTGGATTTCTAGCCGAGAGCAAGGCGGCTTTATAAGGGAAGTTGCACCACACTATATTCACATGATTCACGATATGCTAGGTGAACTACATGACGTAACATCTTTTGTCGATTATCCTGAAAACGAGTCTTTGTGTGAAACTGCATTTGTCACACATATGAAGCTACAAAACGGCGTAACCGTATTATTTAACGGAGTAAGCGGAATTGGCCAGAAGGAACATCTCTCGTTTAAAGTGTTTGGAGAGAAGGGGACGCTTGATTTAACAAATTGGAGCCAACTTTGTATGAGTTCCCCAGATAAACAGACATCCGTTCTGCCGATTGAAAGAACCGAGCAGCATGATATTGTTATGGAGATTCTTAATGCTATTGAAGGAAAAGAAGCTAAAATAGTAACATTCGAACAAGGCTACCAAGTCCAACAAGTGTTAGAAAAAATGTTAAAAAAATAGCACAAAAGACACCTTGCAGGGTGTCTTTTTTCGGTATTCGAAAGATTCCTATTGCAGGGAGAAACCGATTGGGAGTATGATAACTTTTGAATAGTGAAAATGGAAAAAGAAAGAAGCTGAGTGTATGAAACCTTCTTCATATGAGTATAATGAAAAGCTTAGCATTCAAAATGGAATCGCTTCAACGATCGTCACAAACATTACGAATAATTACTTCACTTTATTTGCTATCAGCGCCTTAGGTGCAAGCAATTATCAGATCGGCCTTATGAATTCCCTTCCTCAATTTATCGGTATGTTTGCGATGGTTGCAGGCTCTATCCTATTAGGGCGATTAAATGAGAAAAAGAAGTTTACCGCCTTATCCATTCTCTTTACTAGATTATTTCTTATATTAATGACATTTGTCATATATATTCCAGGTGACTATAAAAGCTGGGTTTTTGTCATACTAGTTGGCTTAATGAATTTCCCAGGCTCGTTTGCTCTCGTAAGCTGGCAATCTTTTATCGGAGATTTGATTCCAGAGTCACGGAGAAGTAATTTCTTTAGTAACCGCAATCGTATTTTAACAATTGTAGGGATGATTTCAACGTTTATTATCGGACTATCATTACAGTATTTTCATCCTTCCAATCCATTGCCATATCAAGTATTATTTTTTCTGGCCTTTTTATTTGGTTTAGTGGAAGTGTATTATTTATTTAAACATAAGGAGCCCAAGCTAGAAAAGAAAGTTGTCACAAAAAGCAAAGGACTCGGATTTCATGTGTATAAGCACAAGCCATTTTTATATTTCTTAGTTTGTGGATTATTCTTTAATTTTGCCTGGCAAATGGCCTGGTCACTTTTTAGCATTTACCAGATAAAATATGCCATGGCAACAGGTCTATGGATTAGCTTATTTGCTGTTGCCAATCAAGTCGCACAAATTGTCAGCTTTAAATGGTGGGGAAGAATGGCAGACAAGCATAGCAATGCGAAAATGATGATTCTTGTCTCGGTTGGAATGGCAACTGCCCCCATTTTAAACGTTTTGTCTACCAATCTCGTATACTTATTAATTGTGAACGGGTTGTCCGGTTTTTTCGTCTCAGGCACGGTCTTGATTTTATTTAATCAACTGCTAGAAGTCACAAAAGAAGACAATCGAAGCTTATGCATCTCACATTACAATGTGTTATTAGCATTTGTAGCTTTTATTGCTCCTCAGTTTGGGGTATATTTACTTGAAACCACATCTATGGACATGGCCATGACAACAGCAACTATATTGCGTGGACTTAATGCTTTTCTTTTCTTAGCGCTTTACGTTTTCATGAAAAAAGAAAAATTCAAGCAAAATACGCTTATTCCGTCTAACTAACCATTGTTCTAGAATGACTCTTTTCGGTCTATACTAACAAAAAGAAGTCGAAAAATAAGTTAACAAGTCATCTTCATCCGAGGGTGACTATTTTCTTTCATAAGAAATACTGCATGCAGATAGTTGGAGGGGGAATCGCTTGTGGAAAGGGAACGAGAACTTGAGCAGAAAAGAGTTAATGAGATCATAAAAATAATTAATCATAAATCAAACAAAATCTTTAAGCATCTTGAGAAAGTCGGTGGAGATGCACTCGAAATTAGGCAAAACTTCTGGAATGACGTAACAGTGAATACGGATGAAGCAGATGATTTAGCAGAAACCTTCTCAAGCATCAAACAACAAGCCCAGCTTCTATTGGAAAGGGAAAGAAGCCAAAGTCAGCTCGATAAACAAATCAATACCTTGTTTCGGTTAAAAAATTCGCCTTATTTTGGTCGCGTAGACTTTTTAGAAAATAACGAACCATCTACCGAATCTATTTACATAGGAATTAGTTCATTGATGGATGAAAAAGATGAAAACTTTCTGATATTTGATTGGAGAGCACCCATATCCAGCCTTTATTATGATTACTCCCCCGGAGAGGCAAAATATACTACTCCAGAGGGGACGATTGAAGGCGTCATTGAGTTAAAGCGTCAATTTCTAATTCGCCATAGCGTGATTCAAGGTATGTTCGATACCGGGATTACAATTGGCGACGAAATGTTACAGGAAGTATTAGGAAATAATGCGAATTCACAAATGAAAAGTATTGTTGCAACGATTCAAAAAGAACAAAATCGAATTATTCGAGATGAAAAAAGCAAACTATTAATTGTTCAAGGTGTTGCTGGAAGTGGAAAAACATCCGCAGCCTTACAGCGTGTAGCCTATTTACTTTACCGATATCGCGGGAAAATCACCTCTCAAAACATTATGCTGTTTTCACCTAATCCATTATTCAATAGCTATGTGTCCACGGTTTTACCAGAGCTTGGTGAAGAGAACATGCAGCAAAGTACGTTTTTAGAATTTCTTTCATCAAGAGTAGGTGCAAGGCTTGAGCTCGAGGATTCTTTTATGCAATTAGAAAGCCTTCTGTCCTCTGAGCAAATCAGTTCGTACGAGCTACGAATGAAGAGTATTAAGTTAAAGTCGAGTCTTGATTATAAAAATATTCTTGATGACTATATTCAAAAATTAAACCATTCCGGCCTTCAGTTTCACCCGATCGTTTTCAAAGGGAAAGTTCTTTTGTCAGCTGAAGACATAACAGAAAAGTTTTATCGTCTAGATAAACAAGCAAGTATCCCAAGTCGGATGGAAGACCTAAAAGAATGGTTATTAAAAGAAATTCGTAGACACAAACGCGCAGAAGCAAAGAAAGACTGGGTAAAGGAAGAAATTCAGTTTCTAGATAAAGAAGATTATTTGGAAAGCTTCAAAAAAATTCAGAAAAAAGAGAATGACGGATTTCAAGATTTTGATGTAGAAGAGAAATTTTTATCAAGTGTAGTCGTTGCTAGATACTTTAAACCTCTCATCAAAAAAATTAAAAGATATCAGTTCATTAATTATGAAGAAATATACCGAAACCTATTCTTCACTTTGTCTGGAGAATGGGAAGAGGTCGTTGGACTAAGCTTAAGGCAATTAGAAGAGGGATTTTTAACCTATGAAGATGCGACCCCATTTGTCTATTTAAAAGAGAAGATCGAGGGGAGCAAATCAAGGCTTTCCATTAAGCATGTCTTTATTGATGAGGCACAGGACTATTCACCATTTCAATTTGCGTATATTCGTGAATTGTTTCCCGTAAGCAAAATCACCTTACTTGGTGATATCAATCAAGGGATTTATGCACATACAGATGACACAAGCTCCATTTTGCTAGGAGAAGAAGTGAAAGATAAAGAAACGATTACTTTAACAAAGAGCTATCGCTCAACCAGACCGATTGTTGAATTTACAAAAGGTTTATTGCCAAACGGCGAAATGATCGAACCATTTAACAGGGATGGAGAGAAACCAACTCTAACGATTTACAAGAAGAAGGAAAGTCATAAACAGGGGTTACAAAGCCTTCTTGACCAACTGGTTGAGGCAGGGCATGAAACGATTGCAGTTATTTGTAAAACAGCGAAAGAAAGTGCAACGGTCTATGCTTCCTTAAAAACCGGTCGCGATGTTCACCTGGTTGAAAAGGGAACCGTCTCCTTTGAAAAAGGAATTACCATTATCCCAGCGTATTTGGCAAAGGGCATCGAGTTTGATGCAGTTATTATTCACGATGCGTCTCAACATACGTACTTTAGAGAAAACGAACGAAGACTCTTTTATACCGCTTGTACAAGAGCGATGCACGAGCTTCACATACTTTCCCTAGGAGAACCGTCTATGCTTTTAAAAAATAGTATGGAAAAACTACAGGCAGCCCACAAATAGGCTGCCTGTTTTTTCGATTGTTATAACGATTCTGCAAGCTCATACCAGTACGTGCACAGTGTCTCAAGTCCTTTGTCAAAGTTCTCAAGGTGGAAATGCTCGTTCGGAGCGTGGAAGTTTTCCGTAGATAATCCAAAGCCCATCAAGACCACTGGTAGTCCTAATAATTGATCAAAAGCGGCAACGATTGGAATCGACCCACCTCCACGAGTATAAGCAGTAGGAACTTTGTAAATGGCTTCGTATGCCCTGCCAGCTGCTTGGATGGCTGGATGCTCGAGAGGAGTCACATACGGATGACCTTGATCAAATAAGGACACATTTACCGTCACACCCGCGGGTACATTCGCGTAAATATGCTTGGTTAAAAGATCGGCAATTTCAGCTGGATCTTGATTAGGAACCAAACGACAGGTAATTTTCGCAGAGGCCTTAGCAGGAATGACCGTTTTAATGCCCTCTCCTTGAAAGCCTCCGTAAATGCCGTTCACTTCTAAGGTAGGTCGCACGTAGGTACGTTCTCGGGCGGTAAATCCAGGTTCTCCATGCAGTTCAGAAACTCCTAATTGTTCCTTTAGTTCCTCGTCTATGTCACCAAGTGCTGCAAATGCTTCTCGTTCTTCTGATGTAATCTCTTGAACACTATCATAAAAACCTTCAACTAACACTTTTCCGTCAGGACTGTGGAAGGAATTCACAATCTCTACTAATGCATGAATCGAATTCTGCACCGCACCTCCGTAAAGTCCTGAATGAAGATCACTATTTGCACCAGTTACATCGATCTGAAGTCCGCATAAACCGCGTAGTCCATAACAAATGGCAGGTTTTCCAGGCCCTTGCATGCCGGTGTCTGAAATCACTATCACATCAGCAGCCAACAACTTCTTATTCTCTTCAACAAACTGAGGAAGAGTAGGACTTCCAATTTCTTCTTCTCCTTCTATACAAAACTTGAAATTCACAGGAAGGCTTCCAGTTGTTCGTAAGATCGCCTCCACTGCTTTTATATGCATAAACACTTGACCTTTATCATCGCTTGCCCCTCGAGCGTAAATTTTGTGGTCACGAATATTGGCTTCAAATGGGGGAGTATCCCAAAGTTCAAGCGGATCAACCGGCTGAACATCATAATGGCCATATACGAGTACAGTTGGCTTTCCTTCTTGCTTTAACCAATCACCATACACAACAGGATGGCCCTTCGTTTCATATACTTTTACGTTTTCCATTCCAGCATCCTGTAGCGCTTTTGCCGTCCATTTTGCTGCACTTTTCACATCTTGTTTATGCTCAGGAAGGGAGCTAATACTTGGTATAGCCAAATACTTGGTAAGCTCTTCTAAATGCTTGCTTCGGTTGGAAGCTAAATAATCAAAAATCTCTTTGTTCATCACTCATTCTCCTTTAATTAAAACAGTTCTTATTAGTATTTCGATAGACGAAACGAAAAATCCTTTAAATAAAATCATACGAATTTTTCATAATATTGGTAGATATAATATGGTGAAAATAGTATAATTGTGTAAAATTACACGAAAAGGAGGATATAACAATGGATTCTGTTACAAAAGAGCAAAGGAAACAGATCTTCAGAGAAGAACTTAATTTGCTAAAAAAAGAGCAACATATTTCATATGCGATCTACGACAAGGTATACGAAGCATACGAAAAGTTCAACTATATAAGCATCCATAAAGAAACGTTAAAAGAAAAAGAGACGACACCTGTTAACATAGTGAATGCCAAACCAGAAAAAAAGAAAGTCGTACGAGAAAACAAAAAGAAAACTCCTGAGCAATTACGTGAAAGAAATATCACTTGGTTGCTTAACTTAGGGGTCATTTTGTTACTGATTGGTGGATTGTATGTAGCGACAAGCAACTGGGAGACCATGTCTAGTTGGATGAAAGCTAGTTCCATCGGTCTGGTTGCATGTTTATTCTATGGAATGGCTTATATATCAAAAAGAATCCTTCATATCAACCAAACAGCGTTTGCTTTTACTGTCTTAGGAAGTCTATTTTTACCCATTTTCCTGTTATCTCTGGGCTGGTTTCAGTTATTAGGCTCTTATTTCTCTTATACAGGAGAGGGAAGATACTTTCTAGGAATGCTAAGCGGCTACATACTTGTACCCATTTATCTATTATTAGCTAAAAAGATTTCTTCTCGTCTATTTGTTTGGTTTGCGGGAGTTGCTACAACAATCGGCACGGCATTTTTTCTGACGGCACTTCCTATCCAAAGAGATGGTTTTTATTTCGGAATGATTTTGTACCATGCAGGCTTGTTACTCGTCCATTTTTATATGAAAAAGAAACCTTCTTTTACATGGTTTACGAAAGAGGTTCTTCCATTTTTCCAAGCAAGCTTAGTACTGACGACGGCTTTTATGTTACTCCTATTTGATCATCCTGTCTTCTATGGAATGAACATTATATTTACTGCCGTTTTATATTTATCAATGGTGTTTGTGACTGGCCACAAAAACTATCATTTTGTTTTTACTTTATTTTTGGTTTATGGATTGTATCAGCTTGTCGAGAACTCGATTCTTCTAACAGTTGGACCAATCATGTATGCATTGGTAGGGTCGTTTCTACTAGGCATGCCTCTATTTTTACAAGGAGGAGTGGATTGGAAGAAAATCTTCTCACTGACAAGTGCGGTGGTATCGCTTATTGCATTTGTATATATATCCGCCAAAGCCTTCCTCGTCAACTTAGGAGATCCCACAATGGTGATGATGATTTCTTATTTGATTCTTGCCGGTAATTTTTATTACTTAGCTCTTTCTGAAAAAAAGCAGTGGTTTACGTATGTAACTTCAAGTTTTTTAGTTGCGGCTTTATTTGAATTAATGATGCTTGTAAATAAGGTTGCTCTGTTTGATTCCTTTCTGCCATTGTTTTTTATCGGGTTCTTCCTCTTCGTTGTTTTTGGTGTTACGGTACCATCGCTCATTCGCCAAAGCTCTAGAGATGTGGGGATGGGGGTCATGGTTTTACCACTTCTTCCGTCTTGGCTCATGTATGATTGGTGGGAAACAGGCGTGATGTTTGGGTTATTAGCTCTATGCTTTATCCTTGGAAGAAAAGTGGAGGAACGCTCGTTTTATCTGGAAATGATTACTTGGGTCATTCCTATTTGTTATGGGTTAAGTACAGCTGCCATGTTTGAGGAAGGTAAGGAATGGTTCGACTGGAGTAAGGAAGAAGTGGGGCCTGCCCTTAATTTTATCGCAGGAAGCGTACTTCTTCTCTTGATCGAGAAGACAAAGAGACCAGCCTTTTTTATATCACAAGCCTTCTATTTGATAGGAATTCTTTATTCATTTAGTTTGCCAGTTAATGATTTTATCAGAGTCTTTATTCTCTCTGGTGGAATGGCTATCTCATATCTTCTTTATCAACAGACAAAGCAGAAGACCGTCACCTATTATGTGACTCTTTGTTCGCTCATTTCCTATATCACTCTTGTTTATGCGATTCATGAAAGCTCTCGTTTTCCTTTATGGCTAGAGGAGGAGCAATGGGTAATCGGTGGAGCGATTTTAATCATAGTAAGCTATGTATTACGAAGACACGAAATGGAACTGTCTACCAGTTTCTTATATACAGCTCATGTTTATTTACCAGCAGCCTTGCTATTAACATTCTTTGCTTTTAATAATGATGGCATATGGAGCTTTGTGATTGCGACTTTACTGTATGGTTTGAGTGTTAAGCTTGTTAGCAAAGAATGGATCCTAAAAACCCTCCTTTACGGCTGTTATATAAGTTTATTTGTTGCTATCAGTTTATATCTTATTGAATCAGGCTGGAGTGAATACTCGTTTTTCGTGACAAGTATCGTTTTAGCGATTTGGTGGGGAGTTAGCACTAAAGTATGGAAGGAGAGATCCACCCTTTTTCTTATTCCATTTTCAATGATCGGAATGCTCTCCATGCTAACATCGTATCCATTTGGAGGATCCATGTATCTTTGTCTGCTGCTTTATGGCGTGGGAGTCTTGTTCCTTTTACATCAACAAAAATGGGATTTCCTTGTCATACTTCCATTAATGGTTATGCTAGCAGGGAGCATTCAGTTTTCCTATGTTTCAACCTTACTTGATACGGAGGGTACAATGGTTCTTTTCGCCGGTCTCGGTTTATTGTCTCTTTTTGCGGGTAAAAAGATTTATAAAGGACTAACCTTGTTAAATGCTCACATGCCATTTCGCTATTGTGATGCCTATACGGTCACAGCTTTTCTGTATGTATTATTCCTGTATACGGTGGAACCAGTAGGGATTCTTTTGGGAATCTTGCCTGGTATCCTAATATGTATATTTTTGTGGATGCAGCAACCGCGGGTTAGTCCAAAGCTAGCTTGGATTCCAAAATTTTTAGCAGGTAGTTATTTACTAGAGCCTTATTATCAAGTGCTTGATCTACTCACGATCCCTGCCTTGTTCGAGAGGGAGTTATATGTTTTACCTTTCATCGTATTAGGAATTTATTTGGAGCGTTGTTTGAAGGGTGCATATTCTACACTGATTCAAAGAATTCAATGGGGAATATTGATCGGAGTTGCATTATTACTCGTTCAAGATGGTTTACAGAGCAATACTGTATATGATGCGATTATCGTCGGTACACTTTCACTTCTGTCGATATTGACTGGAACGATACTTCGAATCAAATCGTATTTCTTTGTAGGCTCAGGTGTCCTGCTACTCAATGTCGTCTTACAAACAAGACCATATTGGGGCAATCTCCCATGGTGGGCATACTTGCTACTAGCCGGATCCTTGTTAATCTCAGTGGCTAGCTATAACGAATGGAATAAACAAAAGCGGGCAAAAGGAGAGATACCGAAGCTAGAAGAGATCAGAAGAAAGGTTCTGTTGCGACTAAAGACGTGGAAATAAAAATTGTAATGTTTGTTTTTTCTACTAGAGTAGTGATATGATATAAACTGATTTTACATAAGAAGGAGATGTTCTCACAATGGCTAAAAAAGGATATATAGCAATGGAGAATGGGGAAAAGGTAGAATTCGACTTATTCCCAAACGAAGCACCTGGTACAGTTGAAAACTTTGAAAAATTAGCAAATGAAGGTTTCTACGATGGAGTTACTTTCCACCGTGTTATTCCTGGTTTCGTAAGCCAAGGTGGAGACCCAACTGGAACTGGAGCAGGCGGCCCTGGTTATTCTATCAAATGTGAAACAGTAGGAAACCCTCACAAGCATGAAGAAGGTAGCCTTTCTATGGCACATGCTGGAAAAGATACTGGTGGAAGCCAATTCTTTATCGTTCATGAGCCACAACCACACTTAAACGGAGTTCACACTGTTTTCGGTAAAGTAACTTCAGGAATTAGTGCTGTAAAAGCGATGAGAAACGGCGACACAATGAAAGAAGTTCGCGTATTCGACGCTGAATAATACAAAGGAAGAGTCCATTTGGGCTCTTTTTTTGTTGCCCAAACCACACACCGTTCTAATGAATGAACCACACCCCTCTTTCATATATTGGTACAAGCGGGCAAAAGGGAGGGGACAACCATTCATCCCGGTAAAGGAATGTCCCTTCTGTTTGTCTAATATTCCTGCTAAGGCTATACGGTGCCCACAGTGTACCTCACAACTAACGATAGGTGGGGAAGATGAGTTCGGGGAACAAGATAATGATACTCGAGCAAAGATTCACTTTCGGCAAAATAAAAAGCGCTTGAGCTAAATATTCTCAAGTGCTTTTCTATCGTCACCAAAGCAATTCATACAGGCGGCTATTAAATAAATTCGTATCAATTGGACACTGTCGTGCATCGCGGCCATATTGCCAGCCCCATACATTGGCCTTACATGACGGCTTTTTCGGACGGAAGTTAGGAGCGCTTCTTGCTTTTGTCGGACCCGGCCCGGGCTCTGCACTCCACAAAATGAGTTGATTGGCCACTTTATTATCCTTAGCAACAGCGGCACAATACGCCTTGGTAAACTCTCCATGAACGGGGTCGTGGTATAAGCCAGCCTTGTAGCCGCTCGGTTCCATGGCATCAACAAAGCCTCTAATCCATTCTTCATCTACTTTAAAAAACTTCTCAATATTCCCAAATACCACTTTGCCTTTTGGAATACTTAATCGTCTTGCATGATAAATTGCATTTTGTGCCACAACTTTTCCTTCTCGATACCCAACCGCTTCACGAAAATTACTTAATATCGGTAACAGCTTTATGCCCCTACTACGAATAAAACGGACTTCTTCTCTCGTGAGCCCAGCTACTTCTTTTCCTTGAATGGGTGCTACATATCTTCCCCAATAGGATGGCTTCCCAAATTCATTTTCCACAAAACTATACAGGTCCTCCGTTACTTCTGCAGAAGAGTCTACACCCCAATAATAAGCCAATGGCCATTCTCCCTTCAACTTATGTTAACTTTAGATTATATAGGGAGAATCTTGTCCTCATTCCAAAAAAAGCGTGATTACCTAGAAGGATTCCAAGTAATCACGCGCTGTTTATTTATGAGCTTGGCACTAATAATATAGCGTTCAGGTGCATTGCCTAAAAAATAGAAGGGGTAACAGGTTGTCAACGTCAAAGTTGCCCTTGGCTTTGGCGCCATAACAGAATGATCGTCCGCTGTTACAATTCGTATGCGATAGATTTTATAGGTGAAAGCTCCTTCTGGTGTTGTTACGACCAGTTCATCGTCTTCCTTCAAATGACGCAAGCCTCTAAATACAGTATCTCGATGACCTGATAAAATCGTATGATTTTCTTCACCCGGCAAAGCACTTCGGATATAATGTCCAACTCCGGTACGCAATACTTCTGTTCCGGTACCCTCATAAATAGGAAACACTTGCTCTAATCGAGGAATGTACAGTTCAGCAAATTTCTCACCTACAGATGGTTTCACGTCGTACAGTGGCCACTGTTTGTCAGAAGAAGCTTCTGTTACTTTAACAGGCAGAGGCGAGTCCATTTTAACTTGTTGGATGGAAAGAGTTCCTTCTAAGTAATAATACATGTTGACAGCAGCAAGACTAACCCCAATGAGGAGCAAGCCTGCTGCTAGCATGTTTATCTTCATTATTTTATTGCCGATAGGGTTTTCTTTCGTATCAAGAAAAGACCCAGTCCAGAAAAGGCTAGAATGAGACCCAGCAGGATTCCCGTTCCATAAAAGCTTGCTGTATCAGGAAGCTGTGCCACTAGTTCCCCAACATCTGCGACTTTTTCAAAAGCACTCAAAACAAAATCCCCTGAAAGCATGGCATGGGTTAGCTCAACATCTGCGAGCAGCTCACCACTTAAACTATGCAGTTGTACAAGGAGACCGTCACTTGTAAATTCATTCGCCTGTAATAGCTCTTCATATGATATAGCTGTTTGAGCTCCAGCAGAGTCGACTAAATAAAAAGTCGGAACTACCTGCATGGCGTCCATCATCTTAGCAAACAGGGAGGAAAGCTCCTCTTTTTCAGCATCTGTAAACTCTGAATCAGAAGCCATCATGATTTCCTCTATTCTTGTATCGATGGTCACCATTTGATGTTGCATATCATCTGAATCGATTTTCTCGAGGTGTGCAAACAGTTGATCAGCTTCTTCCTCTGAAATGCCAATCGACGCTAGAAATTCTTCTAGATCCTTTAATACTGAGAGGTGATTTAAATAAAAATCCACCGCATCTGCTAATTCTTGCTTTGACTCATGTTCCTCAACCGTTGTACCATACTCGGACAAAATCACATCAAGTTCTTCTCTTGATAAATCGTAGTCTGATAATATTTCATTAACCTCCGTATCCGTCACAGCAGCATGGGCGTTCAGAATTCCCCATTGCGAAAAAATAAGACCGAAGAAGATAAGCGCACTTAATTTTCTCACTATACTAATCCTCCATTTCGAAAGTATCGATAATGGTATTGTTTGTAAATTTATGAAAAAACATACTCGCTTTTCCTAATGAATGTTAATGTTTGCTATTATTGGCATAAAGAAAGAGCACCGCCTAAAAAAGAGGTACTCAAGTTTCTATCATTTGGCTATTTTACGAGAAAGCTCAGATAAAAAGTCCGCCAACCAAACAAGCAATAAATAACAAAAAATAATCAATGTGATATCTGAATAATGGAAATAACTCATGCTAAGCTTGAACTGCTGACCAAGCCCTCCCGCTCCAACAAAACCTACAACAATCGTTGTTCTCATGATTACTTCCCAACGATAGAGGATAAAGCTTAAAAACTTCGGAAGAACGGAGGGAAGAACACCATACAATAAGATTTGTGCGTGACTCGCACCTGAAGAAGAAAGATGCCGAATAGGCCTTTCATCAAGATCTTCAATAACTTCAGCACATAGCTTTCCAAGTATACCAAAGTTATGAAGGGCTAGTGCAACAGCCCCAGGAAGAATACCCGGCTGGAAAATAAAGATGATCATCATAGCCCAAATCAGTTCCGGTACCGCTCTACTCAAAATATAGGACGAGCGTATGAGTAGGAAAGATACCCAATGAAAAGGGGAACGACTCATCGTTAGCTTTCCATTCGCTACGTTACGGGCAGCAGGTACAACTGTGATCAGCATAACGATCGTTGCTATCCCAATAGCCATAATACTCATCATGAGCGTATCATAAGTCAGCTGCAGAATAGGAAGCCAGCTTTGAGCCGAAAAAAAGGCCGGAGACTCTTCGCCAACTCCAAGTAAGCTTAAGAAGAACTTTTTCGCATACTGACCATTTTCGTCTGTAAACAAAGTGAATAAAGAGGCATGCTCGACTACATACAAATACATCCATGATCCAACTACTAAGGCAAAGGATATGAAAAATGATAGCAGGGAAAAGCGTGACGAGCGTTTCGCTAAACGAGAACGCCATTGACTGCTCCATCCATCTATGACGATTACAATGGCCATCAAAAATAATACAAACGTCCACACTTCTTCGTAATTTAGATCATCCAATGAAAGCTGGATCTGATATCCAAGTCCCCCTAAGCCAACAAAGCTCATGACCGCAGAGGAACGAACCGCACATTCAAAACGGTACATGGTATATGAAATCATATTTGCTTTTACCAGTGGAATATAGCCGTAAAATAACAGTTGCCACCTAGACGCACCTGTTGACTGTAACGATTGTATCGGTTCATTATTTACATCTGACAGCATATCAGCGAAGATTCTCCCTAGAATGCCTCCATAAGGAATGGCGATAGCCAAAATAGCAGAGTAAGGCGTTAAACCGAAAGCAGCTACAAACAGCAATGCCCAAACCAGCTCATGAATAGCACGAAGGAAACCAAGAATTGCTCGAAAAAAGCTTTTACTCAATGAAGAAAAAGGCTTCTGAGAGCTTTGTAATACACCTGAAGCCAGAACCCCAAAAACAACAGCAATCACGATGGCAATTGTCATTCCTGCCACTGCATAGGTAATCGTCAACCAAGCAGAATTAAGGGCAAGAAGAAGAATCTCTGGGGAAAGATCAGGGTGTATTATCGCCTCAATGATCTGGAGGAAGGTGGCACCTCCACCCGGATGAAGAAGTGGCTCCTTCCAATCAATCACATGTAAGCTCCATAAAAACACAAGGACTAAAATAATAGTGAGAAGGTTTTTTTGTTGAAATCGGAGACTCTGTTTCATTCGCTCGTCTCCCTCAATTTGTATAACTCTTTGAGGTGACGATCTGTTAATTGGTCAACAGGAAGATCGAAAACCATTCCACCTTCTCTTAGTCCAATGACTCTAGTAAAGTACTTTTTTGCATAATCGACGGAATGAAGGCTTGTAATCAGTGTTTGATTTTCTTCTTGAACAAGCTTTGTCAATATGCCTAACACATCTTCGGCTCGAGCAGGATCGAGAGAGGCCACCGGTTCATCTGCTAGTATAATTTCAGGCTGTTGCACGAGCAATCTGGCAAATGCCACACGCTGCTGCTCACCACCAGACAATGAGCCGGTTTGCTCAAGAATTTTGTGACCCAAACCTACTCGTGAGAGTGCTTGTTCGGCCATTATCTTTTCTTGAGGAATCACTAGGGAAAGAACAGATCTAAATAAACTCCAGTCCGCTAGTTTCCCAGCTAAAACGTTATGTATAACAGGGAGGGCATTTACTAAATCGAACTGCTGACGAATCACACCAATTTTTTTGGCACGTACTTTGCGGTTACGATAAAAGGAAGGAGGTTGCCCATCAATCATGATGTTGCCCGTTCCACTGACATTTGACAAAGATAGTACATTTAAAAGCGTGCTTTTTCCCGCACCACTCGGGCCAATTAAGGCAATTCGTTCACCCTTTTTAATCAATAAAGAAAGGGAAGATAAGGCTATCTTCCCGTCAAAAGAGACTGATACATCGTTTAATTCGATGATGTTTTGACTGGTCTCCACATCTACACCTCTATTTAATAATACCGATTTGTTTGGCCACTTTTTCAATGGCTTCGTAGTTTTCATTTTTTGTTGCAATAAACTTATCCGTTTGGAAAAGATCCAAAATCGTTTGCTGGTCACTACCCATAGAAAGGAGGGCATCTGTTATTTTTTGCTTGACGTCAGAATCGTATCCTTCAAGTGTATTAATTGTCCAGTGATAATCGTAGTAGGCAGGGGTCGTATAAAATACATCCACCTTGTTTGTATCGACTTTTCCTTCAGCAACTGCTGCTTCCCAAACAGCTACGTTTAAAGCACCCGTTTGATAAGCACCTGATTCTACTAGCTTATAAGTTTTATCGTGAGAGCCTGAGTAAGATGGTTTGCCGTTAAAATCTTGGTCGGCATCAATGCCTTCTTCCATTAAATAATATCGAGGCATTAAATGCCCAGAAGTGGAGCTTTCGCTACCAAAAGTAAAGCTTTTTCCTTTTAAATCACTTAACGATGTTAATCCAAGTTCTTTTTGAGCGATAAAAACAGATTTGAATTCTTCATCACGAGGTCTTTGAGCGATAGCTTCCGCGTCAGGAACCAGGCTTCTTGCTTGAACACCTGTTAAACCACCAAACCAAGCTAATTGAATTTCTCCTCTTTCAAAGGCCGTTACTAGCGCTGCATAGTCTACGGATGGGACATACTCAACCTCTAAACCTGTCTCATTAGAAAGATATTCTGCCACTTCGCCCATGCTTCGACTTAGAACCGAAACATCTTGGTCAGGAATCGCACCAATTTTAAGTGTTTGCTTTGTTGTCTCTTCTTGTTCAGATGTCTCTTTATTCTCCTCCGCACAACCGCTTAGAAGACCAAGCAGTAAAACAAACGCAAAAAAAGTGACTAATCTTTTCATTTTAGTTCCCCCAAATCTTAATAAATATTTTTTATGTAGAATAACAATCCTGACTAATACATTTTCCTCACGTTATTTAAGTAATCATAAAAAACCTCATTTTCTAATCATACTAAAATTTTAAGTTTTACACTACTGATTTATTGTAATAGGAATACATTATCAATTTCGAGTAGATAACTCAGGCGAAATTTGTCCACGCACTATGCACAACGTATAAAAATATGCTAAAGTAATAACTATAAAAACCTTTATATTTCAACGATTCAACTACATAACAACTGTCTTTTTCCAGTGGACAGTTGTTTATTCCGAAACAACATTGCAAGGGGGATGAATGGAATGTCAAGTAAGAAGTTAGCCACGTTTTTAGCTGAAAATCTCGAAGATTTAAAGGGGAAGGGTCTTTATAACGTCATCGACCCACTAGAAAGTGCGAACGGTCCCATGATTATAATTAACGGGGAAGAGCTCGTGAATCTTTCCTCTAATAACTATTTGGGACTTGCAACTGATTCTCGTCTAAAAGAAGCTGCAACAGAAGCCATTCAACAGTTTGGAGTAGGAGCGGGAGCTGTCCGGACAATCAACGGAACGTTAAAGCTTCACTTAGAACTTGAGGAGAAATTAGCTCAATTTAAGCAAACAGAAGCTGCCATCGCCTACCAATCAGGCTTTAATTGTAATATGGCTGCTATCTCGGGAATTATGGATAAAAACGATGCGATTCTTTCTGATGAATTAAACCATGCTTCCATTATCGATGGATGCCGCTTATCACGAGCAAAAATCATTCGTTACAATCATTCAGACATGGATGATCTTCATGCAAAAGCAAAGGATGCAACAGAGTCAGGACTCTACAATAAAGTAATGGTAATTACGGACGGGGTATTTTCCATGGATGGTGACATTGCCAAGCTGCCTGAAATCGTTCAAATTGCAGAAGAGTTTGATTTAATTACGTACGTTGATGATGCGCACGGTTCTGGTGTACTTGGAAAGGGTGCAGGAACGGTTAAACACTTTGGACTATCCGACAAAGTAGATCTTCAAATCGGAACTTTATCAAAAGCCATTGGAGTCGTCGGCGGATATGTGGCAGGGAAGAAAGATTTAATCGACTGGTTGAAGGTTCGCAGTAGACCGTTTTTATTCTCCACCTCTTTAACTCCGGCTGATGTGGCTGCAAGTATTCGTGCTGTCGAATTGTTAACGGAAAGCTCGGAACTGAACGAAAAGCTTTGGGAAAATGCAAATTATTTAAAAGCAGGTCTTGTCAAATTAGGTTTTAATATCGGAAACAGTGAAACACCCATTACTCCATGTATCATCGGTGAGGAAGTAAAAACTCAGGAATTTAGCAAGCGTCTGTATAAAGAGGGTGTGTACGCCAAATCGATTGTCTTCCCAACGGTACCAAAAGGGACGGGAAGAGTAAGAAATATGCCTTCCGCAGCTCATACAAAGGAGATGCTAGATCAAGCGCTTGTCATCTATGAAAGAGTAGGGAAAGAGCTAGGAATCATCACTGAGTAAGCATAATTGGAGGAGAAACATGAAACGCATTTTGATAACGGGGGCATTAGGGCAAATCGGTTCAGAGTTAACCGTTAAATTAAGAGAATTATACGGTGCCGACAATGTGGTGGCAACTGATATTCGTAAGAACGAGAGCGAAGCAGCCTTAGCTGGACCTTTTGAGATTGTAGATGTGACAGACGGAGCTAGAATGCTTGATGTTGCGAAGAAGCACAAAACAGATACCGTTATTCATATGGCCGCGCTTCTTTCAGCAACAGCAGAAGCAAACCCTGTGTTTGCTTGGAATTTAAATATGGGCGGCTTAATGAATGCTTTAGAAACCGCTCGCGAGACCAAAAGTCAGTTTTTCACTCCGAGCTCAATAGGAGCTTTTGGTCCAACGACTCCGAAAGTTAATACTCCTCAAGACACCATACATCGTCCAACGACTATGTACGGTGTTAATAAGGTAGTGGGTGAGCTATTATCTGATTATTACTATCATCGTTACGGAGTTGATACGAGAGGTCTCCGTTTTCCTGGATTAATTTCTTACGTAACAGCACCCGGTGGAGGCACGACTGATTATGCTGTAGAAATCTATTACAAGGCTCTAAAATTCGGACAGTATACCTCTTATATAAAAGAAGGAACGTACATGGATATGATGTACATGCCGGATGCTTTGAATGCTATTGTTGATTTGATGGAAGCGGATTCATCCCAGCTTATCCATCGAAATTCCTTTAATGTGACAGCTATGAGCTTTGCACCGGAAGAAATAGCAGCTGAAATAAAAAAGCATATTCCACACTTCACGATGAAATATGATGTAGACCCCATTAGACAAGGGATCGCTGACAGCTGGCCAGATTCAATTGATTGTACGGCTGCAAAGGAAGAATGGGGCTTTACAACTAAGTATAATTTAGAAACGATGACGATTGATATGCTTGAAAAACTAAGAAAGAAAATGATCTAAAGTAGAAAAGGGTCTGACGTTGTTGTCAGACCCTTTTTATGCATATTATTTTACATAAATAAGCTTGTCTTTCTTTTCAATTACACGACCAATAACGATATACGTGGAATCTAGTGAGGTATACTTTTCTGCTTCTTCTTCAGGAAGAGCAATCAATAAGCCTCCTGAAGTTATTGCATCACATAGGACGAGCTGTTGTTGTAAAGTAATATCACTATTATATTCAATATCTTTTTTCAGCCACTCGTGATTAGATTTTGACCCACCAGGAACAATTCCTTGCTCCGCTAACTCATATGTACCTTCAAGAACAGGAACACGATTAAGGTCAATCTCAAGACTCACACTACTGCCTCGAGCCATTTCACTAGCATGACCAAGTAAACCAAACCCTGTTACATCCGTTACGGCGTGAGGAGAAAATTCCTGCAAGTGTTCGCATGCATCCTTGTTCAACTTCGCCATAAGCAAGGTAACAAGTTCCTCTTGTTCTTTCGTTACTACCGAACGCTTAATTCCTGTTGTCATAATTCCAACACCAATTGGCTTCGTTAAAACAAGCACATCACCCGGCTGAGCACCAATGTTTTTCCAGATTTTGTTAGGGTCAACAATACCCGTTACAGACAATCCAAACTTCGGCTCTTGATCATCAATGGAGTGACCCCCAATTGTTAATGCACCAGCTTCAACCACCTTATCGCTTGCACCTTTTAAAATTTCAGCTAACATATCAGGTCCAAGCTTCTTAACAGGATATCCAACAATATTTAATGCTGTTTTCGGTGTTCCACCCATGGCGTACACGTCACTTAACGCATTAGCAGCTGCAATTTGACCAAACATATATGGGTCATCGACAATTGGTGTAAAATAATCAATTGTTTGAATGATGGCTATTGAATCGGTTAACTGATACACCCCTGCATCGTCGGACGTTTCATGTCCCACTAATAACTCAGGTGTTCTTTTTTGTTCAGGTAAAAGGCGCAAAACTTGCGCTAAGTCCTCAGGACCAATTTTACAGCCTCAACCAGCCTTTGTAGAAAGGGAAGTTAGTCGTACGTTTTCTAACTCGCTCATTTATCACTCACCTCCATAAAATAGTATACAACCTAATCGGGGGAAAAGCACTTTTTTGGTCGTTTTCCGACAGGAGATTTCGTAGCCTTGCAAAAACTAGTAACCCTGTAATAAAATAGTTTTATCACAAAGAAATGAAAGTTTTGTGAAATCTTTCTGCTGAAAATGGAGGAAGCGAAAATGTCTTTTGAGGTAAAAGTTGAATTTTGCATGATGTGAAACTACGCACCAAAAGCCGCGAGTTTCGCGGAGGACCTGTTTAATCATTTCCGTAAGGACATTACAAAACTAGAGCTCATACCTTCATCCGGTGGGGTTTTCGAAGTTACGGTAAATGGAGAAAAGATTTATTCTAAAGCTGAAACGGGCGTATTTCCAAAAAGCCCAGACATTATTGCTAAAATGGAAAGCTAAATATAGCAACAAAGCCGTCTTGTAAAAGGCGGCTTTTCATTTTAAAAAAGAGAGGCTACCTCTTTATCTCTATTAGACGATCTACTGACGCTAACGTTTTTTCCTTATCAATAGTAATCTCTAGTACTTGATCGATTTGGTATGCACTAACCTCATGTTGTCTCACATCAAATGGCCAATCCACCTTTCTTGTTCGAATCTTTCCGCCACAATTGACAGAAATAACAACCATATTCTCCTGAAGGGAAACGGTTGTTTCAGTGGATGGGTTAGGAATATCTGCTTCGATAATAAACTGAGTCCCTGATTCAAATATATCTATGCGAAAGGCAGTTTCGTCCAAAAAAGTTGTAAGCGGGTCCAAAAATAAGGTTTCTAACCATTTGTCAATTGACTGGGAGTCAGAATTCTTTTTTGAAGATGTCATCGCTGTGTTCCTCTCATGTATTGATAACTGTTATTATCGTATGAGAATTTTTTCTATCGGTGAAACATGTTATACTAAACAGGCAAAATAAGGGCTGGAGGGTTACATTTGAAGGAGTTTGTACGATATATACCACCGATTCATGAGCTTCAAAGAGATGCTCGTTTTTCTACACTCACTCAAACATACGGAATTGACACAACTGAAATGAGTACGATTCTTAAAAATATCGTCAGTACCATTCGCGAGCAATTACTTAATGGTTGCTGGGAAGGAGAAACTCCGGGTTCTCAACCATTTCTAGAGGAGCTCTTTCAACAAACAGAATATGAATTAGCACAAGCTTATCAATATACGATTAAAAGGGTCATCAATGCCACTGGAACCATTTTACATACAAACCTTGGCAGAGCACGCCTCAGCCAAAACGCTATGGATCATGTGATTCAAACCGCCCAAAACTACTCTAACCTCGAATACAAGTTAGCAGAAGGAGAAAGGGGCTCAAGACATGTTCATGTAGAAGAACTGATTAAACGATTAACTGGTGCTGAAGCGGCCATGGTTGTTAACAACAATGCTGCTGCTGTATATCTCATTCTGCGTGCACTAGCCTTTCAAAAAGAAGTGATTGTATCTAGAGGACAATTGGTTGAAATAGGAGGTTCCTTCCGTATTTCATCTATTATGGAAGAAAGCGGGGCAAAGCTCGTAGAAGTGGGAACGACCAATAAAACCCATTTGTATGATTTTGAACATGCTGTTACTGAAGACACAGCCATGATTATGAAGGTACATACTAGTAATTTTAAAGTGATTGGATTTACAAAGTCAGTTGAAACCTCCGATTTGGTGGATCTAGCCAATCAGCATCCGTCTATAATTTTTTACGAGGATTTAGGTAGCGGTGCACTTTACGATTTTAGTCAACACGAAATTGGAGAAGAGCCCGTTGTTTCTGATGTAATTAAACAAGGAGTAGACATTGTTTCTTTTAGCGGAGATAAGCTACTAGGTGGACCACAAGCTGGAATTATTGCCGGTAAGAAGGTTTTAATTGATCAATTGAAAAAACATCAACTTGCTCGTGTGTTGCGTGTAGATAAAATGACATTAGCAGCCCTTGAGGGGACTTTACTAGATTATAGTAAAGGAAAAGATGCGATTCAAACCATTCCAGTGGTACGAGATTTGCTAGCCACAAAAAAAGAGTTACAAATACGAACCGATCAGTTTATCGACCGGCTAACGCAACAATCAAGTGGCTATACAGCAACTAGCAGGGAGGCAACAAGCCAAGTAGGGGGAGGGACGATGCCAGACGTCGAGCTTCCTACAGTAATTGTTCATATCAAAAGTGAGTCCATGTCGGCAGAAACACTTGCTAACTGTCTACGAACCGAAAACACCCCTCCTATTGTGGGACGGATTCAAAAGGACGAACTTCTACTGGATTTACGAACGGTGACAGTTGAGGAAGAGGATATGATGATTCATGCACTAGTTTCCATCGATAGGATGATGTCAAAAAAGCTGTAGGAAGTAACCTACAGCTCTTTAATTTTTACATATCATGTCCTGAGTTATGCTTCTGTCTCGTATGGTTACGGTTTTTCACCTTTTTAGAACCGCTTAGTGGCTCAGGTTGGCTACCGTTATTGTGACCTTTTGGTGCATTTTTACGCATGTCTTTTCCGTCATTTTTGTTCATTTTCATCCCTCCTATTGATAGGATGGAATGCGCAAGATTTTTTATACCGAATATTTTTATCGTTACCTGCACAATTTAACCTCAAGCAAAAAAGAAAGGAGAGGCTTACATGCCTTACAAAGAGGATAAACAACATGCATTTTTAGCTGCACAGCAAGGCGTAAATGAAGCGCAGGAGCTGTATAACGATATTGTACAAGACAGTGCTAGTTATGGTCATCAGTTAAAGCACTTGAAAAAAGAGGTTAACGAAGCATATGCACAAATAGAAAATGCACTCGAGGTGGCATCTGAAACCCAAAGAGCGCAGCTGGAAAGATTTCAGCAAGATTTACAATCAATGGTTTCAGAAGTAAATATGACGGAGTAAAATAGATAAGCTGACCCGAGATAATCGAGTCAGCTTTTTTCTTCTATTGATTTTTCTTTCTCTTTTTATTATTTTGCTTTTGCATTTCCGTTAACGGTTCGTTTGAAAACTCCTCATTATAACCTGCGCCAGCTCCTTGAGCGCTAGCCGCGTTCGTGGTTGGGATTACATGGTTTGCCTTTCTTTTTGCCATTTCTATCACCTCCACTGATATTTTCACCAAAATGATATGGATCATACCGATAAAGCTTTCAAAACTCCTAGAGTAAAAATAAGGACAGTATTTTTCCACCATAGCTTTACCTCAAGCCTCTTTAGTTCGAATCATAAGTACCACAAACATTTACTCATGATTTCAATGATACTAAACAAGGCAATAGAAAATAACATAAGCACAACTTATCAAAAACAATAACTTTCTTGTTATTTACTTATGTAAAAGGTTGTATTAAGATAATATTGAAAGAAAAGTCTGAAGAAAATTCATTTTATTCACTTTTCTACTATCAATCTATTGGTATATGAACATTGTAATGGGGGTAATTCATATGTCTAATCAAGATGTATTCCAATCCCGTAAGTCCTTTGAAATCGACGGGAAGCGCTATCACTACTATCATTTAGGAGCTTTAGAAGAAGCAGGAATTGGGAAAGTTTCTAACCTGCCATATTCTATTAAAGTATTGCTAGAGTCAGTACTTCGTCAGTATGATGGCCGTGTTATTACAAAAGAGCATGTTGAAAACTTAGCAAAATGGGGAACAAGTGAAGTGAAAGAAGTAGATGTACCTTTCAAGCCTTCACGTGTTATTCTTCAAGATTTCACTGGAGTACCAGCAGTTGTTGACTTAGCTTCATTAAGAAAAGCAATGGCTGATTTAGGTGGAGATCCAAACAAGATTAACCCTGAAAAACCAGTTGACCTAGTAATTGACCACTCTGTACAGGTTGATAAATACGGAACAGCTGATGCACTTCAAGCAAATATGGATCTTGAATTTGAACGAAACACTGAGCGTTATCAGTTCCTTAGCTGGGCTCAAAAAGCATTTGATAACTACCGTGCAGTTCCACCTGCTACAGGTATCGTTCACCAAGTAAACCTTGAGTTTTTAGCAGGAGTAGTTTTAACAAACGAAAATGCCGATGGTGAAGTTGAAGCGTTCCCAGACACATTAGTAGGAACAGATTCACACACGACGATGATCAACGGTATTGGTGTTCTTGGATGGGGTGTAGGTGGTATTGAAGCAGAAGCAGGAATGCTTGGTCAACCTTCATACTTCCCAGTTCCTGAAGTAGTTGGAGTTAAATTAATTGGAGAACTTCCAAACGGTGCAACAGCTACAGACCTTGCCTTAAAAGTAACACAAGTTCTTCGTAAGCAAGGCGTAGTTAACAAGTTCGTTGAATTCTTTGGACCAGGTGTGGTGTCACTACCATTAGCTGACCGTGCAACGGTTGCTAATATGGCTCCTGAGTACGGCGCAACTTGTGGTTTCTTCCCAGTTGATGGAGAAGCACTAGAATATATGCGTTTAACTGGACGTTCTGAAGAGCAAATCAAGCTTGTTGAAACATATTGCCAAGCAAACGGTTTATTCTTCGATCCAGAATTAAATCCTGTTTATACAGATGTGGTTGAAATTAATCTTGCTGACATTGAAGCGAACCTTTCTGGTCCAAAGCGTCCACAAGACTTAATTCCACTATCTCAAATGAAAAAAGAATTCAATGAAGCGATTACTGCTCCTCAAGGCAACCAAGGTTTCGGTTTAACAGAGTCTGAAAAAGACAAAGAAGTTACCGTTACTTTTGACAATGGCGATACGACTGTAATGAAGACGGGCGCTGTAGCAATCGCTGCGATAACAAGCTGTACAAATACTTCTAACCCATACGTATTAGTAGGGGCTGGCTTAGTGGCGAAAAAAGCTGTTGAACTTGGTATGGAAGTACCTAAATTCGTTAAAACATCTTTAGCACCTGGATCAAAGGTTGTAACAGGTTATCTTTCAGATTCTGGCTTACTTCCTTATCTTGATCAATTAGGCTTCAATCTAGTAGGGTACGGATGTACAACATGTATCGGTAACTCAGGACCCCTTAAGGATGAAATTGAAAAAGCAGTGGCAGAAAATGACCTGCTAATTACATCTGTTCTTTCTGGTAACCGTAACTTTGAAGGACGTATTCATCCACTAGTAAAAGGTAACTACTTAGCATCACCACCACTAGTTGTTGCTTATGCACTTGCTGGTACAGTAGATATCGATCTTCAAAACGAGGCAATTGGAAAAGATCGTAACGGAAACGATGTATTCTTTAAGGACATTTGGCCAACTACTGCAGAAGTAAATGAAGTAGTAAAGCAAACCGTTACACCTGAACTATTCAGAAGAGAATATGAAAATGTATTTGATGATAACGCTCGTTGGAATGAAATCCAAACTAGCAATGACTCTTTATATACGTTTGATAATACTTCAACATATATCCAAAACCCACCGTTCTTCGAAGGCTTAAAGCCAGATCCAGAAGAAGTAAAACCTCTAGCTGGATTAAAAGTAGTAGCGAAGTTCGGAGATTCAGTTACAACTGACCATATTTCTCCTGCTGGTGCTATTGGTAAAAACACACCTGCTGGAAAATACCTACTTGAAAACGGAGTAGAAATTCGTGATTTCAACTCTTACGGATCTCGTCGTGGTAACCACGAAGTAATGATGCGCGGAACATTCGCAAACATCCGTATCCGTAACCAAGTGGCTCCTGGTACAGAAGGTGGATTTACAACTTACTGGCCAACTGGCGAAGTAACATCTATCTATGATGCATGTATGAAGTATAAGCAAGATGGAACAGGCCTAATTGTTCTAGCAGGTAAGGACTATGGAATGGGTTCTTCACGTGACTGGGCAGCAAAAGGTACAAACCTTCTTGGAATCAAAACGGTTTTAGCTGAGAGCTTTGAGCGTATTCACCGTTCAAACCTTGTATTAATGGGTGTTCTTCCACTTCAATTCAAGGATGGAGAAAACGCTGATACACTTGGCCTAACTGGTAAAGAAACAATTGACGTTCAAGTGGACGAAAACGTAAGACCACGTGACCTATTAAAGGTTACGGCTACTGCTGAAGACGGAAGCAAGAAAGAATTCGAAGTTCTTGTTCGTTTCGACTCAGAAGTAGAAATTGATTACTACCGTCACGGTGGAATCCTTCCAATGGTTCTTCGTGATAAGCTACAAAACTAATACAAAAGACCGTACAGCCGTTTAGTGGCTGTACGGTTTTTTTATAAAAAATGTTTGCTCAAATACAGAATATTGTTAAAATATAATAGCAACCAATTACAACATTATGAGGAGCAAAAGATGACTACTAACTTTATTCAATCCGTTACTTTTGACGACCAAGGTCGTTTGCATATCTTAGATCAAACGAAACTTCCACATATTACTGAATTTATTGAAATTGAATCCGTCGAAGATACATGGGATGCCATTAAACAACTAAAGGTAAGAGGAGCACCGGCGATCGGAATTGCAGCCGCATACGGACTGGTATTAGCCGTAAAAGATGCACCGGAAGACAGCTTTGATTCTTTTTATCAAGTGTTTAAAAAGCATTTAGATTATTTAGCTTCATCTAGACCAACAGCAGTCAATCTATTCTGGGCATTAAATCGTTTGGACGAGCTTGTCAAACAACAGCAAACTCAACCAATTAGCGAGATCAAAGCATCTTTAATAAAAGAAGCACATGAAATCCGTAATGAAGACGAAGAACTATGTCGTGCGATTGGAGAGCATGCCTTAACCCTTCTTGAAGATGGAATGACCGTTCTTACACATTGTAACGCAGGAGGAATTGCGACAGCGAAATATGGTACTGCCCTTGCACCTATCTACTTAGCTAAGGAAAAAGGGATGGATATTAAAGTTTTCGCAGATGAAACAAGACCGCTTCTTCAAGGAGCACGCTTAACTACTTGGGAATTAATGCAGGCTGGAGTAGATGTAACCTTGATTGCTGACAATATGGCAGCGATGGTCATGAAAAAGGGAATGGTACAAGCAGTTATTGTTGGTTGCGACCGTGTCGCAGCAAATGGTGATGCCGCTAATAAAATAGGAACATATGGAGTGGCTTTGTTAGCAAAAGCTCACAATATTCCTTTTTATGTCGCAGCACCAACACCAACCATTGACATAGATACACCAACAGGAGAAGATATTCCGATTGAAGAACGCGGTTCAGAAGAAATCACTCAAGCATTCGGGATTGAAACAGCTCCTCAAGGCGTGAATGTATTTAATCCAGCATTTGACGTAACACCACATGACCTCATCACGGCAATTATTACCGAAAAAGGCGTCATTAAAGGTAATTACAGTGAGGAATTAAAGAAATTATTTATTTAGATTGCATAAAGAGAGCCCTGTAGCTCTCTTTTTTTATACTAGTCAGGGTATAATAGTAGAAAAAAGAAGCAAGGAGTTACTCATGGAGACAATGGTTTTTGGTCCGCTAATTATCCCGTTTAAATGGCTATATTTCTTATTAGCGGGTATAACAACATACATTACAGTAAAGATTATTTTAAAAGAGAACAAGGCTTTCTTTAAGATGTTTTTCGATGAAATAATCAATGCTTTATTTTTATGGTTTCTCATTTTTAAATTTAGCACCGTCCTATTTCGACCATCCATTCTATTTGAAAGGCCGATAGAAATTCTATATTTTACAGGCGGTTCAAAAGGACTTTTATTGGGGACTTTTATAGCTGTGATTTTTTTTATTAGAAAGGTTCATAAAAACAAGTGGAGTATCTCTTTCACGCTTCGGACGGCAGTTTATACTCTACTTACATTCGTCATTTCGTATTGGATCATCCACACATTTTTTGTTATATTTCTACATCAATAATCAACATGGAGGGACAACATGCTTAAAAAAGTAACATTTACGCTCTTCCTATTTTCGTTAATGACCATTGCTCTTACTCATACGATGGCGGAAGCAGCCCCTGACAATCTCCCAGGTTTACGGGTAGGGGAGAAAGCTCCCGAATTCGAACTAAAGACCCTTGACGGAAAAACGGTAAAGTTATCGGATTATCGTGGGAAAAAAGTGATTCTCAACTTTTGGGCAACCTGGTGTCCTCCATGCAAAGCGGAAATGCCTGATATTCAAAAGTACTACAATGAAGCTGATGACAACGTTGAGATATTAGCAGTTAATATCGACCCTCAATACGATGTGAAGAAGTTTGTACGCGATGCCAATGTTACATTTCCTGTTTTATTAGACAGTAAGGATGAAGTAAATACCCTATACAAAATTCTCACGATCCCGACTACTTATTTTATCGATGGAGAAGGAATCATACGTAGCAAGCATTTAAGTGTCATGACAACCGAGATTATTCGCGAGCATATCAAAAACATGTAATCTGCCTTTATGAGGCAGATTTTATTTTGCAAAGGCTTGCACTTTATTAAATTTTCAAAAAGTTGTAATAATTTCATGCAATACCGGGCATAATGACTGTTATAATAGTGATAAGGATGGTGAATACGACATGAGAAAACCAAGAAAACGCTCTTTTGAGGAGCTAGTAGCTGAAAACAAACTTCAGTTATTACGCGATCAAGAGGCCTTAGATAAAATTGAAGCAAAGCTTGAGGAAAAGAGACTTGGTAAAGCGGAATAAGGGAAGGATTCCCTTACATGTTTCTCTTTAAAAATGCTGATACTTTTTAAAGAGGAGGGATAGTGATGGGAAATCCAAAAAGAAATTCCAAACCTTTTGTTCCAAGTCACCTCGGAACTCAACCACGTGGGTTCAGTGGCAATAATGGTAAAAAAATGAATGATACATCAGGCAAACATGCCCAAGTCATTCAAACCAAGGGTGAATGACCCAGTCATTCAAACCAAAGATGTATAATCTATGACAAACCCGTCGAAAAGACGGGTTTTATTTTTTGCTAAAAAAGTACAAGAAAACACCATTCGTTTCCTCTTTTATTTCTGATTCAAAAAGGCAACCTATCTTTGTACCGCACTAATATGAATGAAGGAGGAATTGACCATGGTCAAAAACAAGCCAAATCCTGATGACAGAAGCGATAATGTCGAAAACATTCAATCAATAATTGTTCACACAATAGAGAATATGCGAGAAGCTGAAGCAGCTATAGAACATAGCAATTCCAAAGATGCGGCTGAGATTGAAGCAAAGAACGAAAGACGAAGAGAAGCACTTGATGCGTTGCGTTCAGAAGTAAAAGAAGAAGCACAAGCTAGTCAAAATGGATATACTGAATAAGTAGTACAAAGGGGCTGTATTCGCAGCCTCTTTCTTCATGCCTTGAGATAAATATGGTACTATAGAAAAAAATAAAGATAAAAAAGAAGTGATATTATGGAACAACAACTAGAAATACATACCCTAACACCTGAAGTAATCGACGCATGGGAAACTGAACTCCGCGAAACCGGATCTATAGAAGATGAGACAAAGATCATTCATGCCATTCATTCGCTTCATGAACAGAACGATGCCCATTTACTTTCCAAACTACTCTCGATCGCATCCCTATCAAGATCCGCCAAACATGGGAAAGAGAATCACCTGAGCTTTTTATGGATGACCAAAGCATATGAGCTCAATCCAATGAACCAAAGAGCGAGCGAATTTCTTGCACATTTTGAGTGGAAGAAGAAAAAGTCGATCCTCGATTCTCTGAAGTTTCCGGCCATGCGTGAGACAGATAATCGCGCTGCAAAAAAGAAGGTGGCTGTAGATATTATCGCCATTTGCCAACGCTTTTTATCCACAAGTGATGAACATATCGACGAGCTGGAATCTGGCTATCAACTAGCTTACCGGAACCAAACTGGAGAAATAGTGAGTATTTATCGAAACTTGATTGATACGCTTGTTGAAGTACAAGAGGTTATCGGCATGATGTTAAAGGCAGCCGAAGAATACGATGAATCCATATCTGGAGTGTTTCATACAGCCGTTCATTTCCAAGACTTAAAGGGATCACTAGAGGAACTCGATCGCTTAAAACAAACATGGGAACAATTATTTGCCGAAGAAGAGACCGTACCGAAATCACAGCACTCCCTTGATACCCTTCATGAAATGATTGGGATGAATAAGGTGAAAGAACGCATTTCACAGTTATATGAATTTTTAAAATACCAAAAGGAAAGAAAAAAACAGGGATATCAGTCAAAGGATGAACAAAGTCTTCACATGATTATCACAGGAAATCCTGGTACGGGTAAAACCACCCTCGTTCGACTGCTAGCAAAAATTTACCACGAGCTAGGCATCCTTCCACGAGAAGAGGTCATCGAGACGGATCGGACACGACTCGTTGGAGCGTTTGTTGGTCAAACGGAAGAGAATGTACGCCAAGCCGTCGAGCAGGCTATTGGTGGTGTTCTGTTTATCGATGAGGCATATAGCTTAAAAAGGGAAGGCCAGACCGGAAATGATTACGGACAAGTAGCTGTTGATACTTTGGTTTCCTTAATGACTGGAAAGGAATACGGTGGGAAATTCGCAGTTGTACTTGCAGGCTATCCAGAGGAAATGAGGCAATTCCTCGATTCAAATACAGGATTAAAAAGTAGATTTCCTCGGTCCAACCATATACACCTAGATAACTATTCAACGGAAGAACTATTAATGATTGCTGAAAAATTTGCGCAAGATAACGATTATTTGCTCACGTCTGATGCGAGAAAAGAGTTGGAGCACCGCATTGATATGGAAAGGGTCGATGACACGTTTGGAAATGCGAGAACCGTTCAAACACTCGTGCTCGATGCGATTTTTAGAAAAGGATCGAAGAAACAGTCCGAAAGATCTGTCTTGGATTTCACCGTATTAGATAAAGACGATTTTGCCACTAGCACCGAACAGAACGAAAAGAAGGCAGAGGAGCTTTTAGCATTACTCGTCGGATTAGGTCATGTGAAAGATGAAGTGGAGAAGCTCGTTTCGTTTGTAAAAGTTCAAAAACTGAGATTACAAAGTGGCTTACCCATCTTGCCTGTTCAATTGCACTCTGTATTTACAGGAAATCCTGGAACGGGAAAGACAACGGTAGCAAAGGTTTTTTCCAGAGCATTAAAGGAAATTGGTTACTTAAAGCGGGGCCACTTAATTGTCACAAGTAGAGCAGACTTTGTAGCGGGATATGTTGGACAAACAGCCGCCAAAACAAAAAAGAAAATACGCGAGGCGCTTGGAGGGGTATTATTTATTGACGAAGCGTATTCCTTACTTAGTAAATCACCAGGAGATTTTGGGAAGGAAGCGATTGATACTCTCGTTGATGAGATGACGAAGCACAATGAAAACTTAGTTGTTATTCTAGCTGGTTATCCCAATGAAATGAAACAGCTTCTCGAAAGCAACCCAGGCTTACAATCTCGTTTTAAAAAATTTTTTCATTTCCATGATTATCAGGTAGAGGAGCTTATCGAAATCATGGTCTCTTACGCAACAAGCTATCATTATACCCTTGAAGGGGAAGCCTTATCTTTCTTAAAAGAGGAACTTGGTGGATTGTCTGTGAGCGGAAATGGGAGATTTGCAACAAATGTTATTGACGAAGCCATTCAAGTTCAAGCATTACGTATTTCAAAAGAGAACGACTCTGATCTTTCACTTTTAACTAAAGACGATCTTAGAATGGCTTTGCACAAAGTAGGAAAAGGGGAATCTTAATGCTAGTAGGAAAAAAAGAAATAGAGGTACGCTATGCGGAAACGGATCAAATGGGAGTTGTTTACCATGCGAATTACCTTGTTTGGATGGAGCTAGGTCGAACAAGTATCATTGAAGATCTAGGTTTTAAATATGCTGATATGGAGAAAGAAGGCGTAATATCTCCTGTAATTGATATTCAAGCATCGTATAAAAAACCAGTAAGATACGGGGAAAAGGCTATGGTCCATACGTGGATTGAAGAGTACGACGGGTTCCGTGTAACGTATGGCTATGAAATTTTCACAGAAAGTGGAGATACAGCTCTAAAAGGAATGTCCCAGCATGTTTGTGTAATGCAAGACACATTCCGCCCGATTTCCATCAGAAAGAAATTTCCGATTTGGCATGAGGCTTACGAAAAACATAAAAAGCAGCCAGTTGCAACCGAGTAAGAAGGAGAGAACCGATGGCTTTTGGCATTAAAAGAGAAGAATTACGAGCTTGGAAAAAGAAAATTGATCGTGGTGAAATTGCCTTTCTCACCCATTACTGGTTGGACGATCGCTTTCCCGATTGCACTACTGTAACAAAGGTTGGCTGTCGTGATCTTGATCAGTTAGCCAAATGGGGCGAAACCTATAATTTAAAACGAGAGTGGATTCATTATCGAGAAAATGGCTATTCGCACTTTGATTTATTAGGTGAACATCAAAAAAGAGTGCTGCTACATGAGAAAGAAGCAGCAACGAAATTATTGAAAAAATAAAGCTGATCCGCTTTGGATCAGCTTTTTACTCGTATCGAAAGACTGGCTCATTTACTTGTTCGTTAAAATCAACGAATAAATCCTTACCATCAAAATACCATAAATCTTTTTCTTCAATATAGTAATGAATATCATCCTTGACCACTTCAAATCCAATTTGATGCGGTGTTTCAGACGATACTCCTAATGAAAATCCTTGCTGTACCGTACTACAGCCACCATAGCGTGCAAAGAAGCGTACATAATCGCCCTTATTTAACAGCATTTCTTCTTTATACCAAGCCGCAGCAAGATCATTTACAATTATATTCATAATGAAAAACTCCTTCCGTATATCGAGTATTATAATGCAAAAAGGACGAAATTGCTAAAAACAAGCTCGATAAAAGTACATTTCAACTGTGCTTTTCTTTATGTTAGCAGCTAATTTTGATTGAGGGGTATGCTACACTGGACGTTTGGATAGGATGGGAGGGGAAAGAAAAGCAGTGTCCGTAAATAGACACCGCTTATTCATTTAAGATTATTTGTCATATGTGTCAGTATTTCATTGTACTTGCTTTCGGCGTTACTCATTCCAAAATTGCCAGCATTCTGCAATGGGACCACCCGATAATTTTGTAGTCTTTGATTTGATACATATGTTGGAAAGAAACCAGGCTCAGAAAGACGAATTGATGTTCCATCTGAATTTATTTGCTTGGTCACTCGTATAGAAGCCATACCGCCTATGTCTTTATAATCTCTCATTTGTCCAGATAGAAAATTCCCTAACGAATAGACCACTAGAGCTTGTCTTCCATCAGAAGCCTTCAACCATTCCATCGGTTGGAGTACATGGGGATGATGACCAAAGATAATATCTACTCCTTCATCTACAAGAAATTGAGCAAGTTCTTCCTGTTCTTCGGTAGGAAAACGTTGATATTCATTACCCCAGTGAATGCTCATGACAGTAATATCAGCGGCTTCACGTGCGCGGTGGATTTCACTTTTCATGGCTTCCTTATCAATTAAGTTGACTAAATAGTCCTTACCTTCAGGAATCGGCATCCCGTTCGTTCCATATGTGTACGACAGATAGGCGACCTTAATTCCGTTCTTTTCCATCATGGTTAACGTTTGCTGATCCTCGGCACTTGAATATGTTCCAACACTTGGAACTCCAAGTTGATCTAAATTGGTTAGAGAAGTAAGTAGCCCTTTTTCACGTTTATCTAAAGAGTGATTATTTGCTGTGGAGACAATGTCTACTCCTGCATCTTTTATAGCGCTTCCAATTTCTATAGGACTATTAAACATCGGATAGCTAGAAATACCCAACTCAACTCCACCAAGTATCGTTTCCTGATTAGCTAACAAAATATCCGGTTGAGATAGTGTTGCTGCAACTTGCTCAAACATGGGGTGAAAATCATATCCATTGCCAGTCTGAGCATCCTCATACACCCAATCATGAATCAGAATATCTCCAATGGCACCAAGTGTGATCGTTTGTTCATAAGTCTTCGATTCAACCCCAAGTGCACGAGGGGACACATTTTTTTCATTATGTACAACGGGACTCGCATTGGCACTTTCATACATGTTCATAAATAAGAATAAAGACGCGGTGATTAAAGAACCTGAAAGAGCGGCTCCAACCCACATATTGTTTTTCCGCTTTTTCTTTCTAACTTTCCTCATAATAACACCTACTACATACAGTTTATTGGCAATCCATGTACTTTTTCGCTAAGATGGGTATCATAAAGTTGTCTTTTCTTCATTATGTCATAAATGCGTTACAATATGCGACAATTTTCTTGTTAGAGAGGAGCAAAAAATGTTAAAACTTACCCCATCAGCGTATCAAATTTTGCTATCTGCTGTTGAAAAAGAGAAGAAAACAGAAGAGGAAGTACTGTACGTTCGATTAACCATGGGAATAGGCTGAGGAGGTCCACAGTTAAAGCTTTCTCTGGAAGAGAAGCCATTACAGGAGGATCAAGTAATACCTTTTCACGACCTTCATATCGTTATCCATAATCATGATATGGTCTATTTTGAGAACATCAAACTTGACTACCAAACCGATGTACTTGGTAAAGGACGTTTTCAAGTAATCAAGTTATAAAAAAGAGGTGAACCTCTTGGTTTACCTCTTACACCGCTTTTTTAATCAAATATTTAAGCTTTCCTACAACCTCTTTTGTTTTCGTTGATAAAGGAGGTTGATTGATTAATAGAATCAATTGAATAATCACAAGAATTAAAGGGGACTTTTTATAAGCCAAATACTTCGGTTCCCAACTTGAAGTGAATTTGCCTTTAAACTCTTGAAGACCCTTAAATTTATATAAAGTATTACCATGCAAAAAGATAAAACGAATCCATTTTTCAGAAGTAATCGAGTATTTAGTTTGTCCTACATTGGCAAGCGGGGCCATACCTAAGCTGCAGTACTGATATCCATGTTCTTTAACCCATTGAAAGATATGAATAAAAAGTACATCCATTGTCCCGTATGAGGAACTAGTCGATTTTCTCATTAAATCAATCGTTACTGTGTCTTTATAATCTGTTGCTAATGTAGCAAAAGCGACCACTCGACCTTCCGCATTCGTTAATAAAGCAACCGGATATGAAGAAACATATTCCTCACTGAAGGAGACAACCGAAAATCCTTTTTCCTTTTGGTCTCCTAACCACTCTTCAGAAATGGCACGAAGCTCTGCAAGGAATGAATGCGAATAGGGAGGAGTGATGACTCGAAAATGAAAGTTTTCTCTTGTAAACTTATTAAACTTTGTACGAAGTTTCGCTCCTTGTTTTCCAGCAAGAGAGAAGTTTGTCACATCCACAATACCTTCTTCGCCAAGCTTCATAAAGGAAAAACCAGTTTCGTGAAAATAGTGCATGTATTTAGCACTGATTTGATAAAAAACAGGAGTTAAACGTAGTTCATCACAGTATTCATGAAATTCTTTTATTGCATCCACTATATAAGTTTCATCACCGATGGGATCACCTAATACAACCAATTTATTCGCAATTTTTTTATAAGCAATTAACACCTTTTCATCTACAGCCCAAAACAACTCTTTATCGCGCAACAAAATTAAGTGAGAAGCATGATTTCCTCCGTTTTTTTCTAAGAAGGAAAGTACTCGCTCATCCTTATGCTCTGTTTTACTAAGAGAGAACATGTTATTCGTCATATCGTTCGTTCCTCCTGATAAAATTCACCTCCATAAAGATACCATATTCCACTTTGTTAGAGTGATAAAATTTTTACCAAACCATAAAAAACTGGATTTAAATAAATAGGACTGTCATAATTGAGTAATACTTAACTTTCTATGGATCAAAAATTAAAATATAAGACAGGATGAGAGAATGAAAAAGAATTTATATAACAGCGGAGAAGAAGTAAGCATAAAAGTGTCTGGTGAGTCTGTCGTCATCTCTAAATGTCAATATGTTAAAAATATGAAGAGGTATTCGTACATTGTTGAGGAATACCCAAATACCTTTTTCTTTGAAGATGAGTTAATCAAAGAGACCTAACACAAATAAAAGAAAGGCCCGATGAAAGCAGCTACACAAGCTCTTGTCGGGCCTTTCTTTTCTATATTTATTTAGGGGTTATCTATGACAATTAGTCTACATCTGTTGGAATAGGCAGAGCAATTTGAAAAGTGGTTCCTACGTTTTTTTGGCTCTCAACGGTGATTAAGCCATTATGCTTTTCAATCAGCTTTTTGCAAATCGATAATCCCAAGCCTGTACCATAAGATTTTTCGGTATAAAAGGGGGTAAACAGTCGCGCAAGGGTCGCTTGATCCATCCCAGAACCGTTATCTTTTACAACCACATGTATTCTGTTTTCTAGAACATTGGTTTCTAAAGTAATTTTTCGGACTCGGGCATCCTGGACCTCTATTAGTGATTCAACCGCATTTTTCACTAAATTGACGAGCACTTGTTTGAATTCATTACGACAAACATCTACCTTAAGAAGATCGGGATCGAATTGAGTATGAAATTGAATTCTATATACATTTGCTTCTCTTTCAAAAAGCAATTTCATTTCCTCTAATAACCTGTTCACACACACAAGCTTTTGCTGAGGAGAACTGGCTATATTTGAATTAGCATATGCGGTAAGTAACTCATCCGCACGGTTGATTTCACTTATGGCGAGATCCGCATATTGTTCTTTTTCTATCATCACCAAGTATGGTTTTAATAATTGCAGCAAACCTTTCACGGTTGTCAGAGGATTCTTCACTTCATGAACCATTTCAGCAACCATTGTTTCACACTTTTTCATCTCGTCCGTCATTTCTCTTATCTCCCATCTAGCGTAATTTCTACTCCATCTATATGGTGAATTTCATCGTAATATGTATGTTTTTCATTAAAAAAGTCAAAACCTGCAAAATTTTAGTCAAAAAAAAGACCCTTTGTCGGGTCTTACATCCATTTAATCTTTGGTTCTGTTTTATTGATAATTCGCTTGATATTCGCTCGATGTCGATAAATAACAAATAAAGAAAGTAATGAAACGACGATAATTAACAGTGGTTCCTTTGCAATCACTGCATAAATCACTGCTACAATGGATGCAATAATTGAAGAAAGTGATACGAACTTCGTTATGTATAAGCTAAGCAAGAATACAACGACCATCACCAGAAACATCACTGGAGCACATGCTAAAAGAACTCCACCTGACGTAGCCACCGCTTTTCCACCCTTAAAATTAGCGAACACAGGATACATATGCCCAACAACCGCAATCATCCCCGCTATTAAAGGATCAATTTGACCATCCACTCCGAACATAATCGGAAGGGCCGAGGCAAGTGTACCTTTTAAGATATCCGCAGCGGTAACAATCATCCCTGCTTTTTTCCCTAAAGTACGAAACGTATTGGTTCCACCTAAATTTCCACTTCCATGCTCACGGATATCAATACCGTAAAATGCTTTTCCAACAATTAACCCTGAGGGGATGGAACCAAGCAGGTAAGAAACAATAATTATTAATGCAATTTCCATCATACAAAGACTCCTTCACACTTCATATACCGTCTTATTATTGTACCATGTATCGCTTAAAAAACCATGTCCAATTGGTTTTTTCCATTATATTCTCGTAACTTTTTTGTTATTCAATCGTCATATTTAGAGGCTAAAATGAACGAATGTCGAAACCCTCTTTTCAAAAGATCATCTTTTCGGGTACGATGAAGGTAAGGGAGAGTGAAACATGGCACGTCTAGAAACATATAAGAAAAAACCGGTTGTATCAAAGGGATGGACCATCACAGGGCTCATTGCATCAATACTTGTGATTATCTCTAGTATTCTATTATTCTTCTATCCTTTTGCTTCAAGCGAAAAAACAAGCTACTTCACGGGAGAAAATCCTGTTCTATTTCAAGGGAAACAACAAGGAAATGCGATTATAGAAGGCGAAAGCGTCTATGTATCGTTAGACTTTTTGAAGGAGAATATTGATGATAGTATCGCGTTTGATGAAAAATCAAACTCAATCATCATTACTACCTCTAATAAAGTGGTACAAATGCCTACAGAGTCCTTAACCTATTTTATAAATGAGAAGCCGGTTGAACTCCAATTTGCTCCATTAGTAGATGAACAAGGCCAATTATATGTAGCGCTTGACCCAGTCATTCAGTTTTATCCTGTTACGTACCGTGTACTTGAAAACTCAAATGCCGTATGGATTGAAAAGGATGGAGATACTCTTCAAAATGCTGTGGTTACGAATGAGGATGTTCACGAGGAAAAACTTCGACTGCGTACAGACGCAACCTTACAATCTCCTTATGTTGCAGATGTATCAAACGGGGAAAAGATTTGGATTGAAGATGAGAAGGAAGAATTCTATTTTGTTAGAAAAATAGACGGAGTTGCTGGATTTATATCTAAGGACTTAATTGAAACACAGGATAAGGTAACCATCAATGTAGAATATGAAAAGGAAGCTGTAAATACTCCAACCTTTGAAGGACCGATCAACCTTACTTGGGAAGCAGTGTATACGAAAAACCCAGATACTACTATGATTCCTGTAATGAACGGAGTAAACGTTGTTTCACCAACCTGGTTCGAACTAAAGGACGAAACGGGAACCATCGGGAACCTTGCTTCTCTGGAGTACTCGAAATGGGCAAAGGCACAGGGCTATCAAGTCTGGGGACTATTCTCCAACGCGTTTGATCCTGACCTAACTCACGCAGCCTTTAAGGATTACGAGACGAGACAGAAGATGATTCGAGAGCTCCTACATTACAGTCAGTTATACGAGCTGAACGGAATCAATATTGATATTGAAAATGTAAGAGAAGAAGACGGGCCACTTGTGACACAATTTGTCCGAGAGGCAACACCCTACTTACATGAAGCAGGCTTAATTGTTTCCATGGACATTACATTTATGGCAGAAGGTAATTGGTCTGCTTTCTATGAACGTGATAAGCTTGCAGAAATTGTCGACTATCTTGCGATTATGGCCTACGATGAGCATTGGGGTTCCTCGCCAAAAGCCGGGAGCGTAGCAAGCCTTCCATGGGTTGAAACCAACCTTCAAAAGCTCTTGGAAATCGTTCCAAATGAAAAGCTGATTTTAGGTATTCCGCTTTACACAAGACTATGGGAAATCAAAGACAGCGGTGAAGTTTCCTCCAAATCCAAAAGCATGGCGCAAATCAAAGAATGGTTAACCACAAATAACTTAACTCCTATCTATGATGCAGCTAGCGGACAAAATTATGCCGAGCTTTATGTTCCCGATCAGGCGACTACCTATAAGGTATGGCTTGAAGATGAACAGTCTCTTACCGCAAGAACGATTTTAGCGGTAAAGTATGACCTTGCGGGGGTGGCGAGCTGGTCCAGATATTTTGCCGATGAAACAGCATGGACCGCTCTACAAACTTTTAATCAGCAAATAGTGAAAAAGTAATGCGTGGCTAGGAGTTTCTCCTAGCCTTTTATCATTCAATTGGCTATGATTAAAGAATGTAAGGGCATACTAAACAAAAATTAAGAGGAGTGAGTTTGATGCCAATCGAGTATCCGAGCCGTGAAGAATTGGGGCAAATCTTAAAAAAGGCAAAGCGAATCGCTGTTGTTGGAATAAGCAATAATCCAGAACGTACCTCTTACATGGTTTCTGAAGCTATGAAAAATGCTGGATATGAAATTATTCCAGTTAACCCTACCGTAGATGAAGTGTTTGGTATTAAAGCCGTAGCGAAGTTGACTGATATTGAAGGCCATGTAGACATAGTGAATGTGTTTAGACGATCGGAATTCCTGCCAGAAGTGGCAAAAGAGTTCGATCAAATCGATGCGGATGTATTTTGGGCACAACTAGGATTAGAAAATGAAGAAGCGTTCGAATTTTTAAAAAGCAAAGGCTACACGGTCGTTATGAATCGATGCATTAAAGTAGAACATGCTTTGACAAAATAATTTTTTCTCCTTCACTCTAGTCATTAAGATTAGAGTGTTTTTCTTTTTATTATAGGCTTTATAAACATTTCTGTAATCGAAGAATATTCGTCTAAAATACTTTTGTTTTTAAAATATCCATTTGCCAAATCAAAAGAAATATATACAATAAAGCATAGGTGTCTTAAAAAATGTGATAAAATACGAGATGAGAACATTCGTTCTGTAGTCTTCGTTTCATAATATTTAAAGGATAATTTACTTGTAAGAACGAATAGGTATAAAGACGTTCAGGTCCATTACATAGATAGAGACATGTGGCTGGCACGGAAGGAAAGGGGTATTATACGTGGCAAAAAATCAAGGAACGTTTGAATACAACGATGATGCCATTCAAGTACTAGAGGGGTTAGATGCGGTTCGTAAACGCCCAGGAATGTACATTGGTAGTACAGATTCACGAGGGCTTCACCATTTGGTGTATGAAATAGTAGATAATTCTGTTGATGAAGCATTAGCAGGTCATGGAGACCATATAACCGTAAAAATTCACAAAGATAATTCCATAAGTGTGCAGGACAAAGGGCGTGGTATGCCAACGGGTATGCACAAAATGGGAAAACCCACTCCTGAGGTCATCTTAACTGTCCTTCACGCAGGGGGAAAATTCGGTCAAGGTGGGTATAAAACAAGTGGTGGGTTACACGGTGTAGGTGCATCGGTTGTAAATGCATTGAGCGAGTGGCTCGTGGTAAAGATTAAGCGAGATGGCTTTGTCTACGAGCAGCGTTTTGAAAACGGTGGAAAACCTGTGACTACTTTAGAGAAAGTAGGAAAAACGAATCAAACCGGTACGACGATTCACTTTAAGCCGGATACGTCCATTTTTTCAACGACCACCTACAATTATGAAACATTGTGTGAACGCTTGAGAGAATCTGCCTTTCTTTTAAAAGGCATGAAAATAGAAATTATTGATGACCGTAATGACTTCCACGAGATTTTCCATTACGAAAATGGAATTGAGGCGTTTGTTCAATATTTGAACGAGGAAAAGGACGTCTTACACCCAGTTATCAGCTTCGAAGGGACGAGCGGTGGAATTGAAGTGGATTACGCTTTCCAATTCAATGATGGATATTCGGAAAATGTTCTATCCTTCGTCAATAATGTTCGTACAAAAGACGGTGGAACACATGAGGCTGGTGCTAAAACAGCCATGACTCGTGTATTTAACGAATACGCTCGTAAAATCGGCCTGTTAAAAGAAAAGGATAAAAACCTGGATGGAGCGGATATACGAGAAGGATTTGCAGCCATTATTTCCGTGCGTGTTCCAGAAGAACTTCTTCAATTTGAAGGACAAACAAAAGGAAAGCTAGGAACGAGCGAAGCACGTTCTGCTGTAGACTCGGTTGTTTCTGAGTATTTGTCTTACTTTTTAGAAGAAAACCCGGAGACCAGTACGTTATTGATACGTAAAGCAATAAAAGCGTATCAAGCTCGTGAAGCCGCTCGGAAAGCTAGAGAAGAAGCACGAAGCGGGAAGAAAAGGAAACGCTCTGAGGCTGTTTTGTCAGGGAAGTTAACGCCGGCCCAATCTAGAAATCCTCAGAAAAATGAGCTTTACTTAGTTGAGGGTGACTCTGCCGGAGGATCTGCTAAACAAGGTCGTGACCGTCGATTCCAAGCGATCCTTCCACTTCGAGGAAAAGTTATTAATACAGAAAAAGCAAAATTACAGGATATCTTTAAGAATGAAGAGATTAATACGATCATCCATGCTATCGGTGGTGGAATTGGAGCAGATTTTAATATTGACGATATCAACTACGATAAAGTTGTTATTATGACCGATGCCGATACCGACGGTGCTCATATTCAAGTTCTTCTCCTTACATTCTTTTACCGTTACATGAAACCTCTTCTTGAAGCTGGAAGAATATTCATCGCCCTTCCACCGCTTTATAAAGTGAGTAAAGGAACAGGTAAGAAAGAAATTATTGAGTATGCATGGAGCGACGACGATTTACAATCAGCCATTAAAAAGGTTGGTAAGGGTTATATGATTCAACGGTACAAGGGACTAGGTGAGATGAACGCTGACCAGCTTTGGGATACAACGATGAATCCTGATACAAGAACATTAATTCGTGTGCGCATTGATGATGCTGCTCGAGCAGAACGTCGTGTGACTACATTAATGGGCGATAAGGTTGAGCCTCGCCGAAAGTGGATTGAAACACATGTAGCCTTCGGTTTAGAGGAAGACGGAAGTATTTTAGAAAATGAAAATATTTCTGTTGCTGAGGAGGTTACTGAACAGTGAGTTTGACAGAAAAATTTCGCGATTTACCACTTGAAGAGGTCATTGGTGATCGCTTCGGAAGATATAGTAAATATATTATTCAAGACCGTGCCTTGCCTGATGCAAGGGACGGTTTAAAACCAGTACAAAGACGAATTCTCTATGCGATGCATGTTGAAGGAAATACAAACGATAAAGGGTTTCGTAAATCGGCTAAAACAGTCGGTAACGTTATCGGTAACTATCACCCACACGGAGATTCCTCTGTGTACGATGCCATGGTACGTATGAGTCAAGACTGGAAGCTACGTAATCTTCTTGTTGAAATGCATGGAAACAACGGTAGCATCGATGGAGATCCACCAGCTGCGATGCGTTATACAGAGGCCCGTTTAAGTGCAATTTCGTCGGAATTATTGCGTGATATTGACAAAAGAACGGTCGATTTCATACCAAACTTCGATGATACAGCCAATGAACCGACCGTACTTCCAGCGATGTTTCCTAACCTTCTCGTTAATGGTTCTACAGGAATTTCTGCTGGATATGCCACAGAAATCCCTCCGCATCATTTGAATGAGATCATCGATGGTGTCTTCATGAGGATGGATCAGCCGAATTGTACCGTTGATGATTTAATGACTGTGATAAAAGGACCTGACTTTCCAACTGGTGGAATCATTCAAGGGGTAGACGGAATCAAAAAGGCTTACGAAACGGGTAAAGGAAAAATCATTGTTCGCGGAAAAGCAGAAATTGAAACGGTTCGTGGCGGTAAGCAGCAAATTGTTATTACAGAAATTCCTTTTGAAGTAAACAAAGCAAACCTTGTGAAAAAGATGGATGAATTCCGTTTAGACCGTAAAATAGAAGGTATGTCTGAGGTTCGTGACGAAACGGATCGTACAGGACTTCGTATCGTGATTGAATTGAAAAAAGAAGCGGATGCTGAAGGTGTACTAATGTATTTATACAAGAACACAGACCTTCAAATTGCCTACAACTTTAACATGGTTGCTATCCATCATCGTCGTCCGATGCTTATGGGCCTTACACAGCTTCTCGATGCGTATATTGAGCACCAAAAGGAAGTCGTCACTCGTCGCTCTCAATTTGATTTACAAAAGGCGAAAGACCGCCAACATATCGTAGCAGGATTAATGAAAGCTTTATCCATCTTAGATGAAGTTATCCAAACCATTCGTGGATCAAAAGATAAGCGTGATGCAAAAGACAACTTGATTATGAAATTTGGTTTTACCGAAGCACAATCCGAAGCAATCGTTTCTTTACAGCTTTATCGCTTAACAAACACAGATATTACCGCTCTTCAAAATGAAGCAGATGAACTTGCTAAGAAAATTGAGGAACTAACTGCTATTTTAGAAAGTGAAAGCAAGCTTCTTTCTGTGATTAAAAAAGAGTTAAAGGATGTTCGAAAACGCTTTGCCGATCAACGTCGTACCATAATTGAAGCGGAGATTGAGGAAATTAAGATCAATCTTGAGGTTATGGTAGCAAGCGAAGATGTGATTGTCACTGTAACGAAGGAAGGCTATATTAAGCGTACTAGCCCAAGGTCGTATGCTGCATCGAATGGTCAGGATTTCGGGATGAAAGATTCCGACCAATTACTCGCACAGCTTGATATGAACACAACCGATGTGGTTCTGTTATTTACGAATAAAGGGAATTACTTGTACTGTCCAGTGCATGAACTTCCTGATATTCGTTGGAAGGACCTCGGTCAACATATTGCAAATCTTGTTCCAATTGACCGTAACGAAACGATTATAAGGGTACTTCCTGTTAAAGACTTTGAGAAGGAAGCATTCTTGTTATTCATTACGAAAAATGGAATGGTTAAGAAAACCGAACTGAAGGCATATAAAGCTCAAAGATATTCAAAGCCACTCGTCGCGATTAATGTAAAGGATGACGACGAAGTACTTGATGTTCATGAAACGGATGGTACGAAGGAGTTGCTATTAACGACTCATTTAGGGTACGGTTTACGTTTTGCTGAAGACGAAGTCAGTATCGTTGGCGCTAGAGCTGCAGGTGTGAAAGGAATGAACCTAAAGGATGGCGATTATTTAACAGCTGGTAAAATTGTCGATGATCCCCGTTCTCAAAGTCTTGTGATTGTGACTCAGCGCGGTGCCATCAAAAAGATGAAGTTAGATGAATTTGAAATTACTTCACGTGCCAAGCGCGGCGTGGTCATGCTAAGAGAATTAAAGGCGAACCCACACCGAGTGATCGGTGCAGTTATCGTTAGCGAAGAAGACCAAATCTTTGTGAGTACAGAAAAAGGTCATGTCGAAGAAGTTCGTGCTTCTGATCTAAGACATAATGACCGTTACTCAAACGGATCCTTTATTATTGATGAAACCGATGCTGGCAAAGCAAAAACTGTATGGTCGGTTGCTCAAAAAGAAGTTAACGAAGCTACAAAAGACTAAAAAAGCTCATCATAAACGTGTAAAAGGCCAAATCCCTACGATTTGGTCTTTTACTTTTTAACAAAAGGGCAGAAAGGTGAATAAGCGGTAGTGATTGAATATATATAAATATGATTTAAGTAATCTTGAGGAGGAGATAATCGAATGAAAACGGCTTTAGTATTTGGGGGAACTAGATTTTTCGGAGTTAATTTAGTTCAAGAGTTGCTTAACAAAGGGGTAAAAGTTACTGTGGCAACAAGACAAAACAGTGAGGTTCCATTTGAGAACAGAGTTGAAACACTCAAAGTTGACCGATTTGATTTAGATTCTGTGAAGGAAGCTGTTAGTGGGAGAAATTGGGATGTTGTATTTGATCAGATTTGCTTTAACGCTAGAGATGCGAGAATTGCCATTCAAGCACTTACTGACAAAATTCATACATACATTTTCACTTCCACGATGTCCGTTTATCATTATGCTGAAAATGTGGTAGAAGCAGACTTTGATCCATATTCATATCCAATTTCTGATACACCACCAGACAAAGTTACCTATCAAGAAGGAAAACGACAGGCGGAGGCGGTATTCTTCCAAGAGGCAGATTTTCCTGTGATTGCTGTTAGAATTCCCATTGTTCTCGGAGAGCATGATTACACGGAACGTTTACTTCTACATATTAATCGAACAAAGGAAGGGTCTATGATCGGATTTCCGAACTTACAAGCCAAAATGGGATTCATTCATCAAAAGGAAGCAGGGAACTTTCTTGTCTGGGTAAGTGAGCAAAATTTCAATGGCCCCATCAATGCCTGTGCAAACGAGGAGATATCAATGGCAGAATTGATGATACTTATAGAAGGCGAGGTTGGCAAGAAGGCCATTCTGCCAAGTACTTTTGACTCGACTGAACACTCACCATATGGTATTGAAAACAACTGGAATATGAGCAACGCTAAGGCAAGCGAGCTTGGGTTTCGTTTTAGTAATCTATCAGATTGGTTACCCTCACTTATTAAACATTTAGCAAACTAATTTTTTGTTATATTTGTTTTTTCTACATCTTTTTTCCACTTATGGGCAAAATAAAATAATGATATTGCTCAGGGAGGAATTATAAATGAAGAAAGAGCTATTGTTTGCTTTTGCTGCCTTCTTTTTTATGTCACTGTCCGCGATCACAGGCGTATATGCAGTAGAGGAAGCTAACATGCTTGAAAGTGTCATCGTAAAAGAACAAATGGATGTTACCGGAGATGGAAAACTTGATACGATATATGTGAAGGGGGAGCCCTTTGAGGAAGGAGCAATCTTCTTACGTTCTATAACATTGGAAATCCTTTCGGCAACTGGAAAAGACCATAAAATCAATCTTGAAGGTGGATACGAACCACGAATAGACTTCAAAGATCTGAACAATGATGGCGTAAAAGACCTATTCCTAGCGGTTAACACGGGTGGAAGTGGCGGATTATCTAATCATTATTTATATACAGTTAAGGATGATCAGTTAACCGATTTAACCGTACCTGCACCACTGGTTATTCAGACTTCTTTTCTAAATGGATATAAAGCCAATATGACTATAGAAAATACGAATGAGTCGTATCAGTTTGACTTAAGAAATAGAGCAAAAGATTACGAGCGGCTTGGATTATATCATAATGGCAAACTAAATGAACCTGCAGAGCTCATGGTCCTTCCGTTTGGAACGCTAAAACCTGTTAAAGTGACTGGGAATCAATTGGGCTTAAAAGGTTCCCAACGAATTAGCGGTGCCTATAATGCCGATTCGATTGCGTATGTGGAGTCATCTTGGTTGTATGAAAACGCACAATGGAAGCTCCTTGATACGAATGTTATGGAATTACGTAGGAATACAACGAAGAAGAAAAAATAGGCTGTTGTCACATTTAACATTCAATCACATAAAATACAGTAGGAAATACTACTTCTTCATCCAGGGGAGTGAGGCTTACATGAGTAAGTTTGATCCGGCTATGTTAAATGTGACATACTTTCCACCAGCAACACCCTTTAAACCTGTAGATGAGAGAAAATATACCTTAACGCATTCAGACGTAACAGGTGAGTTATTTTTAACAATTGGATATTGCTACGATTATGATGCGGTAAATAGCAAATTTCGAGATGAAGTGTTAGCAGAGTGGAAACCAGTTATGGGTCAATACACATTATTAGGGAAAGTGTATGTTACGAACGGAGAATTCGACGAAAATTATGCGTTGATTCGCTTTCATATTTTCCAAAAAGAGCTACCATTAGCACTCACAGCAATGGTATATGGTGACCAAAAATTCTATCAAAATTATCCATGGTTATTAGACTCACCGATATATATACAATTCGAGTCTTCCTACCCACAATATAACCAGTACATGTACTTCGGCACTCCTAGATATTACTTAACAACCGCCCTTAAACAGCGAGTTGTATAGCCTCAAACCTGACATTCCGTTAGGTTTTTTTGTTTTGGGAAGGACTTCTCACCAGTTAATCGAATATATAAGGGAAAGTTTATTGATGGGTGGGATAATGATGGATAAGAACGAGTTAATGCAAACACTTGAGAAGATCAGCATTGAGATTCGGTTAAGTGGTTTGCAAGTGGACTGGATGCTAGTAGGTTCTGCAGGTTCTGTACTTCAAGGCTGTGAATTGGAAGCAAATGATATCGACATATATACAAAAACTGAGAGTGGGGTAGAGCTATTCGCCAAAATCTTTGAAAAGTATGCCCACCAGGTAAAATGCAACCAATCTATAGATGATTTACATTGGAAATCATCTATAGAGGTGCCTACGTTTACGCAAACGTTTCCGTGGGGCTTTTCTTGGAAAAAAGGGAAATGGAAGATAAATGGTTGTGAGGTAGAGGCTGTTCATATCATGAACTCGGCTGGAATACCCGATTCAAAGGATGGAGAAGGAATTTGGGAAGGTGGGCAATATATATGGGAACTGGCAAAACCGATAACGTTAAATGATTTTACGTTTCAAACCGTACCATTAGAAGTTCAGTTAGAATCCAACTTACGCAGAGAACGTACCGATCGTGTAGCAGCTATCATACAGGCTCTAAATCGGAATGGCACAAATCAAACATTTTTACAGCAAGCGTTATCAACCAAGCACTATGAACAAGTTAAAAATCAATTGGAATTATAAGTTGTGTATGATGCGCTTAGTCATTTTTGACTGAGCGTGTATTCAAAAGATAAGTTTTATATAATAATATTATGTAAACTTAATTAATAATATTAAGATCTGGATAGATCGAATATAGATCGTTAGTATTTTGCTTAGAGTTATAAAACACTTAGTAGACGCTAAATAACTAAATCAAATTATTATCTAGATTACTAACAATTTGATTTACTGTAGCGCAGATTAACATTATAACAGTAGTCTCAGATTAAAAATTCAAATTCCGTCTCACTATTTTAAGTATACTTAGTTATTGAGACCCCTTCCGTCTCTCTTCATAGAACTGTGTATAATAGATATTATGTAAACTAGAAAATATAAAATTTATTTAAACAATCTCTTCCCCTTTTATACCGTGAAGTAATCCTCCTACATAATATCGATTGCTCTTGCAGATAGACTTCTGGTTGTTCCTTTAGGACCCATAGGTGCTGCAACAAACAACGCCTTGTTATCTTTACCAACATTGTACCTACATTACTGCCACACTTTCAAACTTCTCTAAAATAGGTATTCCATTACAATTATTAAGTAACACACTTGAAAATTATTATATTTCTAATTGTTATTTAAACAAATTGAATCAATTTCATAATTGACTATTTTAAAGAAACACAGACTAACAGAATATTTGTTACTTGAAAATTTCTTAGTTTTATACCTGTTGATTATGGATGTTGATTTCCGCTACAGGCGGACGCTTTCCGCGGGCGGTCCGTGAGCCTCCTCGTCACTTCGCTCCTGCGGGGTCTCACCTGGCCACGCTTTTCCCGCAGGAGTCGCCGCCTTCCGCTCCAATCAACAGGTTTGGAAATCAAGAGTGGCTCGCACAGCCTATATTTCAGGCAGCTAGTTGGTGACTTATCGTGGCATTTATTCGATCTACAGCTAATTTAGAAGCATTATAAACTAGGGTCACTAGGTCAAAATGAACTTTGGCACGTTTTCCAGTACGATAACGAACATGGTTTAGTTGAAAATACTGCTTGAGATAAGCATTTACACGTTCCACGGCAGTACGGCGTTTAAATATTTCTTTCCATACCTTCGATCCGCGAGCTGGTGCAGTATACTTTCTTAAATCAGTGGTGATTTTCACTTTGTATACTTTTTGGCAAAGACCATCGTTAGCTAAAGGGCAGTCTTTGCATTCCTTTGGCCGAGTATACTTTAGTGTTTCATATTTCGAATCGAAACTATCATAACGGTACGAATGTTCACGGACACAAGTAGGAGCGAAATATTTATCAAAGCCAATAGGTTCAGGCTCATTTCTTTTATTATAGGCAATAACAGACTGATGTCCCATTAGATGAATCTGAGTATATATAGGTTCGTAATCGTATCCAGCATCCATTGTTTCATAGCGTAAGGTTGGTAGGGACACACGTTCTTGAATCCCTTTTAATAAAGGAATAGCTGCTTTACCATCATTCAGATTACCAGATGAAAAAACGGATTGAAGAATGTATTGACTTGTAGTCCCTACAGCTAAATGTGCTTTATAGCCGTACCAAAACACATTTTTCCCTTCACTGTTCTTCTTCACACCCCATTGTGGGTCTTGGGGGATTTCAGTGCGAAGATCGGATAAGGGAACGTCCAATTGATCCTCAATTTTCTTTTCAAATAGAGGAAGATTGGTCTCAAGTTCTGTTTTCTCAATCAACCATTGTTCACGTTCTTCCTTTGATTTTCGACCACGCTTTTTAGGTTCGGATGTGGGCTTTTCCTCCTTCGGAGGTGCCTGATCTTTTGCTTCAAAGTGTGTAGCGTCAATCGCAACGGTATCATCCGAAATAAACCCTTCTGTGATCGCTTGATGGAGAAGCGTTTCCTGAACTTTTTCCAAGACATTGGATTCACTGATGAGAGTAATCATCCTTGAATAAGCTGATTCTGATGGTACTGTATCGGAAACTAAAAAACCACAGTCCAGTCGAAAAATCATATCATTTTTTAATCGCTTTACTAAATCTTTAACGAATGGAATCCGTTCTGTCAGTCTAGCAACTAAGGAATAAATCATAGCGGCATAGTTGAGTTCAACAGGTCTACCAAAACGAGACTTCTTCGTGACTAAAGCGAAGATTGGCTCGATGTCAATAGCTGAAAAAATTGCATCAAAGCGTTGGGTAGGTTCTAAGTTATATAATTCTTGTAGTCCAAATAGGCTTCCTTGTCGTATAATAGTCATAGGGAGTCTTCCTCCAGTCTTTGAGTTTGTTTGGTCACTTACTCTTTTCGACATTTTGGGGAGGTACTCCTTTTTTTAGTTCTTAGAAGCCTTGAGCCCGTAGGGCTCATAATTATGAAATTAATTCAATTAATTGGATAATTGGAAAAAGTCCAGTTGTCCCACTAGCCGAATGTTCTAATTAATAAAGTTATAGCTTTATTTAAATTTTAAAAAATGTATAGACAAATAACACCCTTTGAAATGCAAAAGCGGACGCCTTGTTCTTCAAAGGGTGTTTCTTAAGTTATATATGTTAGTTAAGATAACCTTTAAATTATGAAGGTTGACGCTATTAAATCATCTTCCTACGCCTTACCCACTGAGTCGCAGCCCACTTGTCCCCTTTTATTACTGGAGCACCTCCGTGAAACGTCAATTCATTTAACGTTTGTTCTTCATAAAAATACTCAAAATACACAGCCATTCCTTTTTGAGGGTTAATTTTCAAATTCAGTTTAGGGAAATATGTTTCCCCTCCCTCTTCTACATCATTTAAATACATGACAAGAGTGCTTATCCTTGGATTTGACACCTGTTTATTTTGGGATGAAAAAAAATCAAAATGTGCCTTATACTCTTGCCCTACTTGATAGTTAAGAATGTGTAGGCCATCTCCGTGTTCATAAGGGATATTCATAATTTGTGATGCTCTCTTTTCAATTCTTGTAACAAGTTCGCTTTCTCCTTCTTTAAAAAACATCCCACTACTTGTTCTTATAGAATCAACTTCACGAGTAGCACCGATTTTTGAACGTTCCACCCTGTCTTTTGATAAAGAAATTAATGCATTACATTCTTCCTCACTTAGCACATCTCCTAGGACAACTATCAACGGTTCTTCTAATTTAGCAATAATCTTAATCTCTTTGTCTTCAGTTTTAATCCTGTTTCCTTTGTGGTTAAAAATTGTTTGCTCTTTAATTTTCAACTCGCATCATCCTTAATTACAGAGTTAATTGTTTCGTAATAACTAGATATGAACTTGGGTTGAAATTTTTTACAAGAAGTCCCAAAAAGGCCACCTACCTCATGTCAATACTTATATAGAAAAATCTCTAAAAGTACTCCAAGTTTCAATTTAGACATACCCATTAATTAACTATACAGGATTGATCGGTTTATGACAAAAAATTAAGATTATTCAAAAATTCCCGTTCGAGATACACATAATATAAGTGGTTATAAGGCGAGAGGACTTAAATTTGTTACTAATAATGACTTTATATATATCTTCCTTATACTTATATTCATGTTTAACAATGTTTAAAAACTTAACACAAAAAGACAACCATTTAATTTAAAGGTTGTCTTTTTGTGTATATCCCCGCATCTTCTTCGAATCGGGTCAAATTTAATTTTAAGTGTAACGAAGAAAAGGTAACATCCTAATTATTTATTAGTAATGAAACCATCATCTCCTCGAAAATGACCACCATTTTCTACAAGGTAAAATGATGCATCCAAACTAATTAGTCAATTATTAAAATAAGTTTACCATTTCCTATACCTTTTATTAATTGTTCAAAACCCTGCGACACTTGTTGGAGAGGCAAAGTTCTCCCAATGATCGGACGAAGTGCACCACTTGTTAGCATGCCAATTACACCATGGATACTTTGATCATATTCATCTTTTGGTGCATTCCAAAGAGCTGTTGCTAAAATATCACATTCCTTTTGCATTGCAAGACGTGGATTTATTTCTATTGAACCACGGTTTCCTACAATTACAATTTTACCAAATGGTGCAATAAGCTTTAAATCTGTTTCTAAATTCTTATTAGCTAAAAACTCAATAATTACATCTGGTCCATTGCCATTCAGTAAGGCTCTCGCATCTTCAATCGTATCTTCTGTTACATGATCAATGACAAAATCTGCACCAGCTTGCTGAACCATTTTTTTACCCTCTGGTTTGCTTGCTGTTCCAATCACTTTAGCACCATGAGATTTCGCCATTTGCACAATCTGTAATCCAACCCCACCACTGGCTCCATGAATAAACACGGTTTGACCAGGCTTCAGATATGCACGTTGAAACAGTGCACGATATGCGGTTAAAGCAGGTACCCCTAATGCCGCACCTTGTTCAAAAGATACATGTTCAGGTAATGGATGAACCAAGGTTGCATCACATACTACTTTTTGTGCAAATGTTCCTGTACTTTTTCTTCGTATTAAGGACGCAATAAATACACGATCACCTATACGAACATTTGTGACTCCTTCTCCAATTGCCTCTACAATCCCTGCACCATCTAATCCTGGGGTATAAGGCAAATGAGGGACACTAAATGCATATGTACCTGTTAATGTGTATGTATCACTTGGATTGACGCCAGCTGCATATAAACGGACACATACCTCTCCCTTTCCTGCTACTACATCCTCAACGTCTTTAAATACTAATTTATCTAGTCCACCAAATTGTGTAACTTGAATTGCTTTCATGTTCTGAACCTCCTTATTAATTATTATAAACTACGAAGTGAAATATACAGTAATCCGCTCACTTGCAAGCCTATGATCCTCGTATACTACCACATAATTATTAGGTGGTTTAAATAAGGTACGATAATCGATATTTTCAGAACTATGAAGACCAGCGGAAATAGTAAAAGCTAGATCAATTTCGTCGTTTTTGAGTTTTTTATTCAATATGTGAAAATAAAGACATTTGTACACTTATTTTCAGAACGTAATCGATATTAAATAACAAATAATGTTAACTAATTATATTTGGATACTCCTTACTTTAATAAAAAATTTTTAGTTTATTGATTGCAATCTCTAGATTCTCATCTTTTATATGGGGTATATATAAGCAAGCTTTTAACAATGCAAACCTCCTACTAACCAAGGCCGTTGTTGATAAGGACCAATGGGAATTTGGATGAGAGCCGTATCCCCCCCAGTATCCAACCTATACAGGTGATCACATAATTTTACATCATATCCGAGGAGTGGGTGTCCTCCTAATCCTAACGCTGATGCAACGATCAGTAATCGTTGCACGAGCATACCTGCCTCCATCTGCTGGATACGATATCCTCTATATCCGAATGCATCTTTATCGTAATCCTTCTGTCCTCTCACATGAAAGCAGAGTGGGACTTGGAGCAAATTGACATTATCCATTGACATCCCGGATTGGAGCAGGAGTCGGTGATCCCCGGGTTGGATTGGTCTTAGTGCATGGGCATGACGTTCATAGTGATAGGCACCATTAGGGATCCCTTCCACATTATAGATACAAACACTTAGAGTGACGCGTGGCTCATGGTTATGATGCACAGCTTCCAAATCATTTCGATACGAAAAGGAGTTTCGTCGTCTCCTGTAAGAGATAAGCTACTAACTGTTGACTGACTTTTCCCAACACGAAATCCAGGCTAGGTGAAAATCGATTTTGACAGGCAGTTGCCAAATCATAGGACATCCACTCTGTTTCTGGCAGAGCTACCCGTTGACCTTCCGCTTTCACCTTTCGCTTTTCCTTGACTAAGTCAAACGAAGAAGGAGAATGTTGCATGGCTGCTTGATTTAATTTGGTTAACATGGGAAATTCTTTTACCTTCTTTGAGCGGACATAGTGATCAGGCTGAATCGCTTGTAATTCCCGGATCAGCTCTTCTGAGGATACCATTCTTTCCCGTTCACTCCCATTTACTGACCAAATGGTCGGTTCTACCGATAACGGTATGGCAGCATAAACGCTTTCCTCTTTTTCCGATAAACCTAGCAAATGATTTACGGCCCGATCAAGATATTGAAAGTACACCCCCGATTCCCAACTAAACTGTTTAGATACTTCCAATAGCTGCCCCATCAATACACCCGCATCCAACCCCTGCAGCCGGTAGGCAAAGTTATTATATTTGAAAAAATTTTTCCAAAACATCGTCGACACAAAAACCGTACCAAAACAAGAAGATACGTCACAGCGATGACCAAGAGCCCGGGCTATATATGAATCGAAATTGCCTTCTCGCAGCAAGATCAAGCGGTGGTGTGCCACATCGTAATGGTACACCCCGGTTGGCAAATCATCAATTTTCAGATATACGTATAATTCGTTTGGATAAAGCCCTCCACCCGAAGGAGCAAATCTTCTGAACGATTGCATCATGTTTGTGTGGTTCTCTCCAGAACTCGATGAAAAAACAGAATGACTAAATTGAGTCAGCCCGTAGACATACCAAAGAAAATGACTGATTTCATGAAGATCGGGTTTTTTGGGAGGTTTAGAACCTTCGAGTGTCAACGGTACATTTAAAGATAATGGTACGACAGGCAAACCGCGGTATAGTTTATAGGCAAGTGGTCCATCCTCCCAATCCACTTCCCAATTCGGGATACTTGCCTTTTCAATATCGAAATGTAAATTATGCAGAAACTCATCACAATTCATAACAATCGCCTCCTAGTGACTGCTTATGGAAACGGATGAGGATGGGGATTAAGCTGTTCGATCGTCAGCGGTTCCATTGTATATCCCAATTCCATCGGGACCCTTAACACCCTCTCGAGCCCGGTTATTCGTGTAAGATGCTGTCCGAATGTCATCGGAAGCATTCCTGGAATCAGCACCTTCACACAATATAGGTTGTTTCGAAGCGTTTCCGGTGTCGACTGATCCACCACAATAACATCGAGGTTTAAACGTCGAAATTCTTGGAGAAGTTCCAGTAAATCATCGGTAAGATCTAAATGCGTACGTCTAGAACCATATTCCTCATTAAAGGTTCTTAATGGGCGATTGTCCTCTAGCAAAAACTTTAGGCGCTCTTCGGCCTCCGGTAATCCATACAACATCCCATGATCATCCATCTGTCTTACCAAGCTTGAGTCATGTAACATACGCACATACTCCGACTTGTTCTTCTCCAATTTCTCATCCAATGACAGCATCATCCCAGCTAACTCGTGAACGGCAGTTTTTATAGCCCGTATTGGGTCCAAATGAGCTCCCGCTGCACAAATCAGATTCAAACCTGTTTGCTTTCTATTTTTCGCGATGGCTAAAATACTTGGGATTCCGTTCTCCATGGTCGAGTTATATAAATGTAAATCATATCCGCCAACCGTTTGCATCCGGTCAATCATTAACAGAAGCTCTTGATCTGCCGTGGAGTATGGATCAAGACGCGGCAAAGGAAGCTTGGCGTACCAAGTCATTAAAAACGAATCACGCTCCACCACTTCCAAAATACCATAGAAAATAGCTTCTTCTAAACTACCTCCTAACGCACATCCGTTGGAAGTCTCGTAAACGAACCCTCGCGATCCGCAGCCCAAACTGTAATAGGCCAGTAACTCGGGGACCAAGATCGGACGCTCCAGCAAAAATGAATATCCCCATACCCAATTGATGGGGCGATCGGGATCAAATTCTTCAAATGGGAAACCAGGTCTTTGGTACTGTTCTTTTTCGTGCACACCTACTTCAATCGGATGCAGTGCTTGATTTTTCAACATGTTATAACTATCATGGACCACAGTCCGTTTACCACGGGGCTGAAGTCCACAGTACCGCTCCAATCCTTCCAATATCGCCGTTAACTCACTTACCGCGAAGGAGTTAGTCCGGCCCGCTGTTCCCTCATCTCCCTCGAACAAAGGCAGATTAACACTTACATCCGCAAATGTATGAACAAGGTTTACATGTTTTTCATTTAAGAGCCCTGTACGTGGATCTAGGTAGTCTTTCGCTAAAACTGTACTCAGACTATCTAACGAACGGGTGCGGAATTGATCACGATTAAATTTAGGAGTATTTTTCAATGAAATACCTGCCATTTCGGGTGAATCGTCTGGTATTGAACTACAAACGGTACACAAAGGGTCAGGCAGGAACTTATGCCAAGAACTATTCAAGGTTTTCAGATGGAGAAAACAGACCTTTCCTTCATAGGAAGCCTCTTCTCCTTGTATGATTCTTTTTACTTCAGCTTCGATTAAGTGAGCCAACTGTTGGAGTCCAGTACGTGATGCCCAAGCTTCCTGGTGCACTCCCCCATTTGACTCTAACCGCCTTTGCATCTCCCTCATGTCTCTACGGTCGTGTCCTGTCAAAAGTCGTCTTGTCTCCACACATTGAGTGCAGCCCGGGGTACCAGGCGGAACCAGAGGACCTATGATTCCCTCTCCAAACGAAACAAAACCTCGCAGCCATGAAGTGTTGGTACGACGAAACACCCGTTCTGCTTGTTGAAAAACAGAGGGATTCCAGACATCCTGCAACACCAATGCCAAATCGATGGTGGCTGGTAGGATGCTCTCGAAATTAGATTGACGAACCACTAGGTATTGAGAGGACATCTCTTCACATATGAGGTCTGACAATATCCCTTCTCCGACCACTAACACAACAGCACTCACTTGAATCCCTCCTCTTGAACCAATACCCCAAATACCCCTGCCAATTCCTGTTTCAGAAAAGGTTCTACATCAAGTTCATACACTTGAAGCTGCTTTCTATTCTGTTTCAGGACTTCAATCGCTTCCTGTAGGTCCTCGGACTGAATGCTGTCTTCACACGCAGGAATTTCTATTCTTTGCGGTTCTTTTTCATCCAAAGATAATGAGGTGAATTCCAATGATCGCGGTGTTACCGATTCTTCACGGTTTTGAGCTTTTGCAATAGCCTGCTGCAGCGCGTTTCTTAGTGCCAAGGTTCTATTCATATTTACACTGCCATACCATCCGTCTCTTGTACCAACCCACACAACCGGAAATCCCCACACATTCTCCCCTAAGGCAATGTTCGGTGCACCTTGCATAGTCGTTAGGGACTGCAAATAAAAACAGCAGCGTTGATCCTCTACCTTCCTTAACTTCACTATAGATACGGAATAGCTCGGCTCACGGCTTTGTCTGAGTAACTCTTCTTCCAAACATTTTTGCAGCCCCCGGCAAACCCCTTCCGCTAACATAACACCAGCAGCTACTTTTACTTGTGGAGGCAGTTCTAGGATGTCGGCCATTCTTGAGACATACATTTCTATTCCGGTCAGCCCTGCTTCTATTCGTGCTTCCTGATGTGTCAGTGCTGAACATACCCTCTCCTGCAATAGGTCAGCAGGTCCCTCCGCTAATGGATTGGCTGCCTGAACGGAGCACTGCGATAAGGGTAACTGCTTTAAATCTCCTTCCTCCCATTTGTGAAAAATCCCTGATACTTTGGATGTCAGCTGATTAAAGTGAAGAACTCGGATCACGTTCCTCTGTTCTCTGTTTCAGCCTTACATCGATATCCTCTACTAATCTAACAGACGGATGTCCAGTAACTAGTGGATGAGGAATGAACGGATGCCAGTTCCCTTCAAGTGTTTCTAAATCTAGGAGAAAGAATCGTTCTTTCTGTTCCTTTTCAGACACCCCTGTAACATGCTTATACAACTCAAATACGATCACATTGGCAAGCATGGATCCTGCTGTCGGAGAATAGGCGGAAAAAGGCTGGTCATTGATGAGAGCTGATTGGTGAAGTCGGTTCCATGCAGACTCCCAACACCCCTCTGAATTTGGAAGCACCAACGGTCCTGCTAACCCGACCTGTTCTAAACAAATAGCAGGGAGAAACACCTTCTTCTCATCCCTGCTCACCTTATGTAGAAGTCGTAGTTCCTCTACATCAGCCTTTTCTGAAACATACAAAATGTAATCAAATGGCTTCATCACTTCCTGCCAATTTCTTTCCTTGTTTTGGGTAAGCTCCCCTATCTCCACTTCATCGTCTGTTTTACGGGTACGATCCACAAGCTCGTTCAATCGTCGTCTATTGGTCTGATCAGTATCCGTTATCAGGATATTGAACTTGGGATGTCCGGAAGTAAGTAACGAAGAAATCAACGAAATAAAAAATGACCCTGATCCTATAGCCAACACTTTCGACTGTCGATAGCATTGAAAACGGAACGCTCCTGAATCTATTAAGTTATCGACAAATTCGATTTGAGAAGCATGTGTTTTTATTACCTGTTCTGTCAATTGATGCGGACGGTCTTGGCTTACATCGCGAGCAAATCCGTTGCTTACCAGCGTTTCTGCAATTTCAAACACTCTGTCCCGGTATGGACCCGCTAATCCGGTTGTCAAATACTCCAAAGTGTGCTGGCCATTAAACATCGGAATTAACTTTTCAACCCACTTATCGATCATACTGCCTTCCATACGGAAGGAGCTTACATTGTTCCGAAAAAACACACCGCTGTTTGGGTATGGGAGAAAAAACGTGTCCCTTTTTACTTTCAGACGCGCAGAAGGGGTTAAATTTGTCACTTTCGTTCCTCCTTAGGTCCTCGTCATTAATTATCATCACTATTATCGTATGTACTGCAATTTGTCCCTTATGTTAATACTTAAAGAGAAGAGCCCCTGCACAATTGCAAGGGCTCTTCTCTTTAAGCAAACGGGGTTACCAATTAGTAAACGAAAACTATCTTCCTCCGCAGCGATGTCCTCCACCACAACGGTGTCCGCCTCCTCCGCAATTATGACCGCCGCATCGATGCCCACCGCAATTAAAACAGTTAAAGCAACTGAAGCAATTAAAACAACTGAAACAATTAAAGCAATTAAAACAGCTGCTAAAGCAACTAGAACAACGGCCAAAACCACCCACACCTATGATTATACGGTCCTGATTTCCATAGAGTTGGTTTGGATCGTACGTCACTGGTTGGGAAGCTTGGAAATCACCGAGATTTAACGATTGAAGTTCATTTTGAAATTCGTACACTTATTTAACCTCCTAAATAATTTATCCAAGGGCAGATTTAATTTGGAAAAAACGGTGTTTGTCAAGATAGTTGTCGCATTTAACTTGTTTACTAGTGTAAGAACGTAAGGGTAACTACCGCGCTTTGCTTGGTGGCCTTCTCATCAAAGAACAGAATTCATTCTGTTCTTTGATGAGAA
>NZ_JBHLUU010000126.1:0-141449 GCF_042433785.1 Robertmurraya beringensis | reverse complement strand
GTCAGTCTTGAATCTAGATTTACAACTGTTGTCCCCAAAGGGGATTAGTGGGAAGAGCCGTATGCGAAGATCCGCACGTACGAGCTCTGTGAGAGGGGTGGTCAGAAATGGCTACCCCTACTCGATTATTAATTATTACCTGATCCTTGATTGCTAGTATTACCAGTATTTCCTGTACCAGTACCAGTATTTCCGTTACCAGTTCCGGTACCAGTATTTCCATTATTGGAATTACCGCCTGTTTCTCCCGTTTCGGTGGTTTCCTCGTCGGTTCCTTCCTCATTTTCGGTTTCTTCCTCTTCCACCTCTTGCTCTTCTTCCTCTTGAGGAATCAATACCTCAATGGTTGTAGTAACTGCTTCACTTAGCTGAGTGTCACGAACGGCAATTACCTTGAAGGTATAGTAGCCTGGTGTTTCAGCTTTTAAGCGAACCTGCTTTTCTGTAGTGGTTTTTAGAAGTTGTTCGCCACCATCATTTAAGGAACCATATAATTGGAATTGTACGCCTTCCGCATTGTCACCGCTGTATTCCCAAGTAACAAGAAGTTCCTTCGTCGCTTCATCAAGAGTTACTTTTAAATTACTAGGTGCTGCAGGCTTATCATATTTGTTCGATACTTGTTTTGGTGCACTTCCTTTAACTGCATACTCAATGATTACTTGATCATTAGGAGTATATTCACTTGCTAGCTTAGCAGGGAACGTACCTTTTTCGATTCGAACTTTTTCTACACTGCTAGGTACTGCAAAGTCAGCCGTTTCTTTTCCTTGAGAAACATGGGTCATAAGATTTTTAAAGATATATTGTGAGATTTTCTGTTCATCACTTGTTAGCCAATTTTGCGTACGATCATCATATCCTGTCCAGACCGCTGCTGTGTAGTTGGTTGTGTAACCAACAAACCAAGAATCAGGAACAGCACCCTTAGGGATTCCATATTTATCTCGTTCAGCAGTAGGGTAGTTCGTCGTACCCGTTTTACCAGCGACAGCAAGGCCGTCTACTCTTGCACGAGAACCCGTACCGTATGTTAAAACATCCTTTAACATATCTGTGATCATAAAAGCTGTATAATCTTTCATAACCACTTCAGTTTCTGGTTTTAAGTCAAGCTTTGTTCCATCACGAAGTTCGATTGTAACAACGGAATATGGTTCTGTATAAAACCCGTTATTACCGAATGCGCTATATGCACCTGCCATCTGGAGGGAGGAAACTCCTTTATCGGCTCCACCTAATCCACCAATGGAATAGGATTCCGTTAACTCACTAACAGGGATTCCAAGTTTCGCGCCGAATTCTTTTGATTTATCAAGCCCAACCTCTTGCATCGCTTTTAATGCAGGTATGTTACGTGAAAGAGCAAGAGCTGTTCTCATCGTCATCGAGCCCATATGCTTGTTATCCCAGTTATTAATTTCTTGCCCACTTGAATACGTATATGGTTCATCCACTAATGTCTGATACGTTCCCCAGTTCAAGTATTCAATGGCAGGACCGTAGTCTAAAACTGGTTTTATAGTCGATCCAGGCTGACGTCTTGGGTCAGTCGCATAGTTAAATCCGAATGTTTGTGTTTGGTTTCTTCCACCACCGAGCGCACGAATGGCGCCAGTTTTTGTATCTAATAAGGTAATTCCAGCTTGAAATTTTTCATCAGGAAATTCAACTATTTCATTGCCATCTAGAATTTGTTCTACATAGTCTTGAGCACTTGTATCTAATGTTGTGTAAATTTTTAATCCTTCAGAGAAAGGATCAAGATCCGGATACTTTTCTTCAATTTCTTTAATAACCTGTCCTACAAAGGAATCATAGGCAATTTCTCCATTGGTCTCACGTTGGTCTTCTGGGACAAGTGCAGCAGACACATCAACCGATTGAGCATCAACCTTTTCTTCCTCTGAAATATAGCCGTGTTGATTCATTAATGAGAGAACAATATCCCTTCGTTTTTTTGCATTTTCAGGATATTTGAAAGGGTCATAATTTGCTGGACTCTGTGGCAAACCAGCTAATAATGCTGCTTCATCTAATGTAAGTTGATCTAAGCTTTTACCGTAATATGTTTTCGCAGCTGTAGCGACACCGTGTCCACCACTACCCATCCAGTTTTTATTCACGTAAATTTCAAAGATTTCTTCCTTTGTATACTTTTGTTCTAGCTGAAAAGAAAGCCATGCTTCTTGTGCTTTACGTGAAAGAGTTTTTTCATGCGTTAAGAATGAATTTTTTACAACCTGCTGTGTAATCGTACTAGCTCCTTCAGAGCCGAAGCCGTCGGTAACGTTCGCGATGACGGCGCCACCTAAACGAATCAAGTCAATTCCATTATGTTCAAAAAAGCGAGAGTCTTCCGTTGCAATGAAGGCGTCTCTGACCGTTTCCGGAATATCTTCGTAATTTACATAGTCCCTTTTCACAGACCCTATTTCCGTGAAAGGTTCCCCGTTCATATCAAACACTTGGGAGGAGATCGGATCCTTTAAAAGCGTTTCATCAAGCTCTGGAGTGTCTTTAATCATATATGCAAATGTAGCAGCACCGACAACAATCCCTGTAATTCCAAGTGCGACAAGGATAAGAAAAATCTTCATGAACAATCCTTTTGCAGGCTTTTTGCCTTTTTTCTTATTAGATTGTTTCTGCTTTTCTAACTGTTTGCGGCGCTCCTCTCTAGATTGATATTGCTCTGCCATATTGTTTCCTTCCTTTCTTACTAAAAAGCTTACTTCCCCTTTAGAAAAAGATAAAATTAGAGATTATATAAACAATCTATTTTCTTAATATAGTCAATTCTAGGGCGAAAGCCAAGTGAAATAGGATGTGCTGTCGAGAGAAGTTCTTCTTTTGTAATAGACTTTCGACCTCCTACTTTCATACGCTCCCAATACGATAACAATTGCTTTGCTTCTAACAGAAACATTTCTTCTGTACTTGAAAAACGAAGAATAACAAAGCAAATTCCATCTTGTTGAATGACTTTTTCCATGTGCTGAATTTGGTGCTCATGAAAATTTTGTAGGGGGAAAGAAGTTGAATTTTTTGTTTCCTTTGCTTCAAAATCAATGTATTTGCCCTTATATACGCCGTTGTAATCTGTTGTGGAGGCTTGCTTGAAATAGGCTTCTTTTATTACAGCAGCACTTCTTTTTGGATAATTTACTTCAACAATTTGAACCGGTGTGGGTTTTTTGTGAATAACGGCAATATTATTTAATAAGTAAAATTCATTTGTTTCGTTTAGATCCTCCTCTAATGTCATTCCTCGGTTGCTATAGGTTGGGTCCTTACGTGCTTTCACTGTTTGACTGGTGCTTAACTGATTCATAAACTTTCTTCCATTAGGATAATGAATATTCATTTCTTACACCTCTTTAACTACACTATCATACCAAAATTGCTCCCAGATAGGGTGAATAAAAACTACCGATTAACGAATTATAACGTAAGATAGCATTGGAAGGGAGTAAAAAGATATCAAAAATACTATTAATCATTTAGATGAGAATCAAATTATTACAGTAATTAAGCAAAAAGTTGAGTCGGGTAATTTAGACAATATTTCAAGAACCGATGCTTATTTTACGTATTTTTTAAATCATTCGGATATTCTTTGGTCTTTTTTGGCTAGTATGGTGTCAAGAAACGCTGGCTGGAATATGTGTGAATTAGAGGGAAAGTGGTTTCCTCAAGCTTTAGAACCAGAAACTAGAAAACAATTGTTTTTAACTTATGAGCGAGCCAATTGGTTAATCTTTCAGGATGCATACCCCCAATTGTTGCTGTATGATTATTCGACGAAACTAAATACTCCAATGTTTCACTCACTTCTCTTTGCCTTTCAGGATTATCTTCATTTTAGTGCTGTTTTATTTCCTACTCATCATGGAGAGCTTTATGGAGCAAGTGTATATGGCTTTCAAGATGTGGATAACCGGATTGATTTAGGTAGAAGATTGGCTGATATTCTGTTTAATCCCGATGTATTTAGTAAGGTCTTTCATTTTGCAAAAACAACCGCACACACTGGCTCAAGGTATGATTATGAACAATTTATGAAAAACAAGGAAGAAACTACTCCTTTCTTAAAAGAAACGTACCCAGTTATAAAACACCATATTCATCTTCCAAATGAGTGGACAAAACACCCTTCCGTGAAAAATAAATGGTTCAGAACGGAGATTATTCACCGACACCCATGGGAAATGACTCATTGGTACTCCAATAATCAGAAGCAAATTCGTTTTTTTATTATGTGTTATAACTTACTTCAAATGAAGAATCGTATATAAAAAGCAAGAATCTTCATAGATTCTTGCTTTTTATATCTCTTTATGTTGAAGGGCGATCAATACCTTCAAGCTTTTTATCTCCGTACCCAGGTTTTGTTTCTTCCAGCTTTTTTGGTTGAGTATTTTCTTTTTCATTGTTTTGATTTCTCTTTTTCATTCTTTACCACCTCCGAGATTAGTTTGTTTCATCCTCCATTTTTTCATTCATGTCGAAACCTAGTTAGGAGAACAAAAATTTTACACTTCTTTTGGCGAATTGCTTCTAGTTTTGTCATAAGGGAAGGAGCTTAGAGGAAAACAAAGAATTAAGTACAAAAGAGATTTAAATAGAGCTGAAATTATTCTTGGAGGGATGTTCGATGATTCAAAAATCAGATATTTTACAAATGCTTTCTGAAATCCACAATGATCTTGAGGAACTAGAGAAATCCATCGATTTTAAACTGCCTGATGTAGAAGCAGATATGTTAAAGCAACAACAAAAAAGCTTATGGAAAACGGAAAATCGATATTATATACTAGAAGGGAAATTCAATTTAGCCCAAAATAAGTCTATAAATGATAGAGAACATAAGAGAACGACAGCTTAAATTTTTAATATTCTCGTTTATCCTTTATAGTAGGGGTATATGTGATAAAGGAGCATGGCAACTTGGATAATCAATCAATGTTAAGTGAATTAAATGAACGTTTGTACGAATATACAAAAGAAATTGATGATACATTTCTTTCTGTGAAGATGTCAGGTGAGAAGGGTGATTTTTTTTCACAGGTAAAACCATTTGCTGATGAAGTAAAAGAAGTGGTAGATCACTGGAAAGTGGAAGCGGCGTCTTGGATAAAGAGGAATCGACCGAAAAACCTTCATACTAGTCAAATTGAATCAGCAGCCGAACAATTGGAAATGATCTCTGTACAAGCTTTTTTTCCTGAAACTAGTCGAACAAGATTCATAAACTACCTTCAGTCTGTAAGATATGTTTTAACTGTATTACGAGAAAATATAAATAAATATGAAACATAAAAAGTAGCACACTCGCCATTTAGGAGAGGTGCTACTTTTTTCTGTTTATAAGAATGTATATTACATAGATGATTCAAGTTCAGGGGTTTTTGCACCTAGTATCTCAAGTTCATATACAAGATTTCGATAGTCACAAGTGGTTATTTCATTGTAAATATAACATTTCTTAACAAAATCCAATAACTCGTTTACCTCTTGTGCTTCGTATTTTTTAATTAGTTGGAAATGATTTTTTAATTCTTGAATATTCACCTAAATTCCCCCCTATATAGGTTGTTTCTTCTCTATCATCGTATCATGTGGATGCACAAATCGATGTTTTTTTAAATATTAAGACTTCCGACACCGTTAGACAAAATTGGTGATTAATAGCAGTTATTTTATTCTTTATTCACCATCTAGGCGGATGAAACATAAATTATAGCAGTGAATATAAGAAAGGAGGTTGTGTGCCCTTGTTCGGTCAAAGATATAAACGATCAAGATATTATCGTCCACAACAACAACCGGTAATGAATGAAACCTATCCTTATATTTGGGGAAATGAAGCAGTCCATACTCGGCCAGAGGCATACGCCAACTACTTTGAACAACCTATGAATGTTCCTATGTACAATATGAATTACGCTGGACCATTACAAACCTATAATTATTTACCTAATGAATCCTTATATGGCCCAGCCTATCCGTACGGAGGGGGAGGGTTTCCGGGACAGGGTTATGATTATCCCTATCAGGGAAATCCACTTTACCAACCAGATAAGAAGCATAAGATTTCGGAAGCCGTTCTTCATAATCCTCTTCAACAACCTGAAGTATCTTATCATAATCAATTTGCATATGGTCAATATAACCAACCATTTTCTCACCCCTATCCTAAGCAATCTGCTATACCGCGACCGCCAACTGGTATGAAATCAATCATGAACTCTTTTAAAACACAGGATGGAACATTTGACGTTAACAAAATGGTTGATACAGCTGGACAGATGATGAATGCAGTCACACAAGTGTCTTCGATGGTGAAGGGGCTAGGAGGAATGTTTAAGGTATAGGCTAGCCCTATACCTTTTTACATGGTAAAAAAATAAGCAGAAAAAAGTCTGCTTAATCATTTATAATATGAATTTTCTTTCCAGGAAGCTTCGGCACAATAATCGTTAGTAAGCCATCATGGTAAGAGGCCTTTACCTTTTTTTCGTTTATAGCCTGAGGTAGAGTAATAGTTCTGCTCATGTGCTGCATTTTATTTTTTCTCCTATACGCTTTATGAACATCATCTTCTTCTATAATCACTTCACCGTGTTTCACTGTGATCGTCAGAGTATTGTTAAGGACATCGATACTAATTTGTTCCTTTCTAATTCCTGGAAGTTCTGCAACGATATGATGCTCCCTGTCGTAACTTTTTACAGAAACGGGAAAGGTGGCAAACGGAAGGTTGAAGAACTCATCTATGCTTTGTAAAAAACCTTTGACTGGTCTTTCTTGAAAAAAGTCATTCATCGCTTTGGCAATCTCACCGAATGGTTCAGGACGATTGTTGCGATTTGGTTTGTCTGGAAGATTATTAGACATGATCCTACCCCTCTCTTTATGATTTCTCCCTTACAGATTATGCATTTTGTACATAGGCGGTTCATCCTTTTGTAACAGCTAAGAAAATAGAAAAAATGGACGCATACCAACATGTATGCGTCCATTTTTATTAAATTAATTCTTCAAGTAGATCATCGAGGACAAAAGTCATCGTACCGTTGCTATCGACTTCAATAAGCTCCTCTTTTTTCATTTTGGTGAGAGTACGGCTGACGGTTTCACGTGTTGTTCCAATCATATTGGCTAAGTCTTTATTAGTAAATTCACCATTTAACGTGAAGATTCCATTTGTTTCTTTACCATGTAATTTTGCTAAGCGAATCAGCAGCTTGATAATTTGTTCATATGTATTATTAAGGATTTGTGCTTCTAAGCGGTCTTGCAGATCAACAATTTTCTCACTTAATACGTTAAATACTTTAATACAAAGCGTAGGATTCTCAATAAGGACCTTTTCAAATGGTAAGATAGGTACCACTACTAAGGTTGTAGCCTCCAATACTTCTGCATAAGCAGGGTATCCTCCTTTTCGAAAGAAACCAACATGTGGGAACATTTCCCCTTTTTTTAAGATCGCAACGATTTGTTCTTTCCCGTTTATATCACTTTTATATATCTTTACTTTACCAGAATGGATAAAATATACGTTTTCAAGTGGATCATCCTGCATAAAAACATGACTTCCACGGTTCCAATCTCTTGAGATAGATATATCAACAATTTTTTGAAGCTCATCTTCATCTAAGCTTCGAAACAAGGAGAACTCCGCTAATACATTTTTTATTTCAGGACTCTTCATTTCTACTCACCTCTATTTTTGCAATAACCTAGTATCTATTTTACCAAACATCCAAACCTGAAAGAATAGGTTTGTGGGAAACATTGTTATTTTTAAACAAGTCTTTAATTACGAACGTTTATTCGATATGATAGAGTTATAGAGGTGATCTGTACATGAAGGTAAGAAAAAATTTACAGGAACTTATTGTAGAAATGAAGAAAAATGATGAATTTAAAGACCAAATTGTGCATTGGCATACAATAGAAGAAAAAGAAGCTAAAACGTCAGAATTGCCAAATGACCTTCATGCCAATTTACAAAGGGCATTGCAGGAGAGAGGGATTGGAAGGCTGTATACACATCAGAAATCATCTTATGAAGCGATTAGACAGGGTGAAAGTGTTGTTGCAGTAACTCCTACGGCTTCTGGCAAGACGCTTTGTTACAATCTACCTGTTATCCAAACGATCATTGAATCGATGGATTCAAGAGCTTTGTATATCTTTCCGACTAAAGCGCTAGCACAGGACCAAAAAAGTGAGCTTAATGAGCTAATACAAGCGACAGAGCTCCAAATTAATAGCTACACTTATGATGGAGATACTCCAGCGAATATAAGAGAAAAAGTACGAAAGGCCGGGCATGTTGTCATCACAAACCCAGATATGCTTCATTCGGCCATTCTCCCTCATCATACAAAGTGGGTGTCGTTATTTGAAAATCTAAAGTTTGTTGTTATTGACGAGCTACATATCTATCGTGGTGTTTTTGGGAGTCATGTCGCAAATGTGATAAGACGCTTGAAAAGAATCTGTGAATTTTATGGAAGTAACCCTATTTTTATCTGTACTTCTGCAACGATTGCTAATCCACTTGAGTTAGCCGAACATTTAACAGAAACAAACATGAGATTAATTAATAATAACGGTGCACCAAGTGGCAGAAAGCATTTTCTTTTTTATAACCCGCCAATTGTAAACAAGCCTTTAAATATTCGAAGAAGCGCAACGCTTGAGGTTAGAAAGATCGCACGTACATTATTAAAAAATAAAATTCAAACGATCGTTTTTGCAAAAAGCAGAGTGAGGGTCGAAATTTTATTAACGTATCTCCAAGATCTTGTAAAGTATCAGCTTGGGCCAAAAGCAATAAGAGGATACCGAGGAGGATATCTGCCCTCGGAGAGACGAGAGATTGAAAAAGGACTAAGGAACGGAGACATTTATGGTGTCGTTAGTACAAACGCTTTGGAATTAGGAGTGGATATTGGTCAGCTGCAGGTATGTATTATGACCGGTTATCCAGGTTCCATCGCAAGTTCATGGCAACAAGCGGGAAGAGCCGGGAGAAGGCATGGGGAATCGTTAGTCATCCTTGTTGCGAGCTCTAGTCCCCTGGATCAATACATTATTCAGCATCCTGATTATTTTTTTACAAGCAGCCCAGAAACAGCGAGAATAAACAAAGATAACTTGATTATACTTATTGATCATTTGAAGTGTGCAGCCTATGAGTTACCGTTTAAGAAAGGTGACTATTTTGGAGAAATGGAAATCGAAGAACTTCTAGAATACTTAGTAGAAGAGCGCGTGCTTTTTGAAAATGGGGAGAAATACTACTGGATGAATGATTCATTCCCTGCACACAACATTAGCTTGCGTTCAGCCTCACAAGATAATGTGGTTATAATCGATCAATCTGATGTATCCAAAGCCCGTGTGATTGGTGAAATGGATCTTTTCTCAAGTATGACCTTGCTTCATGAAGAGGCTATTTATTTGCATCAAGGAACACAATTTCAAGTAGAAAAGCTTGATTGGGAGGAAAAGAAGGCATTCGTTCGCGAGGTAGCCGTCGATTATTTTACGGACGCCAATTTAGCGGTTGAATTAAAGGTATTAGAAATTGATAAAGATAGGGAAAATTCTATGGTGGAAATTGCTTATGGGGATGTTAGCGTATTGGCCAAAGCAACCATCTTTAAAAAAATCAAATTTGAGACACATGAAAATATAGGTTCGGGACCGATTCATTTACCGGAAGTTGAGCTTCATACGAGCTCTGCGTGGATTTCTATTGATAAAGACTCCAGTGAATTACCAGATGAACGTTTGGATCAGGGCTTAATTGGTATTTCCCACGCGTTTAAACATATAGCTCCTTTATTTGTCATGTGTGACCCACAGGATATTCATGTCGTTCCACAAGTGAAAGCAGTGCATAATGAAAAGCCAACGTTATTTTTCTATGACCGCTACCCTGGAGGAATTGGACTTAGCGAAAAGATCTATGAGGGAATGGAAATAATTATTAAAGAGGCGACAGAGATGATTACCCGGTGTAATTGTCATCACGGTTGTCCATCTTGTATAGGCACAGATCCTATGGAGGAAACAGCAAAAATTGACTGCTTGAAAATATTAAATATGTTTCTATATGAAGTGGGAAAGGGTAGAGTCAGTTGAGCTTAAAAAATAAACTAAATCGGTTAAAACCTCATCTATCCATTCCAGAGAGCTCGAAACAAAGTTCGAGCTCTCTACCTGTAAAGACGAATAAGGAGATTCCTTTTATTGATGTGTGGAGGGAAAATGGAGTTTCTCCATTCTTTTTAGAAGACGACTATTGCCTGGTAAGGGAAGTGAAATATCCTTTAGATTACCAACACGGTAGATATAAGCTAGGTGAATTTATTGACGCAGTGAAGGCTTGGAATAACTCGAATATCTCACATCCCCTGTCAGCAAAAGGGTTTTTACCAGAGCAATTATTTTTTTTCGATACAGAGACAACAGGACTTGGAGGGGGGGTAGGAAATACGATTTTTCTTCTTGGACATGCTACGTTGGAAGATAATCATTTTATTGTTAGACAGCATATTCTTCCACGGCCTGGAAGTGAAATTCCTCTGTATACTAGTTTTCTTGAAAAGGTTGATTATACGACGCTAGTGACGTATAACGGAAAAGCTTTTGATTGGCCACAAGTTAAAACAAGGCATACACTTGTAAAAGCTCATGTTCCAATGTTGCCTTCATTTGGTCATTTCGATCTATTTCATGCCTCTCGAAGATTATGGAAGCATAAGCTAGAACGTTTAAAGCTCTCGATTGTTGAGAAGGAAATCCTTGAAATTCAAAGAGTCGATGACGTTCCAGGATTTTTAGCCCCAATGATTTATTTTGACTACGTTGAAACGCAAAAACCAGAAGGAATGCTTGGAATTATCAAACATAACGAGATAGATATTCTATCTCTGATTAGTTTGTATACTCATTTAACATTTCAGATCTTAAGAATGGACCAAAACCAAACGGAGAAAGAAGCTTTTGAGGTAGGCCGATGGTTTACATACCTTGGCCAAAATTTGGCTGCTGAAAATACTTTTATCGAATTAGCTTCAGGGGAGAGTATGGAAGCCTATCAATCTCAATGGCAACTATCTTTGCAATTAAAAAAGAAGAAAGATTATGAAGCAGCTAGTGGAATTTGGTTAAATTTGTCGAAAATATCTGATGATGTCATTGCATTTGAATCCTCACTTGAACTTTCCAAGTGGTATGAACATAAAAAAAAGGATTACAAGAAGGCACTTCTTTTTGGTCAGAAAGCAAAGTTATTACTTGAGAAACGTAGTGATCGTAAGGTTGACCAGGAAATGGATCTTGCGAAACGGTTGGAACGAATTACAAGAAAATCTTGTAACAAAAATGTAAAAAAATAATCGACAAAATACGCCTTTTTGGTGTTGTCTCCCCTTAAAATAGAGAGTAAAATGTATCATTGAGTGATAGAAAGATAGAATAAAAAGTGGAGATGGATGAATTCGATGTATAAAGCAATTTTGTTTATGTTTTTTCTTGTTGTCTGTTTAACTGCCATTATTTTTACGAACTTAAAAGAAAGTTTTTATACATTAATGTAAACCTTGGAGCTACTAAAAAGAAATCAGCGAAAATAGGTATTTGTATTAGTACAAGATGGACTCCTTTATCATAGGCTGTTATTGTAAAACACAAAAACACTATTCGAAAGGAGAAGCTCAAATATGTTTAAAAAACATTGCGGACCTACTAATGTATTACCTGCTGTTGTTCACCCAACGAAATGCTGTGTAAATCATACTTTCTCAAATAATGTGGTGCCACATATTCACCCTCAGCATACAACAACTGTAAATCACATCAATTATGATCACCAACACTTCTTCCCACAAACACAGTCTGTTGTTAATGAAGTGACTCATACTCAAAGCTTTGCACCACCACGTCCTGTACCTGGACCATTTCCAGCGCCAGGATTCGGAGCAGGCCCAGGATGCGGAGCAGGCCCAGGATTTGGAGCAGGCCCAGGATTCGGAGCAGGCCCAGGATTTGGAGCAGGCCCAGGATTCGGAGCAGGACCTGGAGCGCCAGGCTTTGGAGCAGGACCTGGACCATCTTTTGGAAGATAATACTTCTAACAAGGGCTTATTGATAAGCCCTTGTTTATTCATATATAAGACCTTGAGAGAGGGAGCAAATTATTGATTAAAGTGGTATATATATCGGGTTATAAGGCCAGTGAACTAGGGATATTTAAAGAAAATGATCCTGGCGTCGTGTACATAAAACTGGCAATAAAAAAAGCGCTTCTACAGCTGTTAGACCAGGGGCTTGAATGGGTAATGGTATCAGGTCAGCTTGGAGTAGAAATGTGGGCGGCAGAAGTTGTCATTGAACTGCGTAAAAAGGACTATCCGGACATAAAACTAGCAATAATTACCCCATTTCTAGAGCAAGAAGGAAATTGGAGCGATAAAAATAAGGAGTGGTATCACTCGATTATCCAAACGGCCAACTATGTAGACTCAGTCACAAAAAGGAAGTACGATAGTCCAGCCCAATTTCGACTAAAAAATCAATTTGCCATTCAAAAAACGGATGCTTTACTTCTTATATATGACGAAGAAAGAGACGGAAGCCCGAAATACTTACTACAAACCGCCAAACAATATCAAGAGAACCATCCATATCCTATTACACAAATAACCTTTTACGATCTTCAATTATTAGTCGAAGAAGAACAGCAAAAGCAAAATGATTTTTATTAATAGTTACCCAGATAAAAGAAAAATTGACAAAAGTGCATATTTTTGAAAAAATATAGATAATGTTTCTTTGAGTGACCGAGGTGAAAAAATAAATGCAAATAGATAAAGTGAAGCTAACTGCGAAAGACATATTGGAAAAAGAATTTAAAACAGCCATGAGAGGCTACAAACCAGAGGATGTTGACAAATTTCTTGATGTAGTAATTAAAGATTATGAGATTCTACAGCAAGAAATTGAAGAACTACAACAGGAGAACGCACGTTTGAAGAAACAATTAGAAGAAGCCGTGCGAAGACCTTCCGTTCAGCAACCATCTGCTGGAACAACAAATTTTGATATTCTTAAAAGATTATCAAATCTAGAAAAGCATGTTTTCGGTAGCAAATTATACGATTAACAGAAATTACCATGTAAGAAGGCATTGATATTTCATTCACAATTACATATAATATGTATTGTTCGTTAATAACGTTCGGGTAATCGCTGCAAGGATCGTAAGTGAATTGTAGAGGAAAGTCCATGCTCGCACGGTCTGAGATGTCCGTAGTGTTCGTGCCTAGCCAATTCATAAGCTAGGGCAGCTAGGTTTTTACTTGGCTGACGGCAGGGAAAATGCCTAAGTCGACTTCGATATGGCATGAATACCTTGAAAGTGCCACAGTGACGGAGCCCATTTAGAAATGAATGGGGTGGAACGAGGTAAACCCCACGAGCGAGAAACCCAAATTATGGTAGGGGCACCTTCTCTTAGGAAATGAACGAGGAGAAGGACAGGTTCAGCTGAATCTGTAGATAGATGATTGCCACCTGAGTACGAGACGATCAGTCGATGGTAGTACAAAGGAACAAAACATGGCTTATAGAACGTTATTAATGGAATTGTATGAGTGTTTTCTAATGATAGCTCTCCTCTGTTGGAGAGCTTTTCTTGTATTATACATATAATAAAAAAGGCAAGTTACATTCTGTCTGAGGTGAAACGATGACGAAATTTGAATTAATAGCTACCGCAGCGATGGGGCTTGAAGCGGTAGTTGCGAAGGAAGTAAGAGATTTAGGGTATGAGTGTACTGTTGAGAATGGCCGTGTTCGTTTTCAAGGAGACGAGCTTGCTATTTGTAAGAGCAATTTATGGTTACGTACAGCCGATCGAGTGAAAATTAAAGTTGGAGAATTTAAAGCCAAAACGTTCGATGAATTGTTTGAAAAAACAAAGGCATTACCTTGGGAAAAATACCTGCCAGAAAATGCTGAGTTTCCTGTGTCTGGGAAGTCTGTAAAATCAACTTTATTCAGTGTTTCTGATTGCCAAGCGATCGTCAAAAAAGCGATTGTAAATCGTTTAAGCACCCATTATCGTCGAACAGGCTGGTTTGAAGAAAATGGTCCTCTGTTTAAAATTGAAGTATCCCTCTTAAAGGATACGGCCATCCTAACCATTGATACTAGTGGTGCAGGATTACACAAAAGAGGATACCGTGTGGAACAAGGGGAAGCACCTATTAAAGAAACGTTAGCAGCTGCATTAGTGCTATTAACAAATTGGACACCAGACCGCCCGTTTGTTGATCCTTTTTGTGGTTCAGGAACGATTCCGATAGAGGCTGCTTTGATAGGGCAAAATATTGCACCAGGCTTTAATCGAGAGTTTGTTTCCGAAGGATGGAATTGGATTCCTGATAAGCTATGGGAAGATGCGAGAAATGAAGCAGAAGATCTTGCGAGGTATGACCAAGAAATAGATATCTTTGGTTCAGATGTTGACCATAAAATGGTGAATATTGCTAAGGCTAATGCATTTGAAGCTGGTTTAGGAGATTTAATTCAATTCAAACAAATGCAAGTCAAAGATTTTACGACCACAAAGGAATATGGCGTAATTGTTGGGAACCCCCCATACGGAGAGAGGCTAGGGGATAAACCAACGGTAGAAAAAATGTACACAGACATGGGACAAGCTTTCTCTCCCCACGAAACATGGTCGGTATACATGCTAACGTCAAATGAACGATTTGAAGAGTGTTACGGAAAACCAGCAACTAAAAAACGAAAATTATTTAATGGGTTTATCCAAACGAATTATTATCAATACTGGGGTAAGAGACCACCTAGAGAAATAAAATGATTTAAAACTGACTCGCTTACGAGTCAGTTTTTTATCGCTTAGTTCTAAAATAAAGTACTGGAGGGGTTATTTTGCAAAAACAGCTACCATTCACCCTATCTAAATCTGAATCCTTCTTTGAGAAATTAGGGGATTGGATCGGGGATGTGTTCTACGATTTACTGCCAGAAGAGGGCTTTGAAGTTCGTGACGAACAGATCTATATGGCATTTCAACTTGAAAAAGCCTTTCAAGAAAATAAAGTGATGTTTGCAGAAGCTGGTGTAGGAACGGGAAAGACGATTGTTTACCTCTTATATGCGATCTGTTATGCTCGTTACAAAAACAGACCGGCAATCATTGCTTGTGCAGATGAAACACTTATTGAACAGCTTGTCAAAAAAGAAGGAGATATCGCCAAGCTTGAAAAAGCGTTACAACTCAATATTGACGTTCGTTTAGCTAAATCAAGAGATCAGTATTTGTGCTTGAATAAATTAGATCAATCCGTTGCATCTTCGGATGTACATATGGACGTGTTCCATCAATTGCCTGACTTCGTGCATACAGGAATTTCTATGCAATCCTTCGAACGATACGGAGATCGAAAGGATTTTCCGCAGTTGTCTAACGATCAGTGGAATGAAATAGCATGGGATAGTTTACAGGACTGCTTTTCTTGTGATCAGCGACATAGATGTGGACAAACACTACATCGTGATTATTACAGAAGCTCACAGGACTTAATTATTTGTTCTCATGATTTTTATATGGAGCATATTTGGACTAAGGAAGCAAGAAAACGTGAAGGTCAGCTTCCATTACTACCTGAAAGCTCATGTGTCGTATTTGATGAGGGGCATCTTTTAGAATATGCCAGTCAAAAGGCTTTAACGTATAAATTAACAGAACAAACACTTGAAACATTATTAGAGCGGTTAACCGCTAATGATGTTAGGGATAAGACCCTTAACCTAATAGACGAATCCATTATAGCTAGTGAGCAATTTTTTGAAGTATTACATGACGCATCTGAAAAAACAGTAGGTTCTGATAAACAGATGATTAAAAAAACACCTGATGTGCTAGCGAAGGGGAAAAAGCTTGCCTCTTTATTATCCGATCTGGAAGAAGAACTTGTCTTTGAAAGTGAATTATATGTCATAAATGAATATGACCTTAAGATTGTTGAAGGCTATTTAGAGCAGATAACGTACTCATTAAGCTTATTTTTAAAGGAGCTCAAAGGAATTATTTGGTTTGAAGAATATGAGGGGAAACGCACGCTTGTGATTATGCCAAGAATGGTGGAAGATATCATGCGTGAAGAGGTATTTTCACAGAAAAAACCATTCATTTTTTCTTCAGCAACTTTATCCGAAAATGGCTCATTTTCATATATTGCAAAAAGTCTTGGAATAGATGAATTTTTATCTTTCCGTGTAAATTCACCTTTTAATTATGATGAAGCTATGAAAATACAGATTCCTTCCTTTCCGTCTGTTGAGGAAAAATGTATGTATACTGTTACACAATTAATGGAAGCTGGTGGAAGAGGTCTAGTCCTGTTTTCCAATGAAGAAGAACAACAGCAGTTTAAACGCCATATTCGTGAAGAACTTCCTTTCCCTATCTATTTTGAGGGAGATGCAGAAATAAGTACACTAGTTTCGAAATTTCAACAGGAAGAGAGTGCTGTACTTTGCTCCACTCATTTATGGGAAGGGCTTGATATTCCAGGTTCTTCATTAGAGAATGTATTCATCTTTTCTCTTCCATTTCCACCTCATGACCCCGTATTTACTGCGAAAAGGGAGAGTACAGAAAACTCCTTTGAAGAAGTCGATATCCCGTATATGCTTCTCCGACTTCGCCAAGGAATCGGTCGTTTAATACGTACACATGAAGACAAAGGAAAAGTGCATATTTTAATGAATCAAAACGAGCCTCAAAAAATAATTGATCTCGTACATTCCGTCCTACCTGTATCGGTATCAAAGTAAGCTTGGAGCAGATAATCGTCTGCTCCTTTTTTTGTTTTTTCAAGATTTTTCCTGAAAATTATGATAAAATTTCTTGCATAAGGGAATCAAAGGAGGGGACTAGATGGTTACTGCCATAAAGCAGATGGAACAAGAGTTTTTAGATTATGTTAAAAAGATGGGTGCGTATAAAGAAGCACTTGGACTTATATATTGGGATCTTCGAACAGGAGCACCGAAAAAAGGGATGGAGCAGCGTTCAGAAGTCATTGGTCTCCTATCTAGTGAAGTGTTTAAAATGTCAACATCTGAGGAAATGGCTGCATACATAGCAAATTTAACTAGTGTGGAACATGATCTTGAACTGAGTGAGATAACCAAAAAAACGGTCGCTGAGTGTAAAAAGGAATACGATCGAAACAAAAAAATTCCAGCTGAAGAATATAAAGAATTTGTTATCCTTCAGTCGAAATCAGAGGCAGTATGGGAAGAGGCAAAGGATGCTTCAGACTTTTCCATGTTCCAACCATACCTTGAGAAGATTGTTGAAATGACAAAAAAATTTATAACGTATTGGGGCTACACGGAAAATAAATATAATACTCTCTTAGACATGTATGAGCCTGGTATTACAGTAAACATTCTGGATCAAGTATTTTGTGAGCTTCAAGAAAAAATCGTTCCTCTCGTTCAAAGAATAAAGGAATCAGAAAAAAAGCCAAACACACAATTCTTGTATCACCATTTTCCTAAGGAAAAACAGCGAGAATTAAGCTTGGAAATATTAAAGAATCTTGGCTATGATTTTGACTCGGGTAGATTAGATGAAACGGTACATCCATTTGCGACTGGATTAAATCCAGGGGATGTTCGAGTAACAACAAAGTATGATGAAAATGACTTCCGTACAGCTATATTTGGAACGGTACACGAAGCAGGTCATGCTTTATATGAACAGAATATTTCTTCTGCTTTAATTGGAACTCCATTATGTACAGGAACATCCATGGGGATACATGAATCACAGTCTCTATTTTATGAAAATTTCATTGGAAGAAATCTTTCTTTTTGGAAAGGAAATTTTGACTTACTAAAAGAATACGCACCTGCTCAGTTTCAAGATGTTACAATTGAACAATTTTACCGAGCAATCAATGAATCGAAACCATCGCTTATTCGCATTGAAGCGGATGAGCTAACTTATGCATTGCATATTATGATCAGGTACGAAATTGAAAAAGGGATTTTTAATGATGAGATTGAAGTAAAGGACTTGCCTAAAGTTTGGAATGAAAAGTATGAACAATACCTAGGGATTACTCCACATAATGATGCAAATGGAGTCCTTCAAGACGTTCATTGGTCTGATGGAAGCTTTGGGTACTTCCCTTCCTATGCGCTTGGTTATATTTATGCTGCTCAACTAAAACATGCTATGCTAAGTGATATTCCCCATTATGAACAGTTACTTGAGGTGGGGAATCTTCTACCAATTAAAGAGTGGTTAACCAAAAACATTCATCAGTACGGAAAAATGAAGCTACCTCTTGAATTGATTAAAGATATTACTGGTGAAGGATTGAATGCTTCCTACTTAATTGACTATCTTTATGATAAATATGAGAGAATTTATGAAATGAAAAAATAGAAAAGGGGATGACAATTTTTGTCGTCCTTTTTTCAAGGAGGAAACCATGCATTTAGCTTCAAATGTTTCTATTGGTCTAGCTGCATTCTTATGGGGACTAATAGCTCTGTTCGTTAGAGAATTAACAGCAGTTGGCTTTTCAGCTATGGAGATCGTTACGATACGAGTAGGGGTAGCGTTCTTGATTCTTTTTGTTATTGGAGTAGCGAAAAAAAGGGAACAGTTAAAAATTCAATTTAAAGATACCTATCTATTTATTGGAACCGGAGTATTAAGCATAGTTTTTTTTAATTGGTGCTATTTTACAACAATAAATGAAATGAATGTCTCTCTAGCAGTTATACTGCTGTATACGTCACCTGCTTTTGTATCGATTTTATCTTTTGTTTTTTTAAAGGAGAAGCTTGGTAGAAAAAAGATTTTAGCCGTACTTGGTACGATCATCGGGTGTGTTCTTATTGCAGGTCTCAGAATGGAAGAAACAGCACAGATTTCAACGATTGGGTTGTTTATCGGATTAGGCTCAGGGTTAGGTTATGCGCTATACAGTATATTCGGGAAGCTGGCACTTCAAAGATATGCCCCTTTTACTGTTACGTTTTATACATTTTTGATTGCTTCTTTATCTTTAGTGCCATCTACAACTCTTTGGACAAAGTCAAGTATCCTATTTAAGCCATCAATCATTTGGTATAGTATTGGGCTTGCTTTAATAACGACTGTAACAGCTTACTTTTTATACACTTGGGGACTGAAGAAAACAGAGAGTAGTAAGGCGTCCATTATTGCTACGATCGAACCGGTTGTAGCAACATTATTGGGGTTGTACTATTACAATGAAACATTAACAATAATACAACTCATTGGTGGAATGTTTATACTTGCTTCAGTCATTTTAGTGAGTTACGAAAAGAAAAATAAAATATCTGTAGAAACCACAAACGGCGCCCATTAATAGGCGCTGTTTGTTATTACCATAATTTATAACCTTTTGATCCGATTGGAGCATTTTGAATCATATCAATAAATGGTATGGTGTACGCGAACAAGATTAGTAACGCAGTAATACCTAACCAAAGCTTCCAGTTCTCATATACCATTGGTGTTTTTTCAGCTTTATCGCTCACTTCACCAATTGGAAATTCTTCTTCTCCCTTTGGAGCAAAAAATGCTAAATTCACAAAAATATAAAGCATAAGAATTATCGCTATGAAAAGGATGGTGCCACCAACCGCTTGAGCGATTTGATAAGGAATCCATTCAGAAGCTTGAGCAGCTCCTCCATACTCTGAAAAAGAAGAACGACGTGGTGCTCCTAATAAACCAGCTGCGTGCATTGCACCAGACATAAAGGTCATGCCAATTGCCCAAAGGACGCCTTGGTAAATCGCAAGTTTATTCATCGCCTTTGTTAATACTCGGCCTGTTACATGAGGAACCAGCCAGTATGTAATACCAAAGAAAGTTAGAACAACTGCGGTTGCAAGGGTTAAATGGAAGTGTCCAGTAACCCAAATCGTATTATGAATCACCTGGTTCAACTGATGAGAAGCATTCACCAGTCCACCGGCACCTGCAGGAATGAATGAAAGCATCCCGATAAAAGGTACCGTAAATCTTGCATCTCCCCAAGGCAGCTTTTTAAACCATCCGAAAAGTCCGGTAGCTCCTTTAGAGCGGCCATAGCTTTCGAAAGTCGCGAAAAGAGAGAAAGCGGTCATTAATGATGGAATGACAACTAAGAACGTTAAGATAACCTGTAAAAACTTCCAAGCAGGATCAATTCCTGGCTCCATTAACTGATGATGAAAACCAACCGGGATAGAGAATAGTAAAAATAAGATAAAGGACAAACGAGCAAGCGAATCAGAGAAGATTTTTGCACCAATGACTTTTGGAATGACTACATACCATGCCATATAGGCAGGTAATAACCAAAAATAAACAAGTGGATGTCCAAAATACCAGAACAGTGTACGGCTAACTAAAACGTCCACTCGATCAACAATTCCAAGTGACCATGGAAGTAATTGGAATAGTACGGTTGAAGCAACACCAATAGTTGCGACAATCCATAACATCGTATTGACAACCGCCATAAACGTAATTAACGGGCTTGGCTGACCAGGATTTTGCTTTCTCCAGCTAATATATTTACCTAATACAGCAGCTCCATCTAGCCAACTACCTACCACAACAAGTGTTAGACCAAGGTAGTAAATAAAATGTGCTTGTAAAGGTGCATAAAAGGTATATAATACAGAAGCTTTATTTAGTAATATCATTGTGGCTGCCATTAGCGTACCTGCAGTCATTAACCAAAAGCCGATCCAACCTAATTTTCTTTGAAGGTTGGATAATGTACCTGATGTACGACTTGTAGCAGCAATTTGAAAGCCCATAATGAAGAATGTTGTTAATACAAGCCCGAGCACGACACCGTGAACCGTTAAGATTTGATAATAGCCAATTCCTGCAGGTAACACAAATTTTCCAGATCGCACTAACGTTTGAAGAAGTCCTGCCAGCCCACCGACAGCTAGAGCGATGAAAGCCACATAAAAATGGGCCATAACTAATTTTCCATCACGAGGATCGATTTTTGTGTTTAATGTATTCATTTTTCCACCACCTTGATTTTAGACGTCATCATGTGGTGTCCAGAACCACAATATTCATTACATAAAATTAAGTATTCTCCAGCTTTGTCAAAGGTTGTGACATATTCGCTTATATAACCAGGCTCTAACATCATGTTTATATTTGTTCCCGCAACTTGAAATCCGTGAATGACGTCTTTTGTTGTTGCAATTACCTTAACTTTTGCTCCGAGTGGAACTTCAATTTCTCCAGGAGTATAAGCAAAAGCTTGAGCTACGTATACCAATTCATAGTCCCAGTCTTTGCCTTCAACCTTTTTTAGGCCTGGCTCATTGAATGGTGCATTTGTATCAACTTTTTCAGGATTGATTGTGGCTAAACAGCTGGGTGGTTGATTTCCGAGATAAAAGGCACTAACACCTAAAACGGTTAGGAAAACTAGAAGAGTCCCAATCCCAAATATCAGCCAAATCTTTTCGAATTTATGCATATGCATAATACATATATCCCCCTTTCTCTCTTTAAAAACGGTCTAAAAATAAGAAGTACACGCTTACCCATGTGACTATTAGAAAGAATCCTAATAGGAAAACGGAGGCTAATGTGCCCTTTAAAGAAGAGCTATCCTCAATTTCCGTTTTTGTTTTTCGGTTGAGTTCCATTTTTGCCATAACCCTCACTTCCTCTCCAAGGTTTCACAATAAATTAATGATTACAACTTCATAATACAAGACAATTGTTTCAATTCCATTAGCTTTCATTGATTTCACAAATTGTTCAATTGTTATGTATTTACTATGATAGTAGTGAAAAGTTATCGTGACAGTGATTTAAATCACATACAGTTGTCTTGAAATGTGAAAAATTTGTGAAAAAGATAAAATTTGAAAATATATGATAACGGTTACGAATGTCGACATAAAAGCATTTGTAGGTGAGTGATATTTATTACACAATAAAACACACCCTAGAAACCTAGAGTGTGTTACACGATTGTACTATCTCTCTTTGAATAAGAGCCTAAGCCTTCGCAGCCAGCGCAATCAAAAATATGATTATATGGGATAAACTCTCCTACAGGAGGATACACATGGTACCCTTTTCCGTGACATTGAGGGCACTTATCTTCCTCATACATTGCTTCTAAATGCTCCTGATATTTTCCTTCTCGCCAATTGAAGAAGGCTTGAATGATTCCCAAGATTATTCACCACCTAGTTCCTATTATTACTAATGCGGTTTCCTCTATACATATTATTAAGGTAGAGGTGTTAGGGTGATGTTAATAATTGGTATTTGATTATGGTTATGTTCATCATAGATTTTTCATATTTATTATTAATCCTCAAGCTTTTAGACTGCTTGAAGGAACCTCTTATACTTGCAATAAATATACTGATAGTAATATTGGTCAGTAAGAAATAGTGAGGGATAATATATGGTGAAATACTATTGCGAGCACTGCCGAACTCTTTACGATGGGAAGGTAGTATGTCAGGTGTGCGGTGAACTGGTGTGCAAAGAGATTTATATAGAGGTGCAAAGACAACAAGATAAGAAGTAAGAAGGTGAAAGGAAAAAGAAACCCTTTTTCCTTTTCTTTTTGACTACGGTTTGATATGTTGATTCATATATGAATAAAAAAGGGGGATCATTTTGTACTTACCATCATTTCGATTAGATAACAAACATGCGATAGTAACAGGTGCGGGCAGGGGAATAGGAAAAGCACTCGCCATTGGGTTAGCGGAAGCAGGGGCAGATGTTGCACTACTTTCCCGAACCGAGGGAGATTTAAGGGAAACGGCTGAAATGATTCGCTCTCTTGGTAAGAGGGTGCTCGTTATACCGACAGATGTTACCTTAAAAGAGGAAGTATTAAGAGCGGTTTCTACGGTAGAGGATGAGTGGGGAGAAATACATATTCTTATTAATAACGCAGGAATGAATATCCGTTCTAAAGCAATAGAGGTTACGGAAGAAGAGTGGCAGACGATCATGGATACCAATTTAAAGTCAGCCTTTATGATATCACAACAAGTTGGTAAAGTGATGCAGAAGCACGGAACGGCGGGTAGAATAATCTCTATCTCATCTGTTGCCGGCCATGTGGCTTTGCGGACAGGTGTCGTTTATGCGGCAACAAAAGCGGCTATGATCCAAATGACCAAAGTCCTCGCATTAGAATGGGGTCCTCATAATATTAATGTAAATAGCATTGGCCCATGGTATTTCAAAACACCTTTAACAGAAACCTTACTTTCTAACAAAGAGTATGTAAAAGATATTTTAGCCGTCACTCCTTTAAATCGTGTCGGTGAATTACCAGAACTAGTAGGACCTGTTGTCATGCTAGCTTCCGAAGCAGGAAATTATATCAGTGGTCAAACCATATTTGTTGATGGTGGGATGACGATCCACGGATTTTAAAAAAGGTAGAGAGGGTTATCCTCTCTACTTATTTTCTACCATAATAATAAGTTCAATTGTTCCTAAGTCTTGAATTTTGATTGGTAAACGGAATGCTTTATCAAATCCATAGACCTTTGTTTCTCCAACCAAAACCGTGGGGGGAGTAATATCGGTTTCATGGCCTTTTTGTGAAATCGTTGTAGATAAATTCCCTGCAATCATATTTCCTAACTCTCCAGCGAAAGACTCTAGCATTTCCCCTTCTAAAGCCATACCGAACATTCCTTCTCCAATCTTACCAAACACCTGTTCATTTCCATCAATAATAATTCGACCTCTTACATCTCCGGTCATTCCAATTAGCACACCAATTGAATGTTGTGTAAATGGCTGTGTAAATAGAGATGGTTTTTCAACGGCTAGGTCAAATGGAAGAACTGATTTAACTGAATCAATAGTCCCGTTTAAAATATCTGTCACTTGCTTAGATAAAGTCATTGATATTCCTCCAACTAGTCGAATATCATTATATTATCATAGATTTAGTGAAAAATAACATGGTTTTCTCATTTTCAATAGTAAAAAATAATGGGAATGGAATGGTCCTTTTGGTTCATTTCTATGGTAAAAATTATCTAGTGATTTGTAACGAAAATCAACATATAATGAAGAGGCACAGCAACTCCTTCAAGACATGGATGACTCTCTACTTACTAAAGTAGGGAGTCTTTTTCATGAATAAATCTTCTGTTTTTGGAAAAAATATCCTTGTATTGGTCATCATGGAAGGAGCAATGCAATGCCAGCAATTCTATCAGTAGGTGAAGCACCCCCACAATATGAAATAACACAAACTGAAGTGATGGATTTTTCTCGAAAGCTTTTTACAGATGCATTTCATGATATTGAAAGATTGCTTAAGGCGTTCCAGCACGGACAAATCATCAAACGACATTTTGCTAGAAGTATAGACTGGTTTGCAAAAGAAAGGTCTTTTAAGGAAAAAAATGATGCTTATATAGAAACAGCCATCCAGTTAGGTTCAAAAGCAATAGAAAATTGTCTGAAAAATAAGGACTTTTTGAAGGAACCAATAGATTATGAAGAGATAGACGCAATTTTTACTATCTCAAGTACAGGTATAGCAACACCTAGTATAGAAGCAAGGATTATGAATATCCTTCCATTTTCGATACATACGAAACGAATTCCTATCTGGGGTCTTGGCTGTGCGGGTGGTGCTTCTGGGTTATCAAGAGCATACGAATACTGCCTCGCTTTTCCTAAAGCCAAAGTACTTGTACTTACAATTGAATTATGCAGTTTAACATTCCAGAAAAACGATTTGTCCAAAAGTAACTTAATTGGATCTTCCCTATTTGCTGATGGAGTGGCATGTGCTTTAGTTGTAGGCGATCAAGTTCAAAAGGAAAGCATCAGTCAATTAACCTCTTATCCAACTATATTAGCTACAAAGTCAACTACCATGAAGGACTCACTTGATGTGATGGGGTGGGAAGTAAAAGAGAATGGCCTTTATGTTGTTTTTTCTAAGGATATTCCTTCCATTATTGAAAAATGGTTAAAGCCCAATGTAAATACTTTTCTTACTGAGAATGGTTGTCAACTGGAAGAGCTTCAGCATTTTATTGCCCATCCAGGAGGAAAGAAGGTTCTGGATGCATATGTAAAATCATTACAGTTACCAGCAGAAATGTTAGACATATCTTCAAATGTGCTAAAGAATTTCGGAAATATGTCATCAACAACCATATTATATGTTTTAAATCAAACCATGAAAGTGGCTAAAAATCAGGATTTGGGTCTTGCAACGGCATTGGGTCCTGGTTTTAGCTCAGAATTACTGCTCTTACAATGGAGGGAAACATAATGTTTTTTTTATTTCTGGCATTTGTGATTTTTCAACGAGTTTGTGAATTAGCCATTGCTAAAAGAAATGAGAAATGGATGAAAGAGCAGGGTGGAGTAGAGTTTGGCAAAACGCATTACATTTTTATTGTGATTGTACATGTATTATTTTTTATATCCCTTTGTCTAGAGGTGTTGGTACAAGGAAAAGAAATCTCCTCATATTGGCCAGCGCTTGTCAGTTTGTTTTTGGTCACACAAATAGGAAGAATTTGGGCGCTTTCGTCTCTAGGAAAGTATTGGAATACGAAAATAATCGTAGTACCACAAGCTGCTGTTATTAAAAAAGGTCCTTATAAGTTTCTAAAGCACCCAAACTATTTAATCGTGACCCTAGAATTTCTTGTGATCCCACTTCTTTTTCAAGCATACGGAACACTTATTGCCTTTTCACTCCTTAACGCACTTATATTAATGATCCGAATTCCTGCGGAGGAAAGAGCTCTTTGTAACCATACAAAATACAATGAGGTATTCCATAAAACAAGCAGATTTCTCCCGTTGCCGTTTATGAAAAAAATGTGAATGATCAGAAAGTTTATTGATAGTGATTATCATTCGTGGTATAGTGTTCATATGAAAATAATTATCACTCTCATTAAAGAGGACGGTGTTTGTAAATGGTAACGATTTTTATTGGCGCAACAGTTGTCGTTTATGGATTATTAATGAAGCATGTGTTAAAGAATGTAAGCAAACCACAAGCTATTCAATTAAATAAATAAAAAAAATCAGGTGAATGTAAACCTGATTTTTTTTGTTTGGGAAATGCGTGAAAAATCAGTTAAAATAAAGAGGTAAAAGTACAAACAAGGGGTAGAACCATGTCAAATACAATCTTTCAACATGATACACAGATCACACTATCACGTCTTGCCAATCTACATACATATTTTCTTTCAAGGGGAAATGAAGAAACGGCACAAAAAGCAAAGCAATTGGCTATAAAACTTCAAGAGAGAGAATATGCAATTGCTTTTTGTGGTCATTTTTCAGCGGGAAAATCCACCATGATTAATACCTTAATTGGTGAAAATATTCTTCCTTCCAGCCCTATTCCAACAAGTGCGAATTTAGTAAAAGTGAAAGCAGGGGAGGACTATGCGAAGGTCTATTTTAACGAAGGAAGACCTCTATACTACAAGGCTCCCTACGACTATAGCATGGTCAAAACATACTGCAAAAATGGAGACGAGATTACGTCCATAGAGATTAGCAAGAGTAACACGAAGCTAACAACTGGTACAGCGATATTAGATACACCAGGAATTGATTCAACAGATGATGCTCATCGAATCGCTACAGAGTCTGCTTTACACCTAGCGGATCTCGTGTTTTATTGCATGGATTATAATCATGTCCAATCTGAGGTTAACTTTATGTTTACTAAGGAACTAACCGAGGAAGGAAAGGAAGTTTTCTTAGTTGTAAATCAAATCGATAAGCATCGTGAGGAAGAGATAAGTTTTCTTCAGTTTCAAGAAAGTGTAAAAGAATCCTTTGCTTCATGGGGAGTGAAACCAGGTCGTATATTTTATACGACGCTAAAGGAACCAACCCATCCCCACAATGAGTTAAAAGATCTACAAACGTTTATTGCTGAAAAAGTCGTTATGAAGGATCAGTTGTTAGAGCTCTCAGTTTCAAATTCTCTTAAAAAGCTTATTCAAGAACAAATGGTATTCGAATCAACTCAGAATAAAGATACCATTGAAAAACTTGAACAAAAATTAAGCGCCCTACCTGAAGATGAAAGGAATAGCTTACAAGGTAAGATAGTGGAGTTACAACAGCAGTTAGACTTACAAATGGAAACTCTAAACCAACAAAAAAGAGAGTTAGAGCTTGTAATTAATGATATTTTAAAAAATGCTTATTTAATGCCCTTTCAAACAAGAGAACTTGCGGAAAAATTCCTTGAGTCAAGACAGCGAGAGTTTAAAGTAGGATTATTGTTTTCTAAAAACAAGACAGAGCAAGAACGCCAAGCGAGATTACAGACATTTTCTGCTGATATGCAGGAAAAGGTAAAATCTCAACTTGAATGGCACTTGAAAGATGCGATTACTCGCTTTATAAAGCAAGAAGACATCAATAGTGCTGATTTACTAACGAAAATCCAGGAATATTCTGTACCTTATACTTCAGAGCTTCTGTTAAAAGCGGAAAAGAAGGATGCTCGTTTATCTGGAGAGTACGTTTTGAACTATACAAATGATGTAGCGGAAAGCTTAAAAACCCTTGCTAGAAGAGAACTCGAGCCATTTATGGATGATTTTCTAAAAATTCAAGGTGATAAGATAAGCAGGAAGACTTCAAAATGGGAAGAAGAGTTAAAAGTCATAAAAGATTTAGATCATACATGGTCAGAGTTAAAAACGATAACGGATAGTCAAGAAAAGTCCAAATATAAAATGGAACAAATTTTAACTGAAAATATCATGAGTGATGAAATAAAGGATCGTGAGATAGAAAAACTTCTTACTGTAAATGAAGAATTTGAGATCATGTCATCATCTACAGAAAAAGTAGCTGTAAAATCAACGAAAAAAGTAGAAAAGACTATAGAAACACCTATAGAAACACCAACACATGTAGGACTTCAAGTGAAGGATGTAGTAAAAAAGCTAAAGACAGCAGCGAACTTGTTAAACGCTGTACCGGGTTTTAAAACGTCTTCAGAAGAACTGACATTAACATCAGAAAGACTGAGTAATAGGGGGTTTACAATCGCACTATTCGGTGCTTTTAGTGCAGGCAAATCGTCCTTTGCAAATGCATTAATAGGGCAGAAGCTTCTACCGGTTTCTCCTAACCCAACTACGGCAGCGATAAATAAAATCATGCCTGTTACAGAAGAGAATAAGCATGGTTTAGTGAAAGTGAAATTTAAAAGTGAAGAGAATTTACTTGAGGAAGTAAAAAGATCCTTACATTTGTTCGAGCTTTCAGCGGAGTCATTAGACCATGCGGTTCATGTGATCGAATCAATAGATCCTAATGATTCGTTGTTTGATGTCCAAGGAAAAGTTCATTATTCTTTTTTAACGGCATTTTTACGGGGCTACGAGTTTGCGAAAAATCACTTCGGAGATATTCTTCAAACAAAGTTAGAAGAATTTGCTGATTACGTTGCGAAGGAAGAAAAATCGTGCTTTGTAGAGAGTATTGAGTTGTATTATGATTGTGAACTAACTCGTCATGGAATCACGCTTGTCGATACACCAGGGGCCGATTCTATTAATGCACGACATACAGGTGTTGCTTTTGACTATATTAAAAATTCTGATGCGATACTCTTTGTGACCTATTATAATCACGCCTTTTCTAAAGCGGACCGCGAGTTTTTAATACAGCTTGGTCGCGTAAAGGACACCTTTTCAATGGATAAGATGTTCTTTCTTGTAAATGCAATTGACTTGGCTCGTGATGAAGAAGAGGTACAAGAAGTTCTTGGTTATGTAACAGAGCAATTAATTCTGTATGGAATCCGTATGCCTCATGTTTATCCCGTTTCAAGCCTGTTAGGTTTAAAAGAAAAAGAAGAAGAGATAAAAGAAGGCTCTCGATTGGAACAATTCGAAGAAAGATTCTACTCGTTTATTGAAAACGACTTAACTGAGATTGCTCTAACCTCTGCTATGTCAGAACTAAACCGAGTGAATCATGTACTAAAAGCTTTTATCCACCATGCGAAGCAGAATCAAGAAAGAAAGGATTCATACTTACTAACTATACAGGATCAAGAGGAAGCTATTGGAAATCTGCTTCGTAAAGAGGATCAAGAAAAAAATCTTCAAAAAAGATTAAATTTAGAAACCGATGAGTTAGCCTTTTATATTAAGCAAAGAGTGTTTTATCGATTTAATGATTTCTTTAAAGAGGCCTTTAATCCGTCTCTATTAAAGGATGATGGAAGAAGTATGAAACAGGCGTTACAAAGAGGACTTGAAGAATTTTTAACAAGTATTGGATATGATTTTGCTCAAGAATTAAGAGCGACTTCACTTAGGATTGAGTCATTCATAGAAAAGTTACTGTTAGAAGTTGAACAGCTACTTGAAGGCTCAATTGCAGATATCAATAAAGATATATCCTTTCATTCGTATGAGAAACGTGCGTGGAAAAGTATAGAGTTTGCAAATGCCTTCGAGAATTTAGAGGCTCACTTATTTAAAAAAGCATTGGGCTATTTTAAAAATCCAAAATCGTTTTTTGAACGAAATGAAAAACGACTTATGATGGAGGAGCTAGAAGTCATTTTATCCCCACTAGCGAACAGTTATGTGGAGGAAGGAAGTCAACGATTAAAAGAGCATTATCAAGAAGTGATGAATGCTGAGATTCAGACATTGAAAGAACAAATGGCAAGAGAGTGCCTAGACTATTATGAAGGGTTACGGGCTGCTCTCAGTGATGAAACCTCTATCAGTAATCTTGAGGAAACAGAACTGAAGCTAGAGGAACTATTAAGTAAATAATTCTTTCTATAAATCCCTTTGAAAAGGGATTTATTTTTTTTTGCCGAATCGTTAACAGAATAATGAGTAGCGGAACACTGACACTTACTTTTTCAAACGATAAAAGCTATACCTTATTGTTAAATGAAAATGTAAGGAAAGCAAAAATGGCTATGTACTATGAATTAGAAAAGCAGGGAATTGAAGTTAAGAGAACGCAATAAAGAAAACAATACCATCTTTGATCATTAATTTTCATGTTATAATGGGAATTATGCTCTAAGAGGAGGACCATGAATGACAAACGAATCTAAAGATCGTTCCCTATTACTTGTTGATGGGATGGCACTGTTATTTCGTGCGTTTTTTGCAACAAGTGTATCGGGTCAATTTATGATAAATTCTAAAGGAATACCAACAAATGGTGTTCATGGTTTTGTGAAACATTTTTTAACGGCGATATCAACCTTTAAGCCAAGCCACGTAGCTGTTTGCTGGGATATGGGAAGCAAAACATTCCGAAATGAAATGTTTACAGAATATAAAGCTAATCGTTCAGATGCACCCGTTGAATTGATTCCACAGTTTGATTTAGTCAAGGAAGTAGTTAGTGCATTTGATATTCCTAATATTGGGTTAGAAGGGTATGAGGCAGACGATTGTATTGGTACGATAGCCAAGGCTTCTATGAACGATTTTGAGGTTAGCATATTAACGGGAGACCGTGATATTCTTCAATTGTTAGATGAACGAATTAAGGTCATATTACTTCAAAAAGGGTTTGGAAATTATGCTGTTCATACCCCTGATTCTTTCTATACAGACAAGGGGATTCTCCCAAGGCAAATTATTGATGTAAAAGCGTTAATGGGAGATCCTAGTGATAATTATCCAGGTGTAAAAGGAATTGGAGAAAAAACAGCTCTTAAATTGGTTCAACAATTTGAGCATGTGGAAGGCATTATTTCGAATTTACAATTGCTTACTAAAGCGCAAAAAACAAAAATAGAGCAAGATTTGGACATGCTTTATTTAAGCAGAAAGCTTGCTGAAATCAAATGTGATGTTCCGATATCCTTCTCACACGAAGAATCAGTATTCCAATTCAACCAGGAGAAAGTTCTCACAAAGTTTAAAGAGGTTGAGTTTAGAGGGCTGGATCGTTTATTGCCAGACCAGCAAATACTAGCGTAATCGAAAGCTGCCCCATAAATTAGGGCAGCTTCTTTCTAATTAAATTTTAGTATTGCTTTTCTTAGCTCTATCTTCTAATTTACTTTTCGGATTCGGTGTAAATTCAGCATCCTGTCCATATCCTTGAGGATTCACACCAGGAGCTTTTGTACCACGGTTTGTATGTGAGTTTTTTCCTCCCATTTTCATTCCTCCTAATATAAGGTTGTTACTGCCTTAACGATAATATTATTACCTAATTGCATAATCTCACTCTTCTTTCTTCACAATAAAAAGGAGGTGAGAGATTGTGAATAAAGGTGTCTATATAGCACTTTCAAGTATAGCTTTAGCACAGGGATTGAAAATCCCTATTCATTATTGGAAGAAAAAGGAGTTTAGACCAGATTTATTTTTTCAAACGGGTGGGATGCCTAGCTCTCATTCCGCTGGTGTCGCATCTTTAACCACATATATTGCCTTAAATCGTGGTTTACCGACCATAGATTTTGCTCTGTCTCTTGTTTATGGATTAATTGTTATGTATGATGCGCAGGGGATAAGAAGGCAAACGGGTGAGCTTACATTAAAAGTGAATGACTTGGATGATTTACTTGATAAAGTGAATCATGAAAAACCCGTACATTTTGAAGAAAAGGCCCCAGATAAATTGAAGGAAATGCTTGGTCATAAGCCAGAAGAAGTAGTGGGTGGAGCGCTTCTTGGGGTGTTAACTGGGACTTTAGGCTATTTAATGGATAGAAAAAGATAGAAAAATGTCGATTGATGAGATAAAATCAAGAAGATGTGAAGCGATCATAGGGAGTGTAGAGAACCTTGAGTACGGAAGAGTACGTAAGTCATTTATTAGACAAAGGATTCCTTCTAAAGGATGATGCGATTGGCTTTATTTATTTTGGGAAAAATTATACCGGTGCTTCTGATGAACTAGCAAATGTAGCAATTGAAGTCACACTAAAGGCTCAAAAAAGCTTTGATGGTAGCTTTTATGTGTCTCTTCTTGAATGGCTATTGTCTAATCAAATTAAAACGAAAAAAGAGGCTTATCAATTTATAAGAGAAGCCGAGCTGCTGACGATATAGAAAAAGCGTGTGAGGTTCACACGCTTTTTTTATATCGCTTGCTTTTTTTCGGTATATAAGGAATGCTTTTTTTTCACTGGCAGTTCAGCAAAGATCATCCCGGCAAATATACATATACAGCCAAGTAACGCATGGGATGTTAGTCTTTCATCGGCCCAAACATAAGCAGTAATCGCAGCGAACACAGGCTCCATGGCAAAAATTAAGGCAACTCTTGTTGGAGTCGTATATTTTTGAAAGCTTGTTTGAGCAAAAAAGGCTATAGCTGTTGCGAATATAGAAGTAATAAGTAATGCAATGAGTACATCTTGTTGTCCGAGAATATCTAGACGAAAGGCTAAAGAATATTCTTCAGTAAATAACGCTAGCAAACCTGACAAAACAGATACTGTTAAGATTTGAATAACTGTCAGCAACAAAGTCGGGAATTTTTCACTGTACCTACCTGTAAAGATAATATGCATGGCAAAACCAACGGCACAAGCGAGGACAAATGCATCTCCTCGATTTAAGGCTGTTATATCTGTTAAAGTTAGAAGATATAATCCGATCGTTGCAATTCCTACTCCGATCAAAGCATTTCTTGTGGGTCTTTGTTTTAGTAAAAATAGAGAAAATAGCGGAACGAGTACAACGCTTAGTCCGGTGATGAAACCAGCTTTAGAGGATGACGTATAAAGTAATCCGACAGTTTGAAAAGCATATCCAGCAAATAGCCATCCTCCGAGTAAAATGCCAGACGTAAGAATGGATCGATTGAGTTGTACTAGCTGTTTTCGTTCAAATATCAATAGCCAACCTCCAAGAATTAGTGCAGCGATAAAAAAACGAATGGAGTTAAACGCGTTTGGTGGCAAGGATGCAATTGCATTTTGAACGAGCACAAAAGTTGAACCCCACACAAGGGCAACCAGAAGTAAACTAATGTCTGCAAATAATGACTTTTTCATTTGTCCTCGTTCTCCTTGATCTCTTCATTTTTTCGAATAGCCGCTCGGGCAAGTTCATCTGCTGATTTATTTTCTGAGCCGGGTATCCATTTCATAAAGAATAAATCAAATTCTTTAGAAAGGGTTAAAGCTTCTTCAAGTAAAGGAGCAAATTGCTTGTTTTTCACAAATTCCTTTTCAACTGCTCGATTTACCAGTGCGGAATCGGTCCGAAAGGAGACTACTTGATATCCATTCTTTCTACATATTTTTAATGCTTCAATAAAAGCATAATATTCAGCTTCATGGTTGCTCATTACACCTAAGGGAATAGAATAGCGTTCAACTTTGCCATTCGCTTTAATAAAAATACCAGCTCCACTAGGTCCTGGATTGCCAGCACTAGCACCATCAATGTATACTTCAATCATTGATTTCCTCCAATAAAAGACATTTTTACATAGTATAAGCTAGTTTAACATATTTTTTGATTAAGCGTATGAATGGTCAGAAAAAAGCTCTTGATTCAAAATACCAATCTTTTGTAATTTTTTTATTAAAAAGGAAAAGATAAAAACATCGTAAAAAGCAGCTATTCATAATGAAAGGATGAAATGTATGAAATATAAATTAGAGTATAAATATAAAATAAAAAATATTGATCCGGTGGCTTTAACTTCTAATAATTTTTTGTCAGCTGAGGATGCAATAATTGCTGGTGAAGAGCTTGAGAAAACTGGAAAAGTACTGGATTTAGAATTTCATGATGAAATGGGCTCCACGTGGACCCTTAAGGAATTGAAAAAGCTATCGGAAGAAATTGAGGAGGAACCACATGATGTTCTTGTCTATTTTGACGGTGGACATGACATTAACAACAATCGGGCAGGTATAGGTGCGGTTATTTATTATAAACAAGGTAAAAAGAAATTTCGTCTTCGTGCAAATGAAGTAATTGATGAAATGGAGACAAACAATGAAGCGGAATATGCAGCTTTGTACTTTGCTCTTGATCTGCTAGAAGAGCTTGGGGTAACTAAGCTTCCTTGTGATATTAAGGGAGATTCACAGGTGGTTCTGAAACAATTAGAAGGAGAATGGCCGTGTTATGAGGAAAATTTAAATCGCTGGCTTGACCGGATAGAAGAAAAAATAAAAAAATTAGGCTTATTTCCTCGTTATGAAGCGATCTCTAGAAAAGATAATAAAGAAAGTGATAAGTTGGCGACGCAAGCTCTAGAAGGCAAGTCTATTCATAGTAAAATGCAGGTGATTTAATAAAAGGTGGGGATTATGCTGAGTAGGCAACAAATATTACGAGAAGTAGAAGAATTAATGGGACGTTATTGTAAGGAATGTTTCCTACATAAGCATCACAAAGATGAAAAGGGGAGAAGATACGCACATCGATTTTGTATTACTAATTGTACGGTTGGGGAGAAAATAAAAGAGATGGGAAAAAGACTTACATGAATAATAAAGGCTCTTTTCTTAAACTTTTTTGCTTTTTAGAACATGATTTTAATGATTGTGCTAAGTTTAAGCAGAAAATCGCTTTAATTTTAGAAAAGAGCTTGCAAACTAAATTATCAAGCGTAAAATAACTATTTCCACGTTAAAATCGGCTTTAAGATTTTAACAACATTCTTTACGAAAACAGCCATAATAAATAAAGGCTGGCAAGATGCCAGCCTACTAGTAATATATTGGATTATAGCTTAACTACGTTAGAAGCTTGTGGTCCACGGTTTCCTTCAACGATTTCAAAAGAAACTTCTTGACCTTCTTCTAATGACTTAAAGCCTTCACCTTGGATTGCTGAGAAGTGTACGAATACATCGTCTCCACCTTCAACTTCGATGAATCCAAAGCCTTTTTCATTGTTAAACCATTTTACTTTTCCATTTTGCATATAAACTTTTCCTCCTAAGCCTTTCAAGACACATAAGGTCCCCAAGTATATATTACCATCAAGCCGAACATATTTAACTGTATATAACAAGTAAGGAAATATATTCTGATTAATGATGCTTCTAATATACACGAAATATATGTGAATAGTCAATAAGTTATCGCTAGAATTTCACTCAATTTGAAAGACTTTCCACCTATGAAAATCATCTTTTGAAATGGAAAAAATACCTATTCTACTAAAAAGGAATTTGGTATGATTTAAATAGAATCATATCCTTAATAGAAGAAGAGGGATAGCAATGAAGAAAGAGCATTTAACAGTTCAAGAGATTGATGATATTCTTGAAAAATTAGGAAATGAAGATAGTGGTCAAATAAAATATGGCTATTCAAATAAAAAGGCAATAAAAAACATTACCGCAAAAATTAATCAAGCAGCAAGGCAAGTACAATTGATTTTTTCTGATTTAATGCTGGGTGAAGAACTCAATATCAATATGTTAGAGAAAGAAATCCTTCCTGTAATATTTCAAGCTTCAGAAATCCCTCATATCTATCACTTATTTTATGAATTAAACAAAACCGAAGAATATACATACAAGCATCCCATTGGTGTAGGAATAATCTCCTTGATGATTGGTAAGTGGTTAAAGCTCTCAGAAGGAGAACTGAGAGAATTAGCAATCGGAGCGACTTTGCATGATATTGGTAAAACAAGGATTAATCCATTTATTTTAAATAAAAAAGGAAAGCTTACAAAGGAAGAATACGAGGAAGTGCAGCTTCATACTAGCTATGGATATGAAATTCTTCGTAAGATTGATCAGTTAAGTGACCGAGTGGCTCTTGTGGCTCTTCATCATCATGAACGGGAGGACGGAAGGGGATATCCTAAGGGGCTTGAAGGCAATCAAATTGATGTGTATTCCAAAATTGTCGCGATAGCTGATATGTTTCATGCGATGTTATCTAGACGTGCTTATCAAGAGCCGCTGCCATATTATACGGCATTAAGACAGCTTCAAGATCATGCATTCGGAAAATTGGATGCTAATATTACACTGTTGTTTCTGTATAAATTAATGGACAGTATTATCGGTCGATCCGTTATGCTAAGTGACGGAAGGATTGGGAAAATCCTAATGGTTGACCAATACGATCCTCTCAGGATTCTTTTGCAAGTAAATGATCAAATCATCGACCTCAAAATGAATCGTGAGTTAAATATTGAGAAAGTCGTAAACGATGAATAAGGTGTAAGCTCTAGCATATATTTTTATAAGGAAAATTTGAAATGATAAGGGTGAGGACATGTACCGATTTTCCATTGACAAAGAGGATTGGATTTTACGATTCTCTCCCAATATCCAAGTTCCGAAAGACGTTCAGTTAACAATAGTGAATTGGATTATTCAGCTAGGAAATCTTCTCCCATCTTATGCGCATGGCCAGTCCTTTCTTATTAAAAGTGAAGAAGAAGGAATCATTGTTTTTAATGTTGAGAAAGTACCATCACTTATCCTTACCGTATCTAATATTATACCTAAAGAAAAATGTTTTCATCAAAAGGGAAAACTTATTAATCACTGGAAATGGTAAACGGCCACATATGGCCGTTTTTTTCATTTAATTAGATTCCTTAGTTAATTGGTTATTTTGACTAAAAGTGAGTTGAAATTTAGTTAAAGTGCCAATGACTTGTTAGAATAATCAAACTATAATAAAAGGAGATGTGATGAAAGCTGACATGGAAAGGTGCATTTTGAAGGGGGAAAGAGAAATGGATGACAAATGGAATGCTTTTATGAACGACCACCTAAATATCCAACAAACGGAGTCGGGACCATTAAAAGGGCTTTCCTTCGGTGTAAAGGATGTATTTGAGATAAAGGATTATCGAAGCAGTGCGGGAAATCCAGATTGGTTTCAGTCTCATCAAGCTTCTAAGCGACACGCACCTGTTATTAATCAACTGTTAGAGAGAGGCGCTTGTCTGAAAGGTACGACCCATACGGATGAATTAATGTATAGTTTGAATGGTGAAAACTTTCATTATGGGACACCGGTTAATCCTAGGGCATCAGACCGTATACCTGGTGGATCTTCAAGTGGGTCAGCTGTGGCGGTTTCTGCTGGGGTAGTGGATTTTGCACTTGGGACTGATACAGGAGGATCGATTCGTGTTCCTTCATCCTATTGTGGGATATATGGGTTTAGACCTACACATGGACTAGTTGATAGTACGGGTGTAATCCCACTTGCTAAAAGCTTTGATACGGTTGGTTGGATGACAAGAGATCCGAACTTATTGCTTGCAGTGGGCGAGGTTCTTATAGATAAAGGGCCGAATGATATGGAAGGGTTTTCCACGTTGTTTTTTGAAAATGAAGCTTGGTCATATTTAGATAACCAAACAAAAGGTAGTTATTTAAGAAAGATTGAAGTGTTAAAAGAAAACTATAGTGCTCAATATGTGAACATCGCAAAGGGTGGACTTTCAAAGTGGGCAGAATTATTCAGGAATAATCAAGGCATTGAGATTTGGGATGAACATGGAGATTGGATAAAACGTGTGAATCCTGCCTTTGGTCCAGGCATTGCTGAACGATTTCAATGGGCAAGTACGTTAAATAGAGAGCACTTAAGTGAATATGAGGAGGAAAGGGAGCTAATAAAGGATCAACTATCTGAATTATTAAATAAAAATGGTCTGTTAGTATTACCTACTACCCCAGGGGAAGCACCAAAGCGAAATTTATCAGTAGAAAAAATGGAACAATATCGTTCGAAGACGATGAAGCTGACTTGTATAGCGGGCCTTTCGGGGTTTCCGCAAGTGACAATTCCTTTAATAAAAGAGAATGGAATTCCGATTGGATTATCTTTCATCGCCAATCATCATTCCGATTTAAAATTATTGCAATGGGTACAGCGATTAACAAATCAATTAGTGAAAATAGGTGATACTCCATGAAATTAGCAACAATAAAATATAGGAATCAAGAAGAAGCTGCCATTATACATGGTGAAGACGCGATATTAATAAAAGAATTAAATAAAATTGACGGGGCGAACTGGGAAACTTCTATATTTGATTTGTTACAAACGAACCAGCTGGAAGAGTTGAAAACTTGGTATCAAAATAAAGATGCTAACGGGCTGTGTTTTTATCCGAAAATTAAAACACAAGACTTTATATATACGGCCCTATATACAAAACCAAAGAAAATACTTGGAGTGGGGATGAACTACCTTGAAAAGGCAAAAGAGATGTCTTTTACACCAATTGAAACAGAACCAGTAAGTTTTATGAAACCAGATTCCAGCCTCATTGGCCCGATGGAAATGATAAGATTACCTGCTTACTCTCATACAGTGACAGCGGAAGGGGAGCTAGGAATTATTATTGGTAAGATGTGTCGAAATATAGAGGAAGATGAGGTGCCAGGTGTTGTGGCAGGATTCGCGGCAACTTTAGATATGACTGCAAAAGATCTTCATGGACGTAATCCTCGATTTCTGCAAATTTCAAAAATATTTGATACTTTTTTTAGCTTAGGTCCACAACTGGTTACTATAGATGAGGTTACTAATATAAACGAAATAACCGTACAAACAGTTTTAAATGGAGAGATATATCACTCGGGTGAGGTCGCAAATATGCTAATTAGTCCCTGGTCTATCGTTTCTTTTTTTTCGAAAATTGTCACTTTATCTCCAGGAGATATTATCATGACGGGGACACCTGGATCTGTTGTTTTAAAAGAAAATGATATGGTTGAATGTCGAATAAATGAATTTGCACCATTGCGAAATCCTGTTAAATCAGAAGGGGCAACAAAAATTTATTAGTATTCTAGTAAATAATAATTTTATGGAGGGACTATCTAATGTATCGATCCTTACATTCTTCCTATCGACCTACCACTATGGCGACGAATGGTATGATTACCACTCCTCACTATTTAGCTTCACAAGCAGGTATGAAAGTACTGCAGGAAGGAGGAAATGCAGTAGAAGCTGCCATTGCAGCTGCTTCCACCATTGGTGTTGTATATCCGCATATGAATGGAACAGGTGGTGACAATTTTTGGTTAATATATAATTCCTATAACAAGGAACTGAGAGCGTTAAATAGCAGTGGTCGGTCTGGTGAACTTGCAACGATTGATTTTTACAAGAAGCAAGGATTAGAAAAAATTCCACCCAGGGGGGCTCTAGCTGCCAATACGATTCCGGGTGCAATTGCAGGCTGGGAAAAGGCTTTTCGATATTCCGCGGAAAATATGAGGGGCTATTTTCGATGGGAAGAGTTGCTTCAATCTGCTATTGGCTACGCAAAAGACGGGTATCCGGTTACTCCTAGTCAGGAATATTGGACCCGTGTGAATCTGGACGAAACCGACAATCAGTTTAGGTGTTTGCAGAAATACTCTGAGTTTAAAAAAATATTTACAACATCAAGTGGCCTTTCTTATTCCGTGGGTGAATTAATGAAACAACCTGATTTAGCAATTACATTAGAGGGAATAGCTGAAGAAGGCAGCGACTTGTTTTATAAAGGGATGTTGGCGAAGAGTATTACGGAAGATCTTAATGCATATGGGGGAATATTAACTGCCGAGGACTTTGCTTCTCATCATTCCGATTGGGTTGAACCAATTTCGGTGGATTATCGCGGACACACGGTGTATAATCTGCCTCCTAATACACAAGGTTTTGCTTCGTTGTCCATATTAAATATATTGAATCAATTTGACGTGCCATCTTTGACAGAAGGTTCCGCCGATTATTATCACTTGCTAATTGAAGCTACTAAACTAGCTTTTGAGGATCGTGATCGTTATCTAACAGATCCTGACTTTTCCTATATCCCGCTAGAGAAGCTTCTTTCCTCGAAACGAGGAGAAGAGTTGGCTCGTAAAATTAAATTTAATAAAAGTAACCAATTAGAGAAGAGGTTGGATCCAAAGGGAGATACAGTTTGGCTTGGTGTGGTTGACCGGTACGGAAATTCTGTGTCACTTATACAAAGCATTTATCATGAGTACGGTTCTGGTTTTATCCCTAAAAATACAGGGATAGTCCTACAAAATCGAGGCAGCTTCTTTTCTTTAAATGAGAATGATGTCAATTGCCTTCAACCAAAAAAGCGAACCTATCATACTCTCAATCCTGCGATGCTGTTTAAAGGAGGGGAGCCCTACTTGGTATATGGGACGATGGGAGGAGAAGGACAACCACAAACCCAAGCTGCCTTAGTAACAAGAATCATTGATTATCACTATTCCGTTCAAGCTGCGATTGAAGCACCAAGATGGTTATACGGACGTACGTGGGGAGCTGAATCCAACAGCGTAAAAGTAGAAGGAAGAATCTCTAGTGATATCTGTAGAGAGCTAAAAGAAATAGGTCATGAGATTGAGAGGGTATCAGATTTTAGTGATATTATGGGTCATGCAGGTGCGATATTAATTAACCCGGATAGCAAGATCAAGTATGGTGGAGCGGATCCGCGTGGAGACGGTGCGGCACTTGGTTACTAGCGTAAAAATATGGACCAAATATAGAAAGTGGGTGTTCTTTTAGATGAGACTGCAATGGGATATTTTTGTCGCATTTTTTAGGTCCGGAATGTTAGGGTTTGGTGGTGGTCCCTCGACGATTCCTCTTGTACATAAAGAAGTGGTAGGGACGTTTAAATGGATGAATGATCAGGAGTTTAGTGATGTGTTGGCATTAGGGAATACTCTCCCGGGGCCGATAGCGACGAAGATGGCGGGATATATTGGTTACCGAGTGGGAGGGATCAGGGGTATGCTCAATGCTGTAATTGCTACTGTCCTTCCAACTATTCTGTTAATGTTACTTTTGTTAACATCATTTAATAAAGTAAAGGATCATCCTAGGGTTGAAGGAATGACTAATGGAGTCGTCCCAATTGTTGGAGTCATGATGGCTACACTAACTTGGGATTTTATCAAAAAAACAAGACAAGGCTTTGGTTGGAAAAAGGGAGTCTTTCTTCTATTGGGCAGCTTTATTGTGATGGAAATTCTAAATGTGCATCCAGGGATTGTTATTGGAGGGTTGTTAGTTATAGCAGTTACCATGTCTGATAAGAAGGAAAAAATAGAAATACAAGTAAAAGGAAATAGTGAGAGCCTATGATCTATATACAGATTTTCATTGCATTTTTCATTCCTGGTATTATCGGATATGGAGGTGGACCAGCATCCATTCCTTTAATTGAACATGAAGTGGTTAGTCGTTATGGTTGGATGACTACGAGTGAATTTAGTGAAGTATTGGCGCTTGGGAATGCGTTACCGGGACCGATAGCTACCAAAATGGCTGGTTATATTGGCTTTGAGGTAGGTGGAGCACTTGGTGCGGTCACAGGTGTGCTCGCTACGGTTGCCCCTTCGTTATTTATCATGATTGTCTTACTAAGGCTGCTATTCAAATACAAAGAGTCGCCTAAAGTGAAAAGATTATCGATGATTGTCCTGCCTGCAGTAGCTGTTTTGATGGCCGGCCTTACTTTTGATTTTTTTCAAACCTCCTATTTTTCAAATGGTTTATGGTCAACTTTTGTGATCGCTATGGTGAGTCTATTGCTCATCGAAAGGTGGAAGGTGCATCCTGCCTTTGTCATATTTGGAGGGTTAGTAGTCGGTGCGATTTTCCTAAGTTAATAGATAAAAGCAAATAAGCCAAGCTCAGTGTGTTCACACTGGGCTTGGCTTATTGTCATTTAATCTCCCGTGGCTTTTAACTTTGAATGTAAGATTTGGTTAAAGTAACTAAAAAGAAATGATAAGTTTGTAAATGTTAGCTAATGTCAAATTAATCTGAAAATTATATAATAAGTTTATGTTACATTATATGTTATGTTTTGTGACATTTTAAGGTGCGAATGAGTGAATTATCAAAATATGTTAAATAGTGTTACATATTCAAATACGTTGAGTTTTGGAAAGTAAAAGGAGGAGTTGTGATGGGGGCCATACAAAAAGAGGTAGTATCTTTTAAAGGTGTGGATAAAATCTATAACACAGGTACGGTTGCGTTAAGTCAATTGGACTTGTCTATTCAAGAGGGAGAGTTTATTAGTTTCCTAGGCCCTTCAGGTTGCGGGAAGTCAACAGCTTTGAGAATGGTTGCAGGTTTAAGTGAAGCGACAAAAGGTAAGGTAGAGGTGTTCGGACAAAACCCGAAGGATTTGATTCGTAATTCAAATGATATTGCATACGTATTCCAGGATTCGAATTTATTACCGTGGAGAACAGTCCTTGATAACGTGGTGCTCCCTCTAGAGTTAAGAGGATCGAATAAAAATACAAGAAAAGAAATAGCTATGAGAGTTCTAGAAATGGTTGGTTTGAAAGATTATTTAAAGTCCTATCCAAGACAGCTTTCGGGTGGGATGAAAATGAGAGTTTCAATCGCGCGTGCTCTAGCTGCTAAACCGAAGTTGCTTTTAATGGATGAACCGTTTGCTGCATTGGATGAAATGACAAGGCAATCCCTGCAAATGGATTTATTAGACATATGGAAAAAAGAACATACGACTATATTATTTGTTACTCATAATGTATACGAAGCGGTATATCTATCTTCTAAAATTGCAGTTATGTCAGCGCGTCCTGGAAGATTGGCTTCCCTGATAGATGTTGATCTTTCTTATCCAAGAGACAGGGTAAATAGTGCGTTTACGGAATATGTGGATTTAGCTTCTCGAAGTCTTGAGCATAGCTTGAATCGAAAGGAGTTGGTGTAAGAATGACCAGTCAAACAGCAACAACGAATCGTAGTAAATTGGTAGTTGAGTCGAGCATAACGGATAAAAAGAAGGCACGGGGAAAGGTGAAAGGAACGATCATTGGGCCCGTTATTGCTTTGGTGATCTTTCTGTCTTTATGGCAGTCTATTCCAATTGTCTTTGATATCAAACCATTTATTCTCCCGAAACCGACAGATGTTTTACAAGCGGCTATGGATGACTGGCATCTTCTGTGGCCGGCTATTCAGATAACAGTTACAGAATCGATCATTGGGTTCGTCATTAGTGCGATCGTAGGAATTGGAATCTCGATTTTGTTAGCGAGTTCTAGAATATTAGAGGTAAGCCTTTATCCATATGCGGTTATATTACAGACAATCCCGGTTGTGGCGATTGCTCCGATTATTGTTATTTGGTTTGGATCTGGATTTAATTCAATCGTGATTATTTCATTTTTAATTGGATTTTTCCCAGTTGTATCGAACACATTGATGGGTTTGAATTCAGTTGATAAAAATATGGGTGATTTATTTACACTATATAATGCTTCAAAATGGCAAACCATGTGGAAACTTCGGATTCCGGCGGCGATGCCATATATGATGTCTGGATTGAAAATTTCGTGTACGTTGGCGATTGTTGGTGCGATAACAGGGGAGTTTATTGCTGGAATTGGTGGAGGTAGAGGAGGCTTAGGTTATGCCATCACTGTAGCTGCTGTTCAATTAAAAACACCTTATTTATTTGCATGTGCCATTGCTGGTGCGATATTTGGAATTGGTTTTTACCTTCTAGTAAGCTCGATTTCGAGGTTCATGCTTAAATCATGGCACGAGTCTGCGATGAAGGTTGAAAAATAAAGAAAAAGAGAAAAGGGGAGAAGTTGAATGGAAGTGTTAATGAGAGTGAAGTATCTTTTAGTGGGTATGGTCTTAGTTTTAGTATTAGCAGCTTGTGGTAGTACGGAATCTAGTAGCTCTACGACTGAGGGAAGTGAGTCTACTGAAGAGGAAGTAAAAGATGTTAAGGTGGTACTCAACTGGTTTGCGAAAGCTCAGCACGGAGGAGTGTACGCTGCTCGAGAGAATGGCTTGTTTGAAGAGAGTGGATTAAATGTAACGATTGAGCCTGGTGGACCTCAGGTTTCTTCTATTAATATGGTCGCTTCAGGAAAAGCTGAATTTGGTTTAGCTCATGCAGATCAAATAGTGAATGCAAGAAATGAGGGTATTGAACTAGTTGCTCTAGCATCTGCTATGCAAGGGAGTCCACAAGCGTTTATGTTTCACAAAGGAAAGGGAATTGAAGATTTTGATGAATTAAATGGAAGAAAGGTATTTGTGCAGCCTGGGATTGTTTACTGGGAGTATTTAAAGACGCAGTACGACTTGAGTAAGGTGGAAGAATTAGCGCATACAGGTCAACATGGTAATTTTATAGCTGACGAAAATTCTGTGACTCAAGCATTTGTGACATCTGAACCTTACTTTATGGAATTAGATGGTGTAGAAGTAGAAACAAAGCTAATTTCTGATGCTGGTTATGATCCTTACAATATTGTCTTATATGTAACTAAGGATTATCTGGAGGAAAATAAAGAAACGGTAAAAGCATTTACGACTGCGTTTGTTGAGGGGTGGAATCTTTACAAAGATTCTTATGAGGATATTAACAAAGTCATTCAAGAAGATAACCCAGATATTGAGTTGGAATCATTGAAGTTTGAAGCAGAGGCTCAAAGCGAGTTTGTTTATGGCGGGGACGCGGCAGAACATGGAGTAGGTTATATGACAGAAGAGCGTTGGGCGACATTGATTGATCAGTTAAACGAATTAAAAATTTTGGAAGAGACATTTGATGCGAAGGACATTTTTACAACTGAGTTTTTAACTGAGTAAAAATATAAGGGAGAGGGTATATGTGACTCTTGTTGTAGAAGGTAGATTACAAGATTCGGTGTTGGAAAATGAATGGCACCCTGTCTATATTTCTAGTGATTTAGTTGAAAAGCCTGTTGGTGTCATTGTCATGGGAGAAAGAGTGTCGATCTATCGGTCAAAGAAAGGTGTACACGCCTTTAGGGATTTGTGTATTCATAGAGGAGCGATGCTTTCTGAGGGATATGTTGTAGATGATTGTCTTGTTTGTCCCTATCATGGTTGGAAATATGATAACGCAGGTAAATGTGTAAGTATTCCTGCGCAAAGTAAGGATATGAAGATACCGGAAAGAGCTAAAGCGGAAGTTTATCATTGTCAAGAAAAATATGGGATCATCTGGGTTTGTTTAGGTGAACCTACAATAGAATTACCTTCCTTAGAAGAGTTTGAAGACCTTACCCGTAAGCCGTTAGTGTGTGGTCCATATGATGTTAAAGCAGCTGGGACACGGGTGGTTGAAAACTTTACGGATTTTGCTCATTTGATGTATGTTCATGGCGGATTATTGGGACATCCTGATTATGCGGAGCTTCCTGATTTTTCGATTACAAAAGAAAAAGATCGAATTTTCACTTCTGAAGTACCTATATATCAGCCGGTGGCGCATTCTGGATCAGAGGCTCGCGAGGGAACAACTTACGTGTATGTAAAAGAAGTGTTTCGACCAATGTCTGCTCGGTTATCTAAACGAGATGCTGACACGGGACAAACTCTTTGGATTTTGCTTACGGTACTACCGTTAAGTGAAAAAGAATGTAAGGTATTTATGGTGGTATCCAGAAACTATGGCTTTGAAGTATCAGATGAAGACTTTATTAAATTCCAGGACACTGTATTTCAACAGGATGCTTGGATCATTGAAACGCAAAAACCAGAATTACTACCATTAGATTTACAAGCAGAACTGAACCACAAAGTTGACATCCTTTCTGTAGCCTACCGGAGATGGTTAAAGGAACTGGGAGTTACAATAGGTACGGTATAAATAAAAATAAAGTCCCTGAGTAGTAAAACTACTCGGGGATATTTATTTGAGTGGAAATCTATTTTTTTTACAAAAAGAAATCACCTGCTATTTTAGCAGGTGATTAGTAGTAGTTAACTTCCTCTATAAACTTGGTAACCCCAGGGGGAGACTAGTAGTGGAACATGATAATGTGTTGTCGTGTCAACGATGTTGAAACGAACAGGAATCTTATCTAAGAATGGTGGATTGGGTAAATCAATGTTCATGTTGCTAAAATAACTACCAATGTGAAAAACTAACTCATAACAACCGTTTTTTAATTCTTCCTTAGATAAAAAGGGAGAATCAAGTCTCCCATCATCATTTGTTACAGCGGTTTTTAAAAGGCTCCATTCTGTTGAACTTTCTTTTTGAAAATAAAGTTTAATGGTTACGTTGCTGGCTGGTTGGCCGTGAGTTAAATCTAAAATATGTGTAGTTAGACCTGTCATTGTTTCTCCTTTTCTGTTTCTATGTGTTTTGTTGTTCCTACTAATTCTCCTTCTTTGTCCCATTCTCCAGTGAATTCTACTTCTTTATAGTTAAAGAACTGAGTAAGTATTTCTTCCTGATCGTCTAAAAAAAGTTGGTCTGCGACAGCCGAAACGAGTTTGGGTATCCCGAATTTCATTCCGGAAAGTGCAGAGGCGGAAATTCCGCAACTAATTAATGCGGAATAATTAAAAGCAAATATTCCATGTAGTAATTTTTTTCCCTTTTCGTCACGGCTTAAGAATGCGAAACCAGGACTTAAATAAGGGTGTGCGTCGAGTATTGGGTTCGCTTCTGCCTCTGTAGGTTGATAGCGATCTTCCCATCTGGCAATATGCTTTTCAACCAGCTGTAATTCTGGACGAAAAGCCGGGTCGGTTAGTAGACCTGTGCTGATAATTAGAAAATCAAAATGGAATATTCCTTTTGGTGTGGTAATTTTTGCTCCGCAATTGCTTGGCTCGACATGAAGCCATGGAGAGCCAAGGTGAAGATGAAAGCCAGGCCGGGATGATGCGCGAGCAAATGTATCGTTCGTTGGTGGTTGATTATGTTTAAAAAAATGAGAAATGATTTTATATTTATTTGAATCTGTTAAAGAGTGGAAGCGTTCAATCATACCTGATGTTTCCATTTGACGAATCGGGTTAATTCTTGGAAGTTCCTTTCTCCGAACGAAAACATGTGCTTCGGCTACTCCTTCTGTCAGAGCGAAGTTAGCATTATCAAAGGCTGAGGCGCCGCCGCCTAAAATGGCAACTTTCTTCCCTTTTAATTCTTCGAAATCGATAGGCTCTGATGTATGCGCGAAAAGATGCTTAGGTAGATTTTCAGAAATCATGGGTGGAACATGCCACTCTCCGCCGCCTTGTATCCCTGTGGCGAGTATCACTTTTCGAGTGAATATTTTGTTCGTAGACGCCCCTTTTCCTTCGATATGAAGCTGATGTATTCCTTTTTGTGAAGGTTCAATTAATGTAAGTTTAACTTCGTTGATGACAGGCAGTTGAAGTACTTGACGGTACCATCGTAAATAATTCATCCAATCTCTTCTAGGGATTTTGTCAATATTGTCCCAGCTTTTTGCTCCGAATTGTGCTTCCCACCAAGAGCGGAATGTGAGGGAGGGAATACCTAGGTCAACAGAAGTTAATTGTTTGGGAGTTCTTAGTGTTACCATGCGAGCATACGTTTCCCATGGACCTTCGAAGCCTTCGGGATTTTCGTCTAAAACAAGTATATTAGATATCCGCTCTTTTAATAATGCAAAGGCGGCGCCTAAACCGCTTTGGCCGCCGCCTACAATGACGACATCGTAAACGTGTCCATCGGGATGACAGTGAGGGCGAACCCAATTAGTGCCGCCGAAATTGAGATAAGAGAGATCTTTTTTTACCTGTAGATTTAAAGCTTCTAAACTCATAAAATATCATCCTTTCATTTAATGATTTCTTCTAAACGAAGAAGGGCAATTTTGTATATTTCAGTCAAAGCTGTTTCAAACTCAATCTCTTTGCTAGAAGAAATTCGTGTTTTCATCGATTCGTATATTTCGTGTTTGTTCTTTCCACGAACGGCTAAAATGAATGGGAATCCAAATTTATCCATATACTCTTGATTGGTTTTGATGAATTGTTCGTACTCATCATTGGAGAGATTCTGTAACCCAGCCCCTTTTTGTTCTTCGGTAGAATGATCTGTCATTGCGATCCGTTCTCCTAAATTCGGGTGGGCTTTGATTAGTGTTAATTGCTGCTCAGGGGAAGCGTGTTTGACTACGTCTACCATACATCGGTGTAAATGATGTAAGGAAGGAAAAGGTTTTTCGTTGAAAGCTATACGGGCAATCCAAGGGGAATGTTCAAAAATTCCATTCATTATGTTCATAAATTCATCCAGATTTGTATCGTTTATTTGGCTAATTGTGTACATTGGGTTCTCTTCCTCTCTTTATATACTTTTTATTTTTTGAGTTACTGTTGCTTTTGTTGTGGTCTTAATAGAGCTTAATGGGCGTGTGGTAAAGATAATATTTAAAAGAATGGCGGAGAGACTAACTGCAATAATTCCGTCGCCGACTAATATGCGGATTGCTTCTGGTAAAACAGCGAATAGTTCAGGTACAACAGTAGCCCCTAGTCCTAAGGAAATAGAACAGGCTACTATTAACTGATTGCTATGATCGGAAAAGTTTACGTTTGCTAATATCTTTATGCCAGATGATACGACCATTCCCAACATGATAACTGTTGCTCCTCCTAGAACTGAGGTAGGTATAATTGTGGCTAATGCTGCTATTTTAGGAATCAGCCCTAATGCCACTAAAATAAATCCTGCTGCAATTGTAATGGTGTTTTTCTTTATGCCAGATAATTGAACCAATCCTACATTTTGTGCGAATGTGCTATATGGAAAAGCGTTAAAAAGCCCTCCTAGAGTAAAAGCGATACCTTCTGTTCGATATCCGCGTATTAAATCGTTTTCGGATAATTCTTTATTAGTGATTTTACCTAAAGCGAGAAACGCACCGGTTGATTCAACGAGAATAACAGTACCTACTAAGATCATCGTTAAGATGGGGAGAACTTCGAAGGTTGGAACACCGAAGTACATGATTGTTGGGATGTGAAACCAGGAAGCTTCTTTTAGGGCGCCTATGTTCACCATTCCCATAAATGCTGCGACTATGGTTCCAATGATTATGCCTATTAAAACTGAGATAGCTCGTAAAAATCCGGTGAAGAAGCGATTCATTACTAAGATGATGGTTAGTACTAAGAATGAAAGAAGTAAATTTTCTGTAGAACCAAATTCAGGATTGGTAACTCCTCCTCCCATGTTTTTTATTCCGGTGGGAATTAGAGACAATCCGATTATAATAACAACCGTTCCGGTGACAACAGGAGGAAAAAGTTTAATTAGTTTTCCATATAAAGAAGCGAAAACTAAGATGAATAAGCCTGCTGCTATGATTGAACCGTAGATAGCTGAAATTCCATAATTCGTACCGATGGTAATCATAGGAGAAACAGCTACAAATGAGGTTCCTAAAACAACTGGTAGACCGATTCCGATATACTTGTTGTTCATGGATTGCAATACAGTTGCAATTCCGCAGGTGAGTAGGTCAATTGCGATTAGGAAGGAGAGTTGTTGGTGAGTAAATCCTAAAGCGCCTCCTACGATTAAGGGAACGAGTATAGCTCCAGCGTACATAGCAAGTACGTGCTGTAACCTTAAAGAAAACACTTTTGATATTCCGTTCATGGTTAATTCTTCCTTTCTTTTATGTATGTAATATAATATAACATGATTTGTTATGAATAGTTACATCATAATCAAAATTTTGCTAACTGTCATTGTTTAAAATGACTAAAAATTCAGTTAAACTCTATTCAATTTATATAAAAATAAAAACTCAAGCTTTTGCTTGAGTTTCTTTATGTAGAAGTTTTAGTTTTGTAACAAGGCTCTAATCCGCAAAGCAAGCCTTATTTGTAGGGTTGTTTCTGAATCCTTTAAGCTTTTTCCTAAAATTTCTTCGCATTTTTCAATACGGTAAACCACCGTATTTCTATGGATAAATAATCTTTTCGCGGTTTCAGAAATTTGGCAGTGTGTTTCTAAGTATACAGACAATGTATCTAGTAAAGTTTGTTCTTCTTCTATTTTAATATCTGTAAATTTACTTAAAGCGAAAGAATAAAAGTTTCTTAAATCTTCTTGTGGTACCATGCGTAACAATTCAGAGATGTCTTTTGCTTGAAACGTTTGGATATATCCAATTTGCTTTGAAAATTTTCCTTGTGATAGTGCGTCTAGGGCATCTTTGTGGGCGTTTTTGACATCCATAAAAGTGTGGCATAAATTGCTGATTCCGAATGAGATGGTATTTTCATAGTATTTAAATATTCTTTCCTGAAGTTGAACCAAAATAGACTCGCAGTACATACTAGGGTGCAACACATTTTCTTCTGATTCAAATAAGAGAATACAAGACTCGCCCTTTGTGAAAAAATGAATTTTTGGGGTCATTGCAGACACTTCTCCTTCTATAAAATCATAAATGACGTCTGCTTTTTCGTGACGCTCGGCATAGGAAGGTTGAAATTTATCTCCATCGATTTTACCTACTACACAGATATACTTTTGATCATTTCTTAATGAGAATTCAGCTGCTCTTCCGATAATCTCTTCCTGAGATGAAAAAGTTCCGTCAATAAAGTGAAGGAAAAAATCGTTACGAATGCTCCGACCTTGTTGTCTCAATGCACTTTCTTTCATAAGAGAAAATGAAATCACATTTGTTGCTTGTTCAATTGTTAATGAAGTTAACTGATCTGTTTTTTTTACCTCTCCGTTAATCAGCAGGTACCCTTTTTTTCTTTCGCTAATATGGATGGGGAATAAAGTATACGTCTCTCTTGTGTCAGAAATAGAAAAAGAAATCGGTGAGATTGGAGACTTTGGAAGTGTAATCTCTTCTGAAAATATAGGGTATGTGCCTTCTGGTGTTTGTTGGAAAATGGGTTTAAAATACTGATCAATCAATCGTACAGGTCGCTGGATCATCTGTGATAAATCTTGAAGTAACAGTCCAATTCCTTTGCCTTCCATAATGATTTTTGTGAACTGCTTATGTGTTTCGAGTGCAAATGTTAATTCAGATGCGCGTTGATCGAGAATGGCGCGTAAAGAATGGTTCACGATTTCACCTAAAGATAAATGTAAAGGAAGTTCAATAACAGGTAATGAAAGTTCGTTTGCTAGTTCAATTACTTCATCTGGAATTTTATTTAAAAATCGTTTGGTTTTAATTCCTAATCCGGCACATCCTTGTGTAGCCATGGCTTCAACTAAATTGGTCAGTGTTTGAGGATGATCTTTAAAATGGTAGGCGGTTGTGACAAGAAATTCATTTTTGTTTAAGTAATGGATGATATCAGGAGCATCCATCATGTTAACAGACTTTACTTCACGTTCCATTCCTGATTGTCCGGCAATCATATTCATTCCTTCTAAATCCGGTACATTTAAGAGTTGATTTACTTTCAATAGGAACATTCCTTTCGATTATTATGCAGAAAATTTAGTATTTTTTGTTTAATATTATCATGATTTAGTCAATTTGCATAAAAAACTATCGAATATTTTACATAAACGCTAATGAAGTTCACTGGGAAAATGGGTAAACTAATAATATAACGTGATGATGTTAAGAAAAATAACATGGATTTATTTATAGGGAGTGAAGGGGATGGCCATTCAAATTAATAAACAATTAATTGAAGAAGGACAAGTGGGAGCAGTGATTGAATGGCTTGCTTCTATAGGAGAAACAGAAAGTGGGGGTGTAACAAGACTTCTGTATTCACCAGCCTGGCTAGAGGCACAGGTAGCATTAAAAAAAATGATGGATCAAACGAATTTATATACGTATTTTGATAGCGTGGGAAATTTATTTGGTAGATTACCAGGTACAAATGAAAATGATAAAACGATTCTGACAGGCTCTCATATTGATACGGTAGTGGACGGTGGGAAGTACGATGGTGCATACGGTATTATTGCAAGCTTATTAGCTACGGTAAGGCTTTTTCATAGATATGGATACCCGAAAAAAACGATTGAAGTGGTTTCTTTATGTGAAGAAGAGGGAAGTCGTTTTCCATTAACCTTTTGGGGGTCTAGGAATATTAGTGGTGTTTACAACCTTTCTCGAGTGGAAAATGTAAGGGATGGAGCGGGTATTTCGTTTTTCGAAGCAATGAAGCAAGCGGGCTTTGATCCAAAGTCATATGGTTCACCGGTTCGTACAGATATAGAGAGATTTGTAGAAATTCATATTGAACAAGGAATGATACTTGAAAGAAATAAAAACCAAATCGGTATTGTTACTCATATCGTAGGCCAGCGCCGTTATACCATTCGTATCAAGGGTGAAAGTAATCATGCAGGAACAACCCCAATGCAGTTTCGAAAAGATGCTGTAAGCACTGCTTCCCATCTAATCTCTTTCTTAACTGATAAAGCAAAGAATACAGATCCTATGTTAGTTGCCACAGTTGGAAGATTAAACGTAAAGCCGAATGTACCCAATGTAGTAGCTGGCGAGGTGGAATTTTCTTTAGATATTCGGCATCATCAGGAAGAAATTATTGAAGAATATTGTCAAAATATTTTTAAAGAGTTTAAGCGTTTTTCTGATGTATCAAATATAGAAGTGGAGATCGTGCAATGGATGGACGTAAAGCCTGTGAAGATGGATGAAGAAATGTGTGAGTGGGCAGGTGAAATTGCAGAAAGAAACCGATACCGCTATCAAAAAATGATTAGTGGAGCTGGGCATGATGCTCAAGTATTTGGTGGGATTTGTCCGACTTCCTTGTTGTTTGTCCCTAGCCGTGGTGGAATTAGTCATTCACCACAGGAATTTACGAATTTAGAAGAATTAGAGACAGGTATTGAGTTATTAACAGAAGTTTTATATAAATTAGCTTATTAAAGGAGTGAAACATGGTGGTTTTTTCAGAATTGCATACACCATTGCGTACAATAATGACACCAGGACCGGTTGAAGTTGATCCTCGTGTGTTACGTGCGATGAGCACACCTATTTTAGGGCAGTTTGATCCCGCTTTTACAACTATTATGAATGAAGTTATGACAATGCTTCGTCAAGTTTTTCAAACAAAGAACACATGGGCATTTCCTATTGATGGTACCTCAAGATCGGGAAATGAGGCCATTCTTTGTAGCATCATTGAACCTGGTGATCGCGTATTAGTTCCGATATACGGGAGATTCGGACATTTGTTAGTAGAAATTTGTGAACGGTATGGCGCAGATGTGTACTCCATAGAGTGCCCATGGGGTGATGTATTTGATCCTAAGGTGGTCATTGAAGAAATTGAAAAGGTGTCACCTAAAATTGTAGCTATAGTACATGGAGAAACATCGACCGGTAGATTGCAACCGCTTGAAGAAATTGGAAGAGCTTGTCGAGAAAGAGATGTGCTTCTCGTGGTGGATGCTGTTGCATCTATCGGAGGGGTTGAGGTAAAAACCGATGAATGGTTTATTGATGGAATGATAGGTGGTACTCAAAAATGCTTATCAGTTCCATCTGGGCTGGCGCCCATTACGTATAACGAACGGATTGAAAATATATTATACGCTCGAAAAAAGGTGGAGCGAGGAATTGCAACTGAGCAGGATTTGAATTATAAGAGAAGTAATCATTTCATTGCCAGTAATTATTTTGATTTAAGTATGCTCCAGGATTATTGGGGTCCGCGAAGACTCAATCATCATACAGAGGCAACCTCAATGATCTATGCTTTGCACGAAGGTTTAAGACTTGTTTTATTAGAAGGTCTAGAGGAGCGCTTTAATCGACATCAGTACCATGAAAGGGCGTTAATAGCAGGGATTGAAGCGATGGGATTAAAGCTTTTTGGTGATTCAAGTAATAAGCTGCCTTGTGTAACTTGTATAGAAATTCCAAAGGGGATAGACGGGGAATCAGTTAGGAAAATGTTACTTGAAGCATTTAGTATTGAAATTGCTTCTTCTTTCGGTCCTTTACATGGGAAGATTTGGAGAATTGGTACGATGGGCTACAGCTGTCGAAAAGAAAATGTTCTAGCCGTACTTGGAGCATTAGAAGCCGTTTTAATTCGACATGGAGTGAATGTTCATCGAGGAGATGCGATTCAGGCGAGTCTAGATGTTTATATGAGTGAGAATCAAAGTTTGCTAAAGTTATAGTAGAGGTGAAGCTGGTATGGCTAATTATGATCTTTTAATACGTAATGGTTTGGTCGTATTTTCAGATGAAGTGATTCAAACAGATATAGCAGTAAAGAAAGGTGTCATTGTAAAACTGGAGGCTGAAATCGACGGAACTGCACTAGAGGAACGCGATGCAACCGGTTTGTATATTTTTCCTGGTGTGATTGATGTACATGTTCATTTTAGTGAACCTGGACGAGAACAGTGGGAAGGGTTTGAGACAGGCTCTAAAATGATGGCTGCAGGAGGGTGTACCACCTTTTTTGACATGCCTTTAAATGGAATACCGTCAACCATTAATGACAGAGCGTTACTTGGAAAAGCGGAAATTGGAAAAAAGAAGTCTGTTGTTGATTTTGCCTTGTGGGGTGGGTTAGTCCCTAATCATGAAAAAGATATAAAAGGACTAGCGGAAAATGGAGCTGTAGGCTTTAAAGCCTTTCTATCAGAAACGGGAAATGATGAATTTGAGCGGGCCGATGATGATACGTTATTAAATGGGATGAAAGAAATTGCTTCACTTGGTAAGATTTTGGCGTTACATGCTGAAAGTGCTCCGATTACTAACTGGCTGCAGAAGGAAAAACAGCAAAAAGGTTTAGTAAGCGCAGACGATTACCTGGAATCACGTCCAATCATTGCAGAAGCAGAGGCAGTTGATAGGGCCCTAACCTATGCAAAGCTGACTGGATGTGCCTTGCATTTTGTTCATATTAGTAGTGAAGCTGCGATCAAAAAGATTGAAGCAGCTAAACTAGAGGGGATGGATGTAACGGTAGAGACATGTCCCCACTATTTACTATTTTCACACCAGGATCTTGTGGAGAAGGGCCCAATTGCTAAATGTGCTCCACCATTAAGGGAGAAAAAAGAACAAGAAAGACTTCTTCAATTATTAATAGATGGAAAGTTTGATATGATCTCTTCTGACCATTCCCCTTGTCCTTATTCTATGAAAGACCCATCTGTGTATAATTTGTTTGAAGCATGGGGTGGCATTAGCGGTGGGCAATTTACATTATTATCAATGATTGAGTTAGCACTCAATCATAATATTCCTTTTACACGGGTCGCAGAATGGACATCAGAAGCACCTGCCAAACGATTTCACCTTCAATCAAAAGGGAGTATCCAAGTAGGAATGGATGCCGACTTTGCAATTGTATCAATGAAAGAATTTAGAGTAACAGAGGATAATTTCTTCGCCAAGCATAAACAAAGTGTGTACTTAGATCATACCTTTCCATGTCAGGTAACATCAACATACAATAGAGGGAAGTTAATTTATGATAATGGGGATATTATTGAGTCTGTCAGCTTTGGAAAGTGGCTGCATGAAAGAGATATTAGTTAGTAAAATTATTTTACAAAAAAGCAAAGGAGAATATCCTTTGCTTTTTTTGTTCAACAAATCTTAAACCTTACAATCAAATATTGTGGTAAAATAGTATACTGTTCTAGTTTTAGAAAAGTGAAATCACATATATGTTAGGTTGATTTCTTCTTATTAAAGTAGGTGAAATAGTGAGTAAAGTAATTATCGCTGAAAAGCCATCTGTTGCTAAAAATATTGCAGATGCATTAAAAATTAAAGGCAGACAAGATGGATATTACGAAGGTAATGGATATATTATTACATGGGCATTTGGACACCTTATGCAACTTTACGATGCAAAAGATTACGATGAGAAGATGGCTAGATGGAATATGGAGAACTTCCCTTTTATTCCTCCTAACTTTCGGTACAAAGTAAAAAGTGATCCAAGGAATAAAGAGAAGGAAGATTTGGGTGCAAGAAAGCAACTAAAAATAATCTACAATTTAATCAAACGAAATGACGTGGAAATGGTCATATCTGCTTGCGACTATGACCGAGAAGGTCAAATTATCGGGGATACGATCATATATAACCTAAAAACCCAAAAGCAAGTGTACAGATTGTTACTAAATGAATGGACACCTGATGAGGTGTTAAAAGGACTTCAACAAATGAAGCCTAATACGGAGATGAGACCTCTTCAAGATGCTGGAATTGGTCGTCAATGGGCTGATTGGGTGATCGGAATTAATCTGACTTCCGTTGCGACATTAAAGTACCAAAAGGGGAAGGGAAAGGCACTTAATATAGGTAGAGTTCTTTTGCCAACCTTAAAAATTATTTATGATCGGGATCGAGAAATAGAAAACTTTAAACCGGAAGAATACTTCAAATTGGCTGCTACTTTCAAAACACAAGATGGTGAGGCGTATGAAGGTACTTATGTTGAAAACGAGGAAGACAAGTTTTCTAATAAGGAGCACTTAGAAAAAATTCAAGAAGCTATGAAGGATCCCTCAGCAATCATTGCAGATAAACAAGTGGAACGGAAGAAAGAGTATCCTCCCTATTTATTCAATCTGTCAAATTTACAGGGATTTATTACTAGTAAATTTAAAGGCTGGACTTCAGATAAGGTTTTAAAAGTAGCTCAATCACTGTATGAGAAGAAGTATATTACGTATCCAAGAACGGCTAGCGTTGTGTTAGAGGAAAGTCTTGTTGGAAAAACAGCAAAGGTTTTAGAAAATATAACTCGAGGACTTCCATATGAAAATGAAGTGAAATTTTCGAAGCTAAAGAGAGTCTTCGATAATTCAAAGGTTGAAAGCCACAGTGCAATTATTCCAACCTATTTACTACCCAAATCGTTAACTAAAGATGAAGAAATTGTGTACCATGCAATAAAAAATCGATTGATCATGCAGTTTATGCCGATTGCTGAACATGAAGAAACCAAGATTATGACAAAAATGAGTAACCTCGACACCAAAGGTGTATTTGTATCAAAGGGACGGGTACAGCTTGTTGAAGGGTGGAGAAAGGTGGAAAAAATTGAATCAAAAGATAATGTTTTGCCACTTGTAAAAGTTCATGATCTGGTAGAGATGGTTGATCACAAGCTTACTTCACATGCTACGAAACCACCAAAGCATCATACGGAAAAGACATTGCTTAGAGTAATGGAGACTTGTGGAAAAGGTCAGGGCGATGAAGAAAGTGAAGAAATGATGGCTGCAATCTTAAGTGGTTATAGCATTGGTACTCCAGCTACAAGGGCAGAAACCATTAAAAAGTTAAAAGATATTGGATATATTGAAACTAAAAATAAGAGTTTGATTTGTACCGAACTTGGTAAAAATCTAGTTGAGACTTTTCCTGTGAAAGAATTGTTTGACCTAGAATTTACAGGCCGTTTAGAAAAAACTTTATCAGATATAGAAAAACAAAAGTTTACGAAAGAAAGCTTTCTGAATTTAATATTTGATTTTACCGCAAGTGCTGTAAACACCATAAAACATGAAAAAGATATTATTATTAATGAAGTAACTTATGAAAAGAAATCAATTGACGCATTAGGAAAATGCCCTGCCTGTAGTCAGGGGAGTATTATTGAGGGGCAAAAAGGTTATGGCTGTAACAACTGGAAAAATGGCTGTAAATTTGTAATTTGGAAAAATGATAAATTTTTGGCTGCCTTAAAGAAAAAGCCTTCAAAAACAATGGTGAAAATGCTTTTGAAGAATGGGACAGCCACTGTAAAAGGTTTAACGAGTAAAAAAGGAAATAAATTTGATGCAAATCTACGATATGAAAAAAATCCTGACAATGAGTATTATAGCTGGAAGATGGAATTTTTGAATTAAGAGTGGTTGATTGGAAGCGAATTCCCTTGTCTCCAATTTTTAACTATAGTAAACTTTTATTATTGATGATGCACGCAGGAGGGTCAACGGATGCCAACACCGAGTATGGAAGATTATATTGAACAGATATACAATCTAATTGAAGAAAAAGGCTATGCAAGAGTTTCGGACATTGCGGAAGGTTTATCTGTTCATCCCTCTTCGGTTACGAAAATGGTTCAAAAGCTAGATCGAGATGAGTATTTAGTGTACGAAAAATATAGAGGGCTTGTACTAACTCCAAAGGGAAAAAAAATTGGTAAAAGGCTCGTTTATCGTCATGAGCTACTGGAACAGCTTCTTCGAACGATTGGTGTAAAAGAAGAAAATATATATGATGACGTGGAAGGAATTGAGCATCATTTAAGCTGGGATGCAATTGATCGGATAGGTGACCTCGTCCAATTTTTCGAAGAGGACGAAAATCGAATAGAAGCGTTAAGAGAAATTCAAAAGAAAAATGAAGAGAATTAAAAAGAGAGCGATATCGCTCTCTTTTTTTATTCCCATACATACGGAGTTTGTTGATACACAAAGTAGTTAAGCCAGTTTGAAAATAATAAATGTGCGTGGGAACGCCAACGATTTGCTGGATTTTGATTGGGATCATTGTTAGGAAAATAATTTTCCGGAACATGGATATCCAAGCCCTTTTTTTGATCTCTTGAGTACTCTTCAGATAGGGTTGTCGATTCATATTCTAAATGTCCCGTAATCATGATTTGTTTGCCCTCATCGGCACTAATGATAAATGGGCCTGCTACCTCTGAACTTGATAACAATCTTAGAGAAGGGTGGTTCATGATTTCCTCGACTGCCACATCTGTGTATCTGGAGTGAGGGGCGAGATACTCATCATCAAATCCTCTTAATAATAGATCGACAGGATCATGTACGCGGTGAGTAAAGATGCCGGAACATTTTCTTGATAGTTCATACTTTCCAATACCAAAATGGTGATACAATGCCGCTTGTGCTCCCCAACAAATATGTAAAGTTGAAGTGACATTCGTTTTTGACCAGTCCATGATCATTTTTAACTCTTCCCAATAATCAACTTCTTCAAAGGATAATAGTTCTACTGGTGCTCCTGTGATAATAAGTCCATCATACTTGCGGTGCTTTATTTCAGAGAATGACGTGTAGAACTGGTCAAGATGCAATTGGCTTGTATTTTTTGCTTGATGAGTAATGGTTTGTAAGAATGAAATATTAACTTGTAGAGGGGTATTCCCTAACAGTCTAAGTAACTGAGCCTCTGTTTTTTGCTTTTCTGGCATTAGATTCAGGATGAGAATATTTAACGGACGAATGTCCTGGTGGTTCGCTCTCTCGTCGTCCATAATAAAGATATTTTCAGATTCCAGTATTTCTCGAGCTGGCAAGAGCTTCGGAATTTTGATTGGCAATGAATTTCAACCCCTTTATTCAATATTCAGGCTATTTATATTATATACTGGATTTTTTTAGGATCAAGAATAATGATCAAATAACTTAAAAAAAGAATGGATACAGGAACATTCGCAAATGGTACAATATACATTGAAAAATACGGGCATGGAGGTAACATCATTGAACATCAAGGTTAGCGTAAAAAGTGATATTGAAATTGCACAATCTGCAGAAATGAAACCGATCATTCAAATTGCTGAAAAAATTGGATTAACAGATGATGACCTCGAGTTATATGGAAAGTATAAAGCTAAAATTTCATCTGACACTTTAAGTAAAATCCAAGGAAATCCAAATGGCAAAATCATTCTTGTAACAGCAATTAACCCGACTCCAGCAGGAGAAGGGAAGTCTACTGTAACAGTTGGATTAGGCGATGCTTTTTCTCAACTTGGAAAAAAGGTAATGATTGCAATGAGAGAACCATCTTTAGGGCCAACGATGGGAGTTAAAGGTGGAGCTGCAGGTGGTGGATATTCTCAAGTACTACCGATGGACGAAATCAACTTACATTTTACAGGCGACCTACACGCGATTACGACAGCAAATAATGCATTGGCCGCATTAATTGATAATCATATCCAACAAGGAAACGAACTTCAGATCGACCAACGTAGAATTGTTTGGAAGAGAGCACTTGATTTAAATGATCGTGCTTTAAGAAATGTAATTATTGGGTTAGGCGGTCCGATGCAGGGTGTTCCTCGTGAGGATGGGTTTGATATTACCGTTGCATCCGAAATTATGGCTGTACTATGCTTAGCGAAAGATTTAAAGGATTTAAAGAGAAGGCTGTCTGAGATGGTAGTAGCTTACAATATGGAGAAACAGCCGGTAACTGTTTCACAACTTGGTGTAGAGGGTGCTCTAGCGCTCATTTTAAAAGATGCGGTCAAACCAAATCTTGTACAAACGATTGAGCATACTCCAGCGCTAGTTCATGGTGGACCGTTCGCTAATATTGCACATGGCTGTAACTCTGTTATTGCTACAACAGCCGCATCTAAGCTTGCTGATTTCGTAATTACAGAAGCTGGGTTTGGTGCAGACTTAGGAGCAGAAAAGTTTTTACATATTAAGGCTAGAAACGGGGATGTATTACCGGAGGCGGTTGTTGTCGTTGCAACGATTAGAGCTCTGAAGATGCATGGCGGTGTTGGAAAGCAGGATCTTAATAACGAAAATGTTGAAGCGCTAATTGCTGGCTTCGATAACTTGAAAAAACATGTACAAACGATCAGAAGCTTCGGATTACCTGTCGTTGTAGCCATAAATAAGTTTATATCAGATACCAATCTTGAAGTGGACACCTTATTGGAATTGTGTGAAAAGGAAGGTGTACAAGTTGCCTTAACCGAAGTATGGGAAAAGGGTGGAAAGGGTGGTATTGCCCTAGCAGAAAAACTGTTAAAAGCCATTGAAAGTCATACTGAGGAATATGCACCTTTATACAATGTAAGTGATTCAATTGAAGAAAAGATCCGTTCTATTGTTCAAAAGGTTTATGGAGGGAAGGATGTTGAGTTCTCAACAAAGGCCAAAAAACAAATGAAGGACTTTGAGCAATATGGATGGGACGGCCTTCCGATTTGTATGGCTAAAACACAATATTCCCTTTCAGATGACCCAAGTAAACTTGGTAGACCAACCGATTTTACGGTTTCGGTAAGAGAATTAAAGCCTTCGATCGGTGCTGGGTTCCTCGTTGCTTTAACTGGCGACGTGATGACAATGCCAGGTTTACCAAAGCAACCTGCCGCGCTTAAAATGGATGTTGATGAAAAAGGCAATGCAGTAGGCTTATTCTAATTGATGATTATGGATGAGGTATGCTTGTATGTTTGATCCTACAGCTTTTGATAATATAAAAGTAGTCTTTGAGGGTGCCGTTTATGACCTAGATTTAGCGGGTCAACTATGCGTCATTGATCGGAACGACATATTAAACGTAGCAAAACTTTCGCGACAGTTAGAAATGACCGTAAAGAAGAATAGGGATAGTAAGATTAGCTGTACCGTCGTTTTATGTGCAGATATTTCGAATTTAGCTGCAGAGTTACACCCAAAGTTTCAATCACCAAAGGATGCTGGCTGCCATTTTAAAATGGTTTTCTCTAGCCTAGAGCAACGTTCTTTTGATATAAGAATTTTGGAGGTCCTCCAATCCATTTGGGGGAAGGATAGAGAGTATCATTGTAAGATCATCTCTGACCCTCTCCAAAGTCAGTCTGGTAATAAAATAGAGATAGAAGTGAATTTTAAAAGGCTCATTTATGAAGAGCAAATGGAAGACTTAACGGAGCTTGCCGATTTTATATTACAATCCTTAGATAAACTTGAACTAGATGTAAAACATTAGGAGGAGTTAAGGGATGACGGTGTATCAGTTTGAAGCAAAGAAAATTAATGGTGAAATTATATCTCTTTCGGAATATAAGGGCGAGGTTCTGTTAATTGTAAACACAGCTAGTAATTGTGGATTTACTCCTCAATATAAAGAGCTTCAAGAGCTCTATGAACAATATAAAGAAAAAGGATTCACTGTATTAGGCTTTCCGTGTAATCAATTTATGAATCAAGAACCAGGTACCGAGTCTGATATCCAGTCATTTTGCGAAATGAATTTTGGAGTAACTTTTCCATTGTTTTCAAAGGTGGATGTAAATGGAAAAAATGCTCACCCACTTTTTCAGTATCTAACAGAAGAGGCACCTGGAGTACTAGGGATGAAAGCTGTTAAATGGAATTTCACTAAGTTTTTAGTGAATCGTTCCGGTGAAGTAGTGGAAAGGTATGCACCCAATACAAACCCAAAAGAAATATCACAAGATATTGAAAAGTTGATTTAAGCCGAAACCCTTGCTGATAGCAAGGGTTCTTAATTAGCTGTAATTTTCTGAATTATCTTTACATAGTTAATAATTATTAATACTATAAAATAAAAGGGGGGAATTAGAATGAAAAAAATTGCCTGGGTTACAGACAGTACCGCTTGCTTAGATGAAGTACTAACCAATCATCCAGACGTTTTCACTGTCCCAATGACAATCGTATTAGACGAAAAGGAATATAAGGATGGAATAGACTTAACAGCAGAAGAGCTTTATGCAAAATTAAAGCATCTTCAAGTTCCGCCAAAAACGTCTCAACCATCTGTAGGTGAGTTTGTATCATTGTTTGAGAAGTTAGAAGGACAATATGATCACGTATTCTCCGTTCTCGTTTCAGCTAAGTTAAGCGGTACGGTCTCTTCGAGTGTTCAGGCTGCCAGCATGGTGAATGTATCGGTCACTACAATCGATTCAAAGATCCTCTCTTATCCCCTTTCTCGGATGATTAAGAAAGGAATGGAATGGGTTGAGGCTGGTGAGTCCATTGAGGAAGTGGAACAAAAGTTAAGTGATCTCGCAAACACGAACCAGACATTAGTTTTAATCGGGAGTTTGGAACAATTACACAGAAGTGGGCGGATGAACGGATTATCCTTTTTCCTAGGCAGCATGTTAAATATTAAGCCGATCATTTCCATTGAGGACGGCGTATTACAGGCAAAAGAGAAAATTAGAAGTGAAAGTAAAGGAATGGAGAAAATCATAACTTATCTTCGAAATGCAATTGAAGAGTATGATATAAAAGAAGCCTATATTTTATACGGTCTTCATGATACGGAAGCGAGAAAATGGCATAATGAATTGTGTAAACGGTTCCCTGATGTTTCATTCGATATTTACCCTTTAGGCGCAACGATCGGAGTGCACGCAGGAGAAAACACAATCGGAATCAGCTGGTTTAATAGCCTGTAGAGGGAGTGCGCTAATGGTGCACTTCCTTTTCTTTTTCGAAAAAAAGCAGTTCATGGTAGAATATGAGTGGAAAGAATGAGGTGGTATAATGGAGCAAGTTATAGCCAAGACAGAAGAGTTTGTCAAACGTGAAATGTCGGCAGATTCAACTGGTCATGATTGGTTTCATATTGATAGAGTACGGAATATTGCATTGAAAATTCATGAAAAGGAAAAGATAGGAGATCCTTTCCTTATTGAGTTAGCTGCTCTACTACATGATATTTCTGACGAAAAATTACATAGCTCGAAGGAAGAAGGAGAAAAGAAGCTTACTTCCTTTCTAAGTCTGTTACCATTAGATGAATTGAAGAAAAATCAGATTAAAGAAATCATTGAAACCATATCATTTAAAGGTGGAAATAATCGAAACATCACAACAGCTGAAGCAGCCATCGTCCAAGATGCCGACCGCTTAGATGCGATAGGAGCGATTGGGATAGCAAGGGCATTTGCGTATGGAGGGAAAAAAGGTCAACCGATCTATGACCCTAACATAAATGTCCGAACAAGCATGACAAACGAAGAGTATCGAAAAGGCCATTCGTCCTCTATTAATCATTTTTATGAAAAGCTACTAAAGCTAAAAGAGAAAATGAATACAAAAACGGGTAGAGAAATAGCTGAAAGACGGCATCTGTATATGGAAGAGTTCTTACATGAATTTTACAATGATTGGAATGGAAAACATCAATGATTAGTATCGATAACGTGACAAAAACATATGGAGAAAAGGAATTATTTAATGAAATCTCATTCACAATAAGCGCGAAAGAAAGAGTTGGACTTATTGGAGTAAATGGGACCGGAAAGTCCTCATTATTAAAAATTGTAGCAGGTGTTGATTTTCCAGATTCAGGAGAAGTAACGGCTCCGAAAGATTATCGAATTGCGTATTCTGAGCAAAATCCGGACCTTAATCCAGAATTAACAATCCTTGATCAGGTTTTTGCCGGTGAGGCACCTGTTTTAAAGCTTCTAAAAGAGTACGAAGAAACTCTTTTAGAGCTTAATAGAGTCCCGGATGATACTAAAATTCAGGAAAAGCTTTTTGATTTACAAAAGAAAATGGATGCTTTAGATGGATGGGATGCAAGTACGAACGCAAAAACAATTTTAAATAAGCTTGGAATTGAAGAGTATGAAAAAAAGATTGGAGAATTATCTGGTGGCCAGAAAAAGCGAGTAGTTCTTGCTCAAGTGTTAATTCAATCCCCAGATTTATTGATTCTAGATGAGCCTACCAATCATTTAGATTTCGAGTCAGTGAAATGGCTTGAAGATTATTTAAGTCGTTATACAGGTGCCTTATTGCTTGTGACGCATGATCGATATTTCTTAGACCGTGTCACAAACCGAGTGTTTGAACTAGAAGGTGGAAAACTCTACAGCTACAAAGGAAACTATGCGGATTTTTTGGAAGCTAAGGCCATTCGTGAAGAAAATGAAGCAGCTACTCTTGAAAAGCAAAAAAATCTATTCAGACGAGAGCTTGAGTGGATTAGACGAGGGGCAAAGGCACGAACAACAAAGCAGAAAGCAAGAATTCAACGTTTTGAAAAGCTTGATGAGAATTTAAGCTCCGTAAAAACTACGGAAAAGCTAGATTTATCTTTATCCGGCAGCCGCTTAGGTAAGCAAGTATTCGAATTAAAAGACGCAACAAAAACATATGATTCGAAAGTGATCCTTAAGTCTTACGATCTACTAGTGAAACCTCATGACAGAATCGGAATTATAGGGAAAAATGGTACTGGTAAATCAACCTTATTAAATATTCTAGCTGGAAACATTCCTCTGGATTCAGGTGAACGAATCATCGGCCAAACAGTGAAGGTTGCTTTTTATACTCAAGAAAATGAAGACATGGACCTTTCAAAACGGATGATTGAATACATCAAAGAAACGGCGCAGGCGATTCATACGTCTGATGGTAAAACCATTTCAGCAACTCAAATGCTAGAAAGATTTCTTTTTCCATCATACACTCACGGCACCCCGATCAGAAAGTTATCAGGTGGAGAAAGACGTCGATTATATTTACTAAAGCTATTAATGACTGAACCGAATGTTTTGTTATTAGACGAACCAACGAATGATCTAGATACTCAAACTCTGACTGTCTTAGAGGACTATTTAGAAGAGTTTCCTGGAGTGGTCATTACTGTTTCCCACGACCGCTATTTCTTAGATAAAGTGGCGGAACAATTGCTCGTGCTTGAAGGGAATGGAGTGATTGAATCTTATTATGGAAATTACAGTGAATTCCTTGAAAAACAAGTAGAAAAGCCGGTTGTTCGAGTAAGTGCATCAGCAGAGAAACCTGTGGAAGAGGAAAAACCGAAGAAGAAAAGAATGAGCTATAAGGAAAAGCTTGAATGGGAATCCATCGATTCTGACATTGAACATGCGGAAAAAAGACTTGAAGAAATAGCTGTAGAGATGGGGAAAACAGGCAGTGATTTTGAAAAGGCTCAAGCTTTAATGGAAGAGGAAAATTCTTTAAACGAAAAACTTGAGTACTTGATTGAGCGTTGGAGCTATTTATCAGAAATTGCAGAGAATTAATTAAATCTAAGAACAAGGGAAGGATGAAGAGAATTGAAGATACGATCCATTGAACCCACTCCTAGTCCGAATACGATGAAGGTTATTTTAAATGAAGAGCTTCCAATGGGAAAAAGTAATAACTATAAAAAAGATACAAGTGCTGGTGCTCCAAAGGTCATTCAGGATATTTTGACCATAGAAGGTGTGAAAGGGGTATATCACGTAGCTGATTTTCTAGCAGTGGAAAGAAATGCGAAATACGATTGGAAAGAAATCTTACCGAAAGTAAGGCTTGCATTTGGCGAAGAAGCGGAATTAGTGGAGCCAGAAGAAACAATTAATGAGCATTACGGAGAAATACAGGTGCTTGTTCAGATGTATAAAGGAATTCCGATGCAAATAAAGCTAACGGATGGAACAGAAGAAAGACGATATGGATTACCAGAACAGTATAAAGAGGCTGTTTCAAAGGCGCAGGATCCAGAAGATAACGTTGTAATGGTTCGAAGGTGGAAAGAGTTTGGTGTAAGGTATGGAGATTTCGATCAAATCGGCCAGGATATATTAGAAGAATTAATGGCTGCTTATACAACAGACCGACTAGATGAACTCATTCAAGATGCAACGAATAAGGAGACCACGAAGATTGTTAGGCGCCAGAAACAAAAGCTTGATGTCCACTCATTAAATGATCCCGATTGGCGAAAAAGATATCAGCTTCTTGAACAAATGGACGATCCAGAAGTTGAAGATCTTCCAGTGTTAGAAAAAGCGTTAAACGACGAAAAGGCATCTATTCGGAGATTAGCTACTGTCTATTTAGGGATGATTGAAGACAAAAAAGTATTACCTCTCCTATATAAAGCATTAAAGGATAAAACAGTAACCGTCAGACGTACGGCTGGAGACTGCTTATCTGACTTAGGGTTTGAAGAGGCAATAGAAGAAATGATGAAGGCATTAAGTGATGAAAGTAAATTAGTGCGCTGGAGAGCGGCAATGTTTTTATATGAATTGGGTGATGACCGTGCACTTCCTGCCCTGAAGGCAGCAGAAGAAGATCCTGAATTTGAAGTGAGTTTACAAATTAAACTTGCTATCGAAAGAATTGAATTAGGTGAGGATGCAAAAGGATCAGTTTGGAAACAAATGACAGAAGCAAGAAAACAAAACTAATAAAATTGCATCATTTGAAATAAATATAGTATGCTAACAATGGATATAGTTAGTAGGAGGGATTTTTATGTCAATGGCATATGAGGAATATATGAGACAAATGGTAAAGCCAATGCGTGAAGAACTAGTTCATGCGGGCTTTGAAGAGTTACAAACAGAAGAAGAAGTAGAAAATTTTATGGATCAAAATGAAGACACTGCGTTAATCTTTGTTAACTCTGTATGTGGTTGCGCGGCAGGTTTAGCACGTCCTGCAGCAACTCAAGCAGTTGTTAGAACGGACAAAAAACCTGCCAAGCTTGTTACTGTTTTTGCAGGTCAAGATAAAGAGGCAACGGCAAAAATGCGTGAGTATTTCGAAGGGTTCCCACCGTCATCACCTTCTATGGTTCTTGTAAAAGGGAAGCAAGTGGTTCACTTTATCCATCGCCACGATATCGAAGACCACACAATGGAAGAAATCATGGAGAACCTCCAATCAGCATTTGAACAAAATTGTTAAAGAAAAAAGGAATGTCAGCTGACATTCCTTTTTTTCTGAAAGGAAAGAATCTATATGTTTGTCACAACAGCAGGACGAACCAATCCAGACATGATTGAAGAAGCAAAACAGATAGCGTTGGCCCTCGAATGTCCCTATCAGGAAAGAAGGAAAAAATCGGTTCAGACACTTCAATCTTTGTATAAGGATGACTGTATTGTCGTTGGAAAAGAGAGACTAGAGTTATTTTTAATGAACGGAGAAGAGCCGTTTTTCTTCCATCCCAATTCCTCCATGTTCAGAATCAAAAGGCTGCTAAAAAACGAACACGATCCTTTTATTGATGCAACGGGTCTGGCGAAAGGAATGAGTCTACTTGATTGTACATTAGGACTAGCCTCTGACAGTATTGTTGCAAGCTTTGTCGTTGGAGCTTCTGGAAAAGTGGTCGGGACAGAAGAAAATAAATATCTCTCTTATCTTGTCGGTAGAGGATTAAAAAGCTGGCAGTCCGGTTTGGCAGGAATGGATGAAGCTATGCGCACAATTTCGGTACAACATTCAGATGCACTATCATTTTTAAAGGAAGTCCCAAGCAATGAGTTTGATTGCGTATATATTGACCCAATGTTTGAAGAAACCATCTTAGAATCAGACGGAATTCGTGCGCTAGCTGAATTAGCAGCATATTCAGAAGTGAGGGAAGAGTTCATTTCGGAGGCAAAAAGAGTAGCGAGGAACCGACTCGTACTTAAGGATCATTTTCGTAGCAAGCGCTTCGAGCAGTTTGGATTCTCAGTTATGAAAAGACCGTCTGCTAAATTCCATTTCGGGATTATTACAAAATGATGATATTTGCTATTTAATCTCCCACTTTAAACTATAAAAAGAGTATAATATGAGAAAAGAGCCATTATTTTCTAAATACTCTTAAAGACTAGTAGAAAGGATTGGAGATCATGCCAAAATGGTTGCAAAAATCCTTCGTCGTGTTGGTTACAATTTTAACATTTGGTTTGGTAACACCATCTCAAACCTTTCTATATAATCAAGCATCAGCGGAGAAACCAACACGGGAAGATGCAGTTAAAGCGGAAACGACATATTCTAAAATTGAAGAGATTACTGAAGAAGAGTTAGATAGTAGCGACCAGATCATACAAAGCTGGTTAAATGAAGCAGAAGAGTTATCGTACCTAAAATTTGGAAGTAGAATCAAGCCTGTGATAGAAGACGAATTCAAACAAGTCATTCTACCAAATATTCATAAAGCAATTGAAGAAGTAGCCGTGCAGTACCCGGAAGAAAAACTAGCATACCTAGAGTTAAGCGAAGTCCCAACTGGAGGCAACGCTGAAAAAATATTTCACCTGTATAGCAAAGAAAGCAACAAAGACATCATCCGCTTCCACGTAAGAAAAGACCACCCACCCCAAAGTGGCTATTGGTTTAACTTTCATTACCACACAAGTGAAGACAACTTCGAAGCCCACCACGAACTAGGATCGATCTATTGGGACACGAACACACCACCTAAGTGGATGAGCTGATAAGAAACCCCCTTCGACTAGATTGGTCGGAGGGGGTTTTTGTGTGTCTGATAAGGAGGGAATAGAGGTTTGTGCGAATTAGGGAATGAGCTTTGAACTTAAGACATGTGATTTCCAGTAATTAGTAGAATAAGTGAACTAAGATGGGTTTTAGGACATGTGATTTCCAGAAAATGGTGGAATGAGTGAACTAAGTTGGGATATAGGACATATGATTTCCATAATTAAGTAGAATAGGTGAACTAAGTTGATCATTAGGACATGGAATTTACAAAAAACTAGTAGAATTAATGAACGAAAACCAACTTTAGGATACTTGTATTTCTATTTTTATGGGAATTCATAATATGTTGACCTCCCATTTCCCCTAGCGTTCAAATATCGATTTAATAATAAACGTACCAACCTTATTGATGGAATAATTCTGCACCAATCATAAATTTCATTTGTTGTTATCTTCCTCTCAGCAAAGAGTATTTTAAACTCTTTTACAGTGCGAACAAAAGCAGCTTCCACCGATTCAAAATCACCGCAATTTTTACAATGTAATAGAACCTCCCCCCATTGCTTATAAAACTCACCACACCCCCTACACTCTAACCCTTTCCTCAAGGATTCATAATTATACCTAGGTACTCTCAGGAATGGAGTAGTAACCATATGATCATCGTACAATTGTTTCGCTAGTTTGGTATGTTGGGTTGTAAGTGTTCCTCTTTTAGATTTGAGTGTACTTTGAAGATGTTGAAGTTGCGTAGGGAAGACAACAGGTAAATCGATAGGTGCTTGGTAAAGGGTGAAGGTGGGATTTACAAATACAATTTTAGATTCAATGGGGATAGAAAAGCGGTGGGCCTGAAAGTATTTACGGAGCAAAGTCTCACTTCTATCAAGTTGGAGAATAGGGTTATTAATCTCTTTCCGACTAGGCAATGTATACCACTTGTTTGATTGAAAATAAAAATTATCTTCATAGTTTTTGACTTCAAAGACACATAACATATCCTTAAAAATAAGCAAGCTATCAATTTGGAAAATATTATTAGTTATCTCTAGTGTGAGATCCTTTATTATTAAACAATCATCCACTAAATTTTTAGTCAACTCATCAAATTTTAGTTCTCCTAAATATCCTTTTTCTAAATTGATGTAGTACGTTTTTTCTTTTTCAGTGAACACCATTCGATTTTTCAAACATCTAAACACCTGCAACTCCATAGAAATTCCGCGCTCTTTTACAATCAAAATTAGACATCCTCTCTTAAAAACAATAAATATGAATAGCAACGACTATCGCTTGTACCAAAACTCAAATAACAACAAAATTTTCACCTCCTAATTGACCTAGCCTCCAAAACATTATACCCTTGTAAAAGACTAGTATTTCGTAAAATTTGTGACAGTAGGTGGAAGAATGAAACAATATTTAGAGCTATGTAAGCATGTGTTAGAAAATGGAGTAAAAAAACAAGATCGTACAGGAACGGGGACCATTAGTACATTTGGTTATCAAATGCGTTTTGATTTACAAGAAGGATTTCCTCTTATTACAACCAAAAAGTTACATTTGAAATCAATCATTCATGAATTGCTTTGGTTCCTTCAAGGCGATACAAATATAAAGTATCTTCAAGAAAATGGTGTTCGGATTTGGAATGAATGGGCAGATGAAAATGGGAATTTGGGTCCTGTGTATGGCCATCAGTGGAGATCATGGACAACTTCGACAGGAGAAACAGTGGATCAAATTTCTGACCTGGTTAATCAAATTAAAACAAACCCTGATTCCAGGCGTTTAATTGTAAATGCATGGAATGTTGGAGATATTGATAAAATGGCATTGCCACCTTGTCACTGTCTGTTTCAATTTCATGTGGCTGATGGAAAGCTAAGCTGTCAGTTATATCAACGTTCGGCTGATGTGTTTTTAGGTGTACCATTTAATATAGCATCTTATGCGCTATTAACATTGATGGTTGCGCAGGTATGTGACCTTGAACCTGGTGAATTTATTCATACGTTTGGGGATGCGCATATTTACTTAAATCATGTAGAGCAAGTGGAATTACAGCTTACTAGACAGCCACATCCATTACCTACATTAAAAATAAACCCAGAGAAAAGAGACTTGTTTGGCTTTACCTTTGATGATTTTGAGTTAGTTAACTACGAGGCACATCCTCATATTAAAGGGGCTGTAAGTGTATGATTTCCCTTCTTTGGGCAATGGATGAGAAGCGGGCAATAGGTCGTAACAATCAACTTCCTTGGCATCTTCCTGAGGATTTGAAGTATTTTAAAAGAGTAACAATGGGAAAGCCCATTGCGATGGGCAGAAAAACATATGATTCCATTGGACGGCCACTACCTGGTCGAGAAAATATCGTTATTACACGTAGTCAAGGAATAACTATTGAAGGCTGTACAGTTATTCATGATGTAAAAGGTTTATTAAAGCGTAACGACGAGGAGCTATTTGTAATTGGTGGAGCTGAAATTTTTAAAGAGATTCTTCCTTTCGCAGATCGCCTTTATGTCACGGAAATTCGTGAAGAGTTCGAGGCAGATACGTTTTTCCCGGAATACAATTTATCCGACTGGGAGCTTATCGAATCCATTCCAGGTGTGAAAGACGAAAAAAATCCTTACGACTATGAATTTCTTGTGTACCAACGTAAGCAGTGAAATAATCACTGCTTATTTTTTATGTTTAAAAAGAATACAATCAAGTATAATTAGTGTGGTTACATAATGGAGGGTGAACAAGATGATCAGGTTAATGGCAGTTTTTTTGTACATGAGTGGTTATTTGGTTTATAGCATACCTAAATTGAAAAGAATGAAAAAATTAGACAAACGTTTATCGGTTTCAGAGAGTGATCAGCTAATTCATGCGATTCCAAACAAATGGTCAAAAACAATTATGAAACTGACTGGATCTAAGGTGAAGGTAGAGGGGATGGAGAATCTTCCTGAAGGTGCGGTTGTCATGATTAGCAATCATGAAGGAGACTTTGATATTCCTACATTGCTAGCTAGTATTGAAAAGCCGTTTGGGTTTATATCCAAAGTAGAAGTGAAAAAAGTTCCAATCCTTTCCACTTGGATGGAAATCATGAATTGCGTGTTTATAGATCGAAGCGATCGTAGGAAATCTGTTCAGTCGATACGGGAAGCGGTTAAGTTATTAAAAGAGGGTCACTCGATTGCTATTTTCCCTGAAGGAACGAGAAGTAAAGGTGGACCGGTCGGGGAGTTTAAATCTGGTGGATTCCGACTGGCAAAGGATGCGATGGTACCGATTGTGCCAATTAGTATTTCTGGTACATCTGATGTATTTGAAAAAAATGGACGATTAGTGAAACCAGCTTCCATCCAGGTGAAGATATTACCTTGTATTCCTTCTTCAATTTTCGATCAAAAGGATATGAAGGAAGTTTCAAATTATGTTCGAGAGGTAATTGTTCATTCTCTAAAGGATGAAAAAATCGCATCATGACAAGCTAGGCTTATTGAGTCTAGCCTTTTTCTTTTTCTGAGAAAATCCTGAGCGAAGAATACCCAGTTCTATAAATTGAAAAATACAAAATTTTTTGATAATACGCTTGAAATGGTGGGTGAGAGTGGTATAATGTACTGATTATAACGGGAAAATGGAGGATGGATATGGAACAGAAAGTGATGAAAAAAAGATGGGTGCAGGTTGAAGATATTTTAATAGCGCACCACCAACTCAAAGACATCGTTGCCCATACACCGTTACAGAAAAACGAGCGTTTATCAGAAAAATATGATTGTAATGTGTATTTAAAAAGGGAAGATTTGCAGCACGTTCGCTCTTTTAAATTAAGAGGTGCTTTTTATAAGATGAAAGCGCTTGGTAAGGACAATCTTTCTAATGGGGTTGTTTGTGCAAGTGCAGGGAATCATGCTCAAGGTGTAGCATATGCGTGTCGTCATCTTGGTGTACAAGGGAAAATTTATATGCCAACGACAACACCTAAGCAAAAAGTTGGGCAAGTAGAGTTATTTGGTAGAGGATTTATCGAAATTATTCTTGTTGGGGATACGTTCGATGATTCTTATGCTAAAGCAGTTGAGTGTGCGGAAAAAGAAGGAAGGACCTTCATTCATCCATTTGATGACGAGCTTGTAATCGCAGGTCAAGGAACGGTAGCTGTAGAAATACTGCAGGATTGTGAAGAAACCGTAGATTTTGTGTTTGCCAGTATTGGTGGTGGAGGACTTATGGCTGGTGTGAGCACGTATGTGAAAAGCGTCTCTCCCCAAACCAAGCTAATTGGTGTGGAGCCTTATGGGGCCCCAGCTATGAAGACTTCTTTCCATAACCAAATTGTGACTCCTCTAGATGACATTGATAAGTTCGTTGACGGGGCTGCTGTGAAAAGTGTGGGTAGTAAAACATTTGACACTTGCTACGAGCTGTTGGATGACATCCTATTGGTTCCAGAAGGGAAAGTTTGCACTAGTATTTTAGAATTATACAATGAGCATGCCATTGTTGCTGAGCCTGCCGGTGCTTTACCAATTGCGGCTCTTGATCTTTATAAGGATGAAATTAAAGGGAAAAATATTGTCGTTATTATAAGTGGTGGAAATAACGATATCGGTCGTATGCAGGAAATTAAAGAGCGTTCATTGTTGTATGAGGGATTGCTTTATTATTTCATCGTTAACTTCCCACAACGTGCGGGTGCACTTCGTGAGTTTTTAGATGAAGTATTGTCACCAACGGATGATATTACACAATTTGAATATACTAAGAAAAATAATAAAGAAAATGGACCAGCATTAGTAGGGATCGAAATACAGAAAAAGGAAGACTACAAAGGATTAATTGAAAGATTAAACAAAAAAGGTTTTGCTTTTACAGAAGTAAATAAAGATAGTAACTTATTTAATTTGCTCATTTAATGTATAATGATAAGAGAAAAATGACATCTATTTAATTTATGAACTTCTTATGACAATGTGCTCATTTTGACTCATTACGTTATAAAAAGTACTATAATGATAGTAGATTAGTTATTCTAATTAACCAAAGGGGATGTTCTACAGTGTTTTCAAACATCGGAGTTCCTGGATTGATCCTTATCCTTGTACTTGCTTTAATTATTTTCGGACCTAAAAAGCTCCCTGAGATTGGTCGTGCATTTGGTCAAACTCTTCGTGAATTTAAAAAATCTACCCGCGAGCTAACAAGTGATGTAATGGAAGAGCTCGATGAGGATAAAAAGAAGAATGCTACGAAATAAGGTGTAAGATATTTCTTACACTTTTTTTCTCGATTACATTTTGTTTATGGTAGGGGACTTACATGGAGGATAAAGAATTACAGCTTGTTGATCATCTAGACGAATTAAGAAAAAGACTTATTGTCTCTATTGTAGCTTTTTTTGGCTTCTTTATAGTTGGTTTTATTTACGTTGAGGAGATCTATCAATGGTTTGTTCGGGACTTAGAAGTTAAGTTGATTGCGTTAGGACCGAGTGATATCGTGTGGGTTTATTTCATGTTAGCAGGTTTAATTGCGATTGCAGGTACCATTCCTGTTCTTGCGTTGCAGATTTGGTTGTTTGTCAGACCAGCATTAAAACCTATCGAAAGAAAAATTACTTTGAGTTATATCCCTGCTTTGTTCATCTTATTTATTGTCGGCTTATGCTTTGGATATTTTGTGATTTTTCCGACCGTTATGGGTTTTTTGATCGATTTAAGTGGCGATATGCTTGTTGCTAACTTTACAGCGGACAAGTACTTTCGTTTTATCATGAATATGTCGCTTCCATTTGGATTTTTGTTTGAACTACCTGTTGTCGTAATGTTTTTAACATCTTTAGGTATTGTAAATCCATATGTACTTCAAAAAATACGGAAATATGCATATTTTGTCCTGGTTGTAATTTCTGTAATCATCTCACCCCCGGATTTTATGAGTGATATTTTAGTGACCATTCCACTTCTATTTTTATACGAGATCAGTATCAATCTTTCGAAAATTGTTTATAAAAGAAAGTTGAAAAAGGCGAAAGAGTGGGGTTTAGATGAGGATGAAAGAATAGACTTAGGATAGAAGATCAAACTCACTTTTTAAAAGTGAGTTTTTTGTTTTTCATAGACCATCTTTTGTATTATAATAACCTTAAATCGTTCTTAATTAAGAACAGTAAGTGAAAATATAAATGAGGGTTAGTATGAATCGGAAATTAATTGGTTTTTTATTTATTTATCTCGCTCTTCTTAACGTATTTGACGCGTTTGCTACTGCACATGGATTATCACTCAATAAGATAAGGGAAATGAACCCCTACATGAATGGGATTTATCACATTCATCCACTTTTGTTTATAACGTTAAAAATTTCCTTATCCATACTTCTCATATGTATGGGTTTTATTTGGGGGAGTATGATACGAAAAAAAAGATTCATATCGTCCCTTATTATTCTAGCCTCTATCATATATACTCCAGTTTGTTTGACGCATATTTATTGGCTGACACAGCACTACTTTTCATATTGAAAAAAATTTAAATTTTTTCACAACAAGTGTATATTCAGACACACTTCGACAAATAAATATTGTATAATATATACAAACGGGTGAAAAAGAGGATTGATATTTTGCTATTCAAAAGCCTAGAGTTCAGAAATGTTGTTGGACAGAAGGTAAAAGTCATGGAAATTCCAGTATTGGAGGAAGATAGCCCTTATTATTTTTTAATCCAAGTCCGTTTGCAATCATTTATTACGTCTCTATACCGGGACAAACAGCCGAAGAAATGCTATTCTTTTAGAGACTATTTGAAAAAAGCGTTGAAGTGGCCAGTGTACCAGGATGTATTCCAAGTGCCAGAGCTAAAGAATAACGCGTAATTGATGTTTTTGTTTTATTTTGACAGGATTGTCTTTACATGAAGAGTATCGGTACATGCCGATACTCTTTCTTTTTTCGACATTAAGCTAGAATTCTGTATAATAGGTAGTGAGATTTTAGCATTAGGATGTGAAGGAATTTGAATAAAATTAAAATAGTGACTGATTCAACGGTAGACATATCCGATGAATTAGTAAGGAAGTATGATATTGAGGTTGTTCCATTATCTATTCAAATTGGAGGAGAGACGTACCTTGATCGGGTTGATTTAACCCCAAAGGATTTTTTGAATAAGATGAAGGCAGCTGAGGAGCTACCTAAAAGTTCACAACCACCTGTTGGTGTATTTGCTGAACTGTATGATCGATTAGGTTCGGAAGGGTATGATGTTCTTTCAATACATATGACTGGAGGAATGAGTGGTACAGTTCAGTCAGCCGAGACGGCAGCATCTATGTCAAAGGCAAATGTAAAGGTAGTTGATTCTCGTTTTATATCGAAAGCCCTTTCATTTCAAGTGATAGAAGCTTCTCTAATGGCCAAAGAAGGAAGAAGTATGGATGAGATATTAACTAGACTTGATCAAATTCGATCAAATACAAGATTGTTTGTCGTTGTAGATACTCTTGAAAATCTCGTGAAGGGTGGCAGAATTGGCAAAGGAAAGGCAATGATTGGTTCACTTTTGAATATCAAACCAATTGCCTCTCTAGAAGGTGGAGTATATACACCTGTTTCGAAAGCTCGAAGCTATAGTCAAGTAGCTAACTACCTTGCAAAACAATTCGCGGAAGACACAGCTGGTCATCAGATCAAAGGTGTGGGGCTCGTTCATGCAGAGGCTCCAGAGTTAAATCAAAAGCTAATCTCTGCCTTAAAGAATATAGCTGGTTTTGATTTAACAGATATTGAATATACCACTCCTATCGTTAGTACACATACTGGGCCAGGTGCCATTGGTTTTATGTACTATTTTGAGTAAATTGCCTGAACAACACCTGTTCAGGTTTTTTTTGCTCGACAAACTTCAAACACTGTTTAAAGAATTTATAAAAATATGGAGGAAAGACAAGGATTTTGGGTAGTGATGTCGAATAAAAAGGGAGTGAGACCCATTAAAAAGGGAACGGTGTATGCATGAAAAAATGGATCAGGCAACTTTCTTTATATAGGCAAGTTTTATTTTTTTCATTTTTTATTACGTTTGTTGTGATTTTCATGATTTCGAGTTTCAGTTATGCTCTACAGACTAAGAAGGAAATAGAGCAGTTAACAGATCGTGTTGAGGGCCTATCAACGCTGTGGACAGCCGTTGTGTCTCCTGAGGATGTAGAGAAAGTGATCATGACAAAGGACCCCAATGATCCCGCGGCAAAGAGACTACAACAACAGGTGAATTTAATAAATGAGAGAAACTCTTCTTATTTTCATAGTGGTATTGTAGCTACTTCTATAAATGAGGATAAAGAAGTATATGCCACAGTTGTATCGAATAGTTACGAGGGACTGAAGCCTTTTTCTTTTTATAAGTCGGTTGATATTCATAACATAGCTCTTTTGGAAGCTATTGAAGAAAAAAAAGTGGTTAGTACAAAGGTTTATACAGATGATCTAGGTACGTGGTTATCTTCGTTTGCTCCGATACAGAATGAAGAAGGAAAAGTAGTGGGCGTATTAGTCATCGATGCAGAAGCATCATTTATTAAGCATTCGCAGTTAGAAACGATCTTGTATTTAACCGTTGTTTTTGTCGTCACGATTGTTATCGTGTTTTTCACACTAAAATATGTATTAAACAATGTGATGGAGCCCGTTGATGAAATCTTATATGGGTTACACGAGGTAAGCGTCGGAAACTTCAATATACATCTAAGTGGTAAGAAAAATTCAAATCTTGACCCCTTATATGAACGGTTCAACTTTATGACGCAACAGTTAGCCATATTGTTTGATAGATTATCCATTTCAAGTCCATTAAATGGCAAGCAAGCCGTATCGGATGAACAATTACATACCTTTGAAGTGGCAATTGGGAAAATGGATACAATCATTAAAGAAACAAAATTACTTAAAGAGCTTCAGCGAGCAGAGAAAATGAATGCGATAGGTCAGTTAGCTGCTTCTGTAGCTCACGAAATTCGGAATCCAATGACGGTAGTAAAAGGATTTTTACAAATCTTTTTAGCAAAAGATGGTTTGAGTGAAGAAGAGCATATGTACGTAAAACTAATGCTTGAAGAAATGAATCGTGCCGAGAAGATTATTAATGAATATTTATCTTTAGCGAAGCCAGACCTGGAGTTCTCAGAAAAGGTAAATGCCGGGGATCTTGCACACAAAGTGATGGATTTAATGAACTCGTATGCACTTATGTCAAAAAGCATTGGGATGCAAACGAAGGTGTCAGGCGATGTTTTTATTAAAGGAAATGTTAGTGAGTTAAAGCAGGTACTAATTAATATATTGAAAAATGGGATAGAAGCGATGAAGGACGGTGGCACTCTCCGTTTGTCTGTACGAGAAGAAGGACACTTTGGTATTTTTGAAATCTTTGATACAGGCATTGGGATGAGTGAGGAAGAACTTCAAAGATTAGGGACGGCTTTTTATTCCTTGAAGGAAAAGGGCACTGGTATGGGGCTAATGGTTTGTTATCAAATCATTGAAAGAATGCGAGGGTCTATTGAAGTAGAAAGTCAAAAAGGTGTAGGAACAACTTTTCGAATTATTCTTCCGTTACATAGAGAATAGAGGAAGTTTAGTTCTTTTCCCTTTCATCTTATGATCTGGTTTGCTAGAATAAACTAGAATAGAATGATGAATGCAGGTGGATACATGAAGGTTAAGATGTTTAAATTGGTTAGTATTCTGATGGTATTTGTCCTGGCAGCATGTGGGAATAATGGAATACCAGATGCGAAAAATTGGCCAGTTGCTGATTTCTCGTATACAAATCAGGAAGGCAAGCCATTTAGTTTAAAGGATTTAGAAGGGAAAATTTGGGTAGCAGACTTTATTTTTACGAACTGTGAGGACGTGTGTCTTCCGATGACGTATAATATGGAAAAGCTTCAACAGATGGTAAAAGATGAAGGAATTGAAAATATAGAGTTTGTTTCCTTCTCCGTAGATCCTAATGTAGACACACCAGAAGTGTTAAAAGAATTTGGCGAGTATTTCAAGGTCGATTTTTCTAACTGGAATTTCCTAACTGGTTATGAGCAAACACATATAGAAGAGTTTGCAATGGATTCATTTAAGACAATAGTTAAAAAACCAACAAATCAGGACCAAGTTATTCACGGAACTGACTTTTATCTAGTTAATCAAGATGGTAAAATTATGAAATATTATACTGGTCTTAATGAAATTCCTTATGAGGAAATTATTAATGATATGAAAGCCCTTCAATAGACCTTTTAAAAGGTCTATTTTAGTTTATTTGACAAGCAGTTGACCATAGACTATACAAAAAACTATAAAGGCAGGTGTTTTTCGTGAGGTGGGCCTTTATTCTTGTTTTTACTGTTGTACTTTCTTCTTGCGGTCAAACACAAAATCAAAAGTCAAATCAAATACAGCTTAGGGAAACAACGGTAGAAAGAAAAGCACCTATTCCTATCGATTTTATTTCCCAACCTTTTCAAATGGTTTCCGTAGGAGATTCTTTAACACAGGGTGTAGGGGATAGTACAAATCGTGGAGGCTATGTGCCTTATCTTAAGGAGTATCTAGAAAAAGAGAAGGGGATAACTGAAGCGGAAATTGTGAACTACGGTGTAAAAGGGAATCGAACATCCCAACTTATTAGTAAGTTAAAGACAGATGAAGTGAATGATTCATTAACAACAGCTGATTTGGTCCTTATCACCATTGGTGGAAATGATGTAATGAAAATAGTAAGAGAAAATTTTTCAACTCTAGACTTGGAGTTGTTTGAAACAGAAAAAAAGCAATTCGAAAAAAATCTTCGAACCATAATTGAATTAATTCGTGAAATAAATCCTTCAGGTACGGTTGTCTTGATAGGATTGTATAATCCTTTTTATGAGTGGTTTCCTGATGTAGAAGAGATGGATCTCATAATGCAGGATTGGAATATGACGAGTCGGACGATATTAACCGACTATGAACGGGCTTATTTTGTAGATATAGCTGATATTTTTCATGAAAGTGAGGAGAATCTGTTATATACAGATTACTTTCATCCTAATGATTTAGGTTACGAAAAAATTGCTGTGCGAATTTACGAAACTCTTTCATTAGGAATACTGACGGAACGATATGAGTTGAAATCGACTGCCAGAAATGAGGCAAGCACTGATGAATAGTTGGAAAAAACTTTTTATAGCATTGATTATTCTTAATATCATTGTTGTAGTTGGTGTGGTTTTCTTGATCTTCCTTCCTACAAAGGATGAAGAGATAGTTCTAAAGGATATCAATCAGGATGATTATGTTCAATTTCATGTTCAATCAAACAAAGCCGATTTAAACCGATTGATCAATCATTATATTGAAGAGCAAGGGCTTAATGAGAGAATCAAATACAACGTCACACTTACTGACCAGGTAGAATTGTATGGGACAATGAAGGTATTTACTCAAGACGTGGAGTTAAAACTTACCTTTGAACCAGCTTCTTTAGATAATGGTGATTTGATTCTCAGACAGAAGACCATATCGATCGGGCATCTACAATTGCCCGTTCCAGTCGTATTGAAATTTATTCGAGATAGTTATGATCTTCCTTCTTGGATTACGATTCGGCCGAATGATGAAGAGGTGTACGTAAACCTTCATGATCTAAAGCTAAAGAGCGATACAAAGGTAAGAGTAAATACATTTGATTTAAAACGAGATAATATTGTGTTTACTCTTCTTGTTCCAATAAAATAGGCGGCGTAATGGCCACCTATTTTATTCTCTTTCCGTTAAAACGATGGGTTCAATGGATGGTTCCCCTTTACTTAGCCCTACGGCTACAAGTGTGTACACTTGATTTTTTTGGAATGAAAGAGCTGGTAACGGAAGAAGGACATCCTTTGTACCTGTAGCTCTTACCTCAAGATCGACGGTTAATGGAGATAAGGCTAAATAATCGCTTGAGTGTCTGAACCCAATATTACGGAAAACAACATCGCCATTTTTTACGGCTATATCAACAGGTTGAGTATCAGGTGAGAGATGTACAAATCGAACTTTCGTTTCACCGGACGGGATACTCGGATTATCCTCTAGCTCTACAAGCTTTAACTTTTCAACCATATCAGTAGCAGCAAGGGTATATTGCTTCCCTGCCTCCACGGTTACCTTTCTACTTAGAACCGTTGATACCATGTCACCTGCAGGATAAATATCTACTTGATATTTTCCAGCTGGTAATGATAAATAATTGCTCGTTTCTTTAAATGGAAAATCGCGTAAAATTCGATTTCCATTAATATATACATCAACTTTCGGTGCGTCAGGTGAAGCATGTAGTACACGAATTCTAGCTGGTGAATTGCTCTGATAGTAGTTTGCAACTGATTGAGCTCTTAAGGAACTCATTGCTTTGTTCATGTACCTAATGTGTTTTTGGTAATAGTGAATATGCATGGATGGATCTAAGTATTTATAATATTGTGCTAATAAATCGTACCTAGCTGCTTTATGCAAATAGTCATCATGGTTTCTATAATCAGACAAACCCCTCACTCCTTAAAGGATATTCAGTGTAACATATGCTTTGTAGGGAGGAGAGGTGCCTATGTTTTTTACTGTATGGAAGCTCCTTGTTTGCATTGAAAGTCTGAATGAAATACTCTATATATGTAGGAGTCATTTGAAAAGAGGTGCCTTATGGAGAAACTTGCGACATTTGCTGGTGGATGCTTTTGGTGTATGGTAAAACCGTTTGATGAACAGCCTGGAATTATTTCTGTCATCAGTGGCTATACAGGGGGACATAAGGAAAACCCTACTTATGAAGAGGTATGCCGAGAAACAACTGGGCATTACGAGGCTGTACAAATTACGTATGATCCTGAAATATTTTCTTATGAAAAACTGTTAAGCGTATACTGGCAACAAATTGATCCAACCGATCCTGGTGGACAGTTCTATGATCGGGGCCAATCGTATGAAACGGCAATCTTTTATCATGACGAAGAACAACGGGTACTAGCTGAACAATCTAAGCTAGAATTAGCGCAAAGTGGTCGTTTTTCAAAGCCTATTGCCACAAAAATTTTACCGGCAAAAGAATTTTATGCCGCTGAAGATTATCATCAGCAATTTTATAAGAAGAATCCTGTACGATATGGAAGATATTCTGAGGGGTCTGGGCGCACCGCCTTTATTAAGAAAGCTTGGGGGAATGACCAATGAAAAAAGAAGGAGATTTGAAAGAAAGTTTAACTCCTATGCAATATGAAGTGACCCAAAGAAATGGGACGGAGCCTCCGTTTCGAAATGAATATTGGGATCAGTTTGGTGACGGTATTTATGTAGATATTGTTTCAGGTAAACCGCTTTTTAGCTCTAAAGATAAATATGATGCGGGATGTGGGTGGCCAAGCTTTACAAAGCCAATTGACAAGGAAGAGATTATTGAAAAGATAGATCGCAGTCACTTTATGGTTCGTACAGAAGTCCGTAGTAAATCTGCTGATTCTCATCTTGGTCATGTGTTTGATGATGGACCAGGGCCGACAAAGCTAAGGTATTGTATCAACTCTGCAGCACTTCAATTTATTCCCGTCGATGAGCTGGATGAAAAAGGGTACGGTAAGTATAAAATCTTATTTTCATAAATCAAAAGGTAAAAGCCATATGCGGCTTTTACCTTTCTTTTTGAGCTTCTATCAAGGTTGTTTTTTTCGAAGTCATGCCCCCAGAAAGGATAAATTTCATTGCATCCTCTGGTTTAACATCGATAAATTCAACATCCTCTTTTCTGATTAAAAAAGTGAATCCAGCCACTTGAAAGGTTTGAGGAACATACACAGCGATATAATCACTTAACGGTTCGTAAAAAACTTCAAGATCCTCTGATGTAACAAATCCGAGGCTTTTCATATTTGTGCCAGGAACGGTTACAAGTGCAACTTTTGAGAAGGATTTTTTTTCACCTAAGAAGGAATGGACGGTATCTTTGATAACCGAATAAACAGTTTTAACGAAAGGAATTTTCTCTAATAACCTGTCAATGATTCGGAAGATGGTACCTGTCACAAACTTCGTAGATAAAAAACCTAAAATGGTAATTAACACTAACGTTGCCAAAATTCCGATACCTGGAACATACGACTCTTTAAAGTACTGCTTTAAGAACCCACCTAGAAGTCCGTCTAAAAACATGAAGGTTTTATATGTTACGTAAATCACGAGTATGATTGGTACAATCGTTAAAATACCATTTACAAAGCTCTTTAAAATACTTTTCATTTTATATAACTCCTAACCTCTTAATATAAAAACATTACAATGTTTATCCGCTTTTGACAAGGAAAACACGGGCCGCCTAAACTTTTTCGGAAAAAATGGGCATATACACATGCGGGACAAGGACCTACTACATATTGTAAATATTGTAAAAGGAAAGCTTAATTAGGAGGTATAAACATATGCATTACGGACATGGATGTGACCCTTGTTACCCTGGTTACGGGTACCCTACAGCAGTTTCGCCAGTTGGATGTGGATATGGTGGCGGTTTTGCATTAATCGTTGTCCTTTTCATTCTACTCATCATCATCGGTGCTAGTTTCTACGGAAAAGGATGCTAATATAAACAAAAGCTCGAGCATAGTGCTCGAGTTTTTGTTTGTTTATTTTTTAAAAAATACGAACGTTATTTTATTAGCTATAAAAAATGTTCGTATTTTTATTGACTGAATAATCTATATTTGGTATATTTACACATGGTTAAAGGAAATGCGAATATAGATAGTAGCCTCGGAGGGAATACCTTGAAAACAAATTATGATGTTATCGTTGTTGGAGCAGGTCCAGCTGGAATTTTTATATGTTATGAACTTACATTAAAAATGCCAGAAGCATCCATATTATTGATTGATAAAGGTCACGACATATATAAAAGAAACTGTCCTATTTTACAAAAAAAAATCGATAAATGCCCACCAGCAGCTGGTAGGAAGGAATTTGCAGGGTGTTTGCCTGCGTGTTCAATTACCAATGGATTTGGAGGAGCAGGTGCATACTCGGATGGAAAGTTTAATATCACAAGTGAGTTTGGAGGCTGGATGACGGATTATTTACCAGATTCACAGGTTGTTGATTTAATAAATTATGTGGACCGAATCAACCTTGACCACGGAGCGACTGAAAGCATCACTGACCCTTTAACTGATAAAGTTAGAGATATCGAGAGACGTGGATATGCTGCTGGCTTAAAGCTTCTGCGTGCTCAAGTAAGACACTTAGGAACAGAACAAAATCTGCAAATCCTTCAAAGCATTTATGAATACTTAAAAACAAAGATTGATATGGTCTACAAGGCAGAAGTTGAAGACTTAATCACAGAAAAAACGCCAAATGGTCATAAGGTAACCGGAATTAAATTAAAGGCTGGGGAAAGCTTATCTGCTGAAAAAGTGGTGGTTGCACCAGGGCGTGACGGTTCGGTATGGTTGGCCAAGCTATTAAAATCAAGACGTTTAAAAATGATTAATAATCAAGTCGATATTGGTGTTCGTGTAGAAACATCGAATATTGTTATGGATGAAATTAACGAGCATCTGTATGAAGGGAAATTTACGTTTAATACATCGGTTGGTACCCGCGTAAGAACCTTCTGTAGTAATCCTTCAGGACATGTCGTTGTAGAGAATCACTCTGGAATCATGCTAGCCAACGGTCATGCTTACAAGGATCCTAAATTAGGTAGCCCAAATACGAACTTTGCCTTATTAGTATCTCACACTTTCTCAGATCCTTTTGATAAGCCAAATGAGTACGCACATGAAATTTCTAGGCTAGCCAATAGTTTATCTAACGGTGGACTAATTGTTCAAAAGTACGGAGATATTTTAAAAGGACGCCGTTCCACTGAAAAGCGTATTAAAGAGGGCTTTTTAGAGCCGACACTTAAAGAAGCAGTACCGGGAGATTTGGGGTTAGTGCTTCCATATAATACACTGAAGAGCTTAGTTGAAATGACAGAAGAGTTAAATCATGTATCGCCAGGTCTTGCTTCTGAGCACACATTATTCTACGGTGTGGAAGCGAAGTTTTACTCCGCACGACCAAAGCTAAATGATCGTTTTGAAACAGAAATTAGCGGGCTTTATGTTGGTGGAGATGGAGCAGGGATCACTCGAGGACTTGCTCAAGCTAGTGCATGCGGCGTTTGGATCGCTAGAGATATCGTTGAGAAATCAACTAAAAGAACAAACACTGAACCCGTTTTGGTATAATAAGATGGACCTGTCAAAAGATGGCAGGTCCTATTTATCTATTATTTATAAAGGGGATGGATTGTGGTGGGAATGGTTCCAAGGCGTTTACAACCGGGTGATGAGGTTAGGGTCATATCACCTTCAAGAAGTATGGCCATATTAAAAGAAAAACAGGTGGATATAGCAAGAAACCGATTAGAAGCATTAGGCTTTCATGTAACGTTTGGAAAACATGTACATACACACGATGAGTTTTTTAGTACCAGCATTGAAGAGCGGATAGAAGATTTGCATACCGCCTTTCTTGATCAAAATGTAAAAGGGATTTTTACAGCATTTCTATGATGAAGACCGTTAGCCCTTAGAAAATCAGAGGAAACGTCCTTCATAAGCGCGATGAAGCCCGTTAGCCCTAAAGTAACCAGAGGAAACGTCCTTCATAAGGCTGATGAAGACCGTTAGCCCTTAGAAAACCAGAGGAAACGTCCTTCATAAGGCTAATGAAGACCGTTAGCCCTTAAAAAGTCAGAGGAAACGTCCTTCATAAGCGAGATGAAGACCGTTAGCCCTTAAGTAACCAGAAGAAACGTCCTTCATAAGCCCCTTTTTATGAAAAAGCCAACAGAACTTTATCAAGGAGTCTTTTTCAGCCCCTAACATTTCATTAGAATTCCATAAACTTTTGAAAAGCAATAAAAAGAAAGATTTCCTCTTCTTACTCATACAATCTTATAAGGCGTCGCTTACGCTTGTATGGAACGGGGGAGTCAAATGGAGCATTCATATTTAATTAAACCGCTGCTTGATGCGGTATATCCAACAATAGATTATGGGAAAGGCATTTATTTATATGACAAGGAAGGGAAGAGGTATGTTGATGCTTCATCCGGTGCTGTAACGGCCAATATTGGTCACGGTGTTCCCGAAATTATTGATGCGATGGTTCAACAAGCAAAGCGGGTGTCCTTTGTCTACCGATCGCAGTTTACTAGTGAAGCAGCAGAAGCACTTGCTGGAAAAATAGCTGAACAATGTGTTGGGTCTTTGAACTGGAGTTTTTTTGTAAATAGCGGTTCAGAAGCAACAGAGACAGCTATGAAAATAGCGATTCAGCATTGGCAGGAAAAAGGGGTTAAAACGAAAAATAAAATCCTTTCTCGGTGGGTTAGCTATCATGGTATCACGCTTGGTGCATTATCGATGTCAGGTCATACGTTAAGGAGAGCAAGATTTGTCCCTCTACTTGAGGATTTTCCCTCCATACAACCTCCTTATTGTTACCGTTGTCCATATAATTTAGAGCCCACCTCGTGTAAGTTTGCCTGTGCAACTGAACTGGAAAATGTGATTAAAAAAATAGGAGCAGAACATATTGCTGCTTTTATTGCGGAGCCGGTGATTGGGGCTGCGGGTGGGGCCATATCACCGCCAGTTGGTTATTTCAAGGTAATAAAAGAAATATGTGACCATCATCAAATTCTATTTATCGCAGATGAAGTAATGACTGGATTTGGTCGGACAGGAAAAATGCTAGCTTGTGAACATTGGGGTGTGGAGCCAGATATAGTCGCGCTCGGCAAAGGGATGGGAGCAGGTTATGCACCTATAGCTGCAGCTTTAGTGAGTAACAAAGTGATGGAGCCAATCTTGGCTGGAACAAAAAGTATCATGAGTGGTCACACCCTTAGTGCGAACCCACAATCATGTGCCGTCTCACTAGCGGTCATGGAATATTTACAAAATAATAGAATTATAGAGCAGGTTGAATTGAAGGGCTTTTATTTATCTTATCATTTACAAGAACTAAAAGAAGAATTTTCATTTATTGGAGATATTCGGGGGAAAGGATTGTTAATCGGGATTGAATTTGTTCAATCGGTTGAAAATAAAGAACCTTTTCCAAGAGAAGATCAAATTACAAATAAAATGATTCAGCTAGGGGCTAATAATGGCATACTGCTTTACCCTTCAGCTGCTGGAATTGACGGAATTCATGGTGATGCAATTATCCTTGCACCTCCCCTGACGATTTCTAAGGATGAGATTGATGAATTAATCATTCTTCTACGTAAAACCTTCTTAGACTTTTCCAATGAAATTTTAGAGGGGGTAGGTAAGTCATGAAAAATCGCTTCAATAAGATTACCACGGTAGAAAAGGTTTTGGATTTATTTCATGATGGTGGAACCATTATGTTTGGTGGTTTTGGTGGGGTGGGTTCTCCGCCATCTATTATAGAAGGGCTACTCAATAAAGGGGTTAAGGATTTAACACTTATTGGAAACGATACGGGATTTCCACATATAGGGATAGGGAGGCTTGTAGCAAACGGACGAGTAAAAAAAGTAATTGCTTCTCATATTGGTTCCAATCCTGTTGCAGGACAACTAATGACTGAGGGAAATCTTGAAGTTGAATTTTCACCTCAAGGAACGTTAGTTGAGCGAATTAGAGCGGGTGGTGTAGGTATTCCAGCTTTTCTAACAGATATTGGAATGGACAGTGACTTTGTGTCAACCAATAAAGAGAAAGTTGTATTAGAAGGAAGAAGTTATTTACTAGAGACAGCATTAAGTGCGCCAATATCCATTGTCTATGCGAAGAAGGCAGATGAATACGGCAATCTTATTTATGATAAAAGTGCTAGAAATACCAATCCTTTGGTCGCGATGGCTGGAGATATTACCATCGCAGAGGTGGAGGAAATCGTTGAAGTTGGTGAACTTCATCCCGATGAAATCGTCACGCCTGGAGTGTTTGTCAATTATATTGTACCGACGGAAGGGGTGAACTGGAAATGGGTATGGGAATAGGGATCCGTGATCAAATGGCCAAAAGAGCTGCAGCAGAAATCAAAGAAGGAATGGTGGTCAATTTAGGGATTGGCATTCCTTCGCTTGTTCCGAATCATCTTCCTTTAGAAATAAATGTGATGTTTCATGCGGAAAATGGAATTGTTGGGATGGGGGCTTCTGCTAAACAAGGGGAAGAGGATGAAAACCTATGTAATGCTGGAGGATATCCGGTTAGTTTAGTGAGTGGTGGTTCTTACTGTGATAGTGTCATTGCCTTTGGAATGATCCGTAGGGGAATCGTGGATATCACCATTTTAGGGGCATTGCAGGTAAGTGAAAAAGGAGATTTAGCAAACTGGATTGTTCCGGGTAAAAAAATACCTGGTATGGGCGGTGCAATGGAGCTTGCACAGAAAGCGCAAAAGGTAATCGTATTAATGAACCATACGGATAAAGCGGGAAATAGCAAAATTGTAAAAGAATGCTCGTTTCCATTAACCTCTCGGGCATGTGTGGATATGATAATCACAGATATGGCTGTTTTTCATGTGACGGAGAAAGGTTTAGTTTTAAGTGAGGTTTTTCAACCTTATACATTGGATCAAGTTCGAGAGTCTACCGCTTGTTCATTTTTTTGTAAGTAACACAATAGATAAAGGGGCGAAGAGAGATGGAAGAGGAGCTTCGCAAAGTTAGAAAATGGATGCAGAGGAATCGCGTGCATGCCACTAGACTTCTTCAAAAGCTTGTACAAGAAGGAAGTGTAAGGGGAAAGGAGGCAGCTGCTCAAGCAATTATTATTGAAAAGTGTAGGGAACTAGGTCTACAGCTCGACATTTGGGAAATTGGCAATAAGACCCTTATGAACCATCCTGCTTACTGCTCGGATCGAAAGGATTATACGGGGAATCCGAATGTTGTTGGAGTTTTGAAAGGGACTGGAGATGGGAAATCATTAATTCTAAACGGTCATATTGATGTGGTGCCAGAAAATAACTTGGCTGAGTGGAAAAATGACCCATTTAGTGGTTTCATCGAAGAGGGAAGATTATATGGTCGTGGTTCCACAGATATGAAGGGAGGAACGGTGGCCCTTCTTCTAGCGATGGAAGCGATCATCGCAACAGAGATTCAGCTGAAAGGTGATGTCATCTTCCAGAGCGTGATAGAAGAAGAAAGTGGAGGTGCGGGAACCTTGGCTGCCGTGCTAAGGGGATATCGGGCGGATGGAGCGATTATTCCTGAGCCTACCAATCTAAAAATTTTTCCAAAGCAGCAAGGCTCTATGTGGTTTCGTGTAACTGTTAAAGGACGCTCAGCACATGGAGGTACTAGGTACGAAGGAGTAAATGCAATTGAAAAAGGAATATTAGTAATCAATCAGTTGAATGAGCTAGAAAAGGTTCGGAATAGTAGAATTGTAGATCCATTGTATAAAAATATACCCATTCCCATCCCAATAAACATCGGTAAGATTCATAGCGGGGATTGGCCATCCTCCGTTCCAGATATTTGTATTATAGAGGGGAGAATTGGTGTAGCACCAGATGAAAAAATGTCTGCCGTGCAGGCTGAACTAGAACGTTCATTGCAGGAGCTGGAAAAGAAGGACATCTGGTTTAAAGACTATCCAACCACGGTTGAGTGGTTTGGTGGAAGGTGGATTCCAGGTGATTTGGATATAGAACATCCGTTACTTACTACTCTCGAATCATCCTACCTGGAAGTTATGGGCTCTTCTCCAGTTGTTGAAGCTTCACCATGGGGGACAGACGGTGGAGTACTATCAAAAATTGGTGATATTCCAGTGGTTATTTTCGGTCCAGGTGTAACAGAGGTCGCTCATGATGCAAACGAATATATTGTTTTAGAAGATTTATTTACGAGTGCGGATATTATTGCTTCTACCATCCTGAGATGGTGTGAAGTAAGTAGAAGTGATTAGATAGATTGTATAGAATTAATGAAGAAAGTCTGACCAAGTATTTGGTCGGGCTTTCCCTTTAGGAGGAGATATGATGAATCAGTTGCCAGCTTTTCGTACCGTTGAGGAAAGTGGGATTCGATGTGAAGTTTATATGGACGCTTTTAATAAGCGTGTACGACTGGATCATTATGTGGGGGATCCCTATCTCGTCATCCAAGCGACAGAAGAGCTTGCCAAACAGGCGAATAGTGAAAAAATAATCATTAAAGGGAAATTTGAAGACTACAAAATATTTTTAGAAAAGGGATATCGGAATGAAGCGATCATAGATGGATATTTCTTAGGATCGGATGGGTATTTTTTTTGTAAATACCTTGTTCCCGACCGAGCTTTTTCCTCTCATCTCCAAGTGGAAGAAGATATCATCGCTTCTGTCCAACAATTAAAAAGGTCTTCACAAGTAATTATGCCACCAGCCGATTATAAGATTATGAAAGTGGGTGAGAAGGAAGCGGAAATGCTTTCGGATTTGTATCGAGAGGTTTTTCAAATTTATCCCACACCCCTGCATGATCCTGAATATGTGAAAAAGACCATGAAAGAAGGAACCATCTACTATGCCTTTATGTATCATCACGAATTGATTAGTGCCGCATCTGCTGAAGTGAATAATATGTTTCGTAACGCAGAATTAACGGATTGTGCGACGAAGAAGGAACACCGTAAATTTGGATTAATGAAGATCCTTTTGAAAAAGCTTGAAGAAGACTTATTTCAACAACAAATCTATTGTTCGTACTCTATTGCAAGGTCGCTTTCCTTTGGCATGAATGCCGTTCTCCACCAATTAGGCTATCAATATCGAGGACGGTTAGTGAACAATTGTTATATTTTTGATAAGCTCGAAGACATGAATGTTTGGGTGAAAAATTTATCCACTTACCAAGCTGCCGAAAATTAATATAAAGTGACAGTTTTTCGGCACTTAGGCATATATATGCTTTAGGTGGGTGATGAGGATGTTTGAAACAAGCAGTATATCCATTGAAGTCGTGACGGAAATCTTAAAGGGCGTTGATGAGGGGATTCATGTTGTGGATCTAAATGGCAAGACGATTTTTTATAACGAAGTGGCTGCCCAACACGATGGATTAACGGCGGGAGAAGTAATAGGGAAGCCTTTATTGGAAGTGTTTCCATCGTTAACGGAAGAGACGAGCACGTTATTAAGAGTACTGAAGTCTAGAAAAGAGATTGTGAATGTGGCTCAATCTTATTCTAATATTCATGGAAAAAGGATTGAAACGATTAATTCAACCATTCCTATTTGTGTACATGGCGATTTTTTTGGCGCGATGGAAATTGCGAAGGATTATTCCAGTATTAAAAGATTGTCTGAACAATTATTGGATTTACAAAAAGAAAAACAAAAGATAAATCCTAAGAAAAAAAGCAATAGCGCCGTTAAGTATACATTGGATGATTTACTTACAGAAAATAATGAGTTTCTTCAAATAAAACGAGAAGCTTATAAGCTAGCAAAATCGCAATCATCGATATTAGTTTATGGCGAAAGTGGAACGGGGAAGGAATTATTTGTTCAAGGGATACACGACGCCTCTGTTCGAAGAAATGCCCCATTTATTGTTCAAAATTGCGCTGCCATTCCAGAAACTTTACTCGAGAGCATTCTCTTTGGTACTGCAAAAGGGAGTTATACAGGAGCCGTTGACCGACCTGGATTGTTTGAGCTTGCGGATGGAGGGACATTGTTTTTAGATGAGCTTCATGCCATGCCGATTGACTTACAAGCTAAGTTATTACGTGTTCTTGAAGATGGAATGATTCGGCGTATTGGCTCTTCGAAAAGTGTACAGGTAGACGTTCGGGTGATCGCTGCAATGAATGTTCATCCGAGAAAAGCACTAGAAGAAAAGCTGATACGAACGGATATATTTTACCGGTTAAATGTATTAACGTTTGAGCTATTGCCGCTCCGAAAAAGACCAGAAGACATTAAATTTTTATCAATAAAATTTCTTGATCATTATAATGGGGTTCTCCATAAAAATATACAAGGTGTGTCTACTGAAGTGATGAACATTTTTCAATCCTACGATTGGCCAGGGAATGTTCGGGAACTCAAGCATACCATCGAATATATGATGAATGTTTGTGAAGAAACCAGTTTGGGTATGGAACATCTACCTGCCATGCTGAAAGGAAATACCTCTACTTCTAGGAAAGTGATCAAAGGTTATTCTCTAAAGGGACAAATCGAGGAGTTTGAAAAAAATATGATTTGTGAAGCTCTCGAGCAAACGAGTGGAAACATCAAGCAAGCTGCAAAACTGCTGCAAATTCCAAGACAAACCCTTCAATACAAAATCCAAAAGTATGAGCTGCAAGGTGCCGAGTAATCGGCACCTTTTTGTATGTAAAAGTGCATTATTCTCTGCTCTTTCGTTAGTTTTAATCTTGGCACAAAACTTGCATAGTTTATATAAAGCATGTTTGGGAGGAATGAAGAATGAAACATTCATTATATAAACCAGATCGTCATTGGTCTTCGATAGAGCTATGGAAGGATGTTACGGAGGAACAGTGGAATGATTGGATTTGGCAACTGACAAATACAATTCGAACATTGGATGATTTACGAAAAGTTATAAACCTAACCCATGAAGAAGAAGAAGGAGTTAAAATCTCAACAAAAACCATTCCACTGAATATTACACCATATTATGCATCGTTAATGAATCCAGATGATACAAGATGTCCGATTAGAATGCAGTCAGTGCCTATTTCACAAGAGATAGTTAAAACAAGATACGATTTAGAGGATCCTCTCCACGAAGATGAAGATTCCCCAACGCCAGGATTAACACACCGTTATCCAGATCGAGTGTTATTCCTCGTAACAAATCAATGTTCCATGTATTGTCGCTACTGTACGAGACGACGCTTTTCCGGTCAAATCGGGATGGGAGTTCCTAAAAAGCAATTAGACGGTGCAATCAGTTATATAAGAAATACCCCTCAAATAAGAGATGTTCTTATTTCTGGTGGAGATGGACTTTTAATCAATGATAATGTTCTTGAATATATCTTAAAGAACTTAAGAGAGATCGATCACGTTGAAATCATAAGAATAGGTACTAGAGCACCAGTAGTATTTCCTCAGCGAATCACAGAAAATCTGTGTAATATTTTAAAAAAGTACCACCCAGTTTGGTTAAATACTCATTTTAATACGTCAATTGAAATTACAGAGGAATCTAAAAAGGCTTGCGAAATGCTAGCGAACGCAGGAGTACCAGTCGGAAATCAATCGGTGATTCTTGCAGGAATTAACGATTCTGTCCCAATCATGAAAAAACTCATGCATGATTTAGTAAAGATAAGAGTTCGCCCCTATTATATTTACCAATGTGACCTTTCAGAAGGCATCGGCCATTTCCGAGCACCTGTTTCAAAAGGGTTAGAAATCATTGAAGGATTACGCGGTCACACATCTGGATATGCCGTCCCTACCTTCGTGGTCGACGCACCAGGTGGTGGAGGAAAAATTGCCCTGCAACCTAATTATCTTATTTCACAAAGTGCCGATAAAGTTGTGTTGAGAAATTTTGAAGGGGTCATCACAACCTATCCTGAACCGCAAAATTATGTGGCTGGCCGAGCAGATGACTATTTTAAACAGATTTACTCTGACTATGAAGAGAAGAAGTCTTTGGTTGGAATCGCTGGGTTAATGAATGATGTGAAGCCTAATCTAGTTCCAGAAGGGTTAAATCGCTTAGAGCGTAGAAAGGAATATGAGACCAATCCTGATCATAGTTCATTAAAAGATAAGCGTGAAAAACGTGATCAGTTGAAAGAGAAAAAATTTCAAGCACAAATCTCCAAGGGGAAAGAAAGTGTACAAAAGGAGGAGTTGTAAATGCCATGTTGCCACTGGTGTGATTCTAGCCTTATTACAAAAAAACATCATACTGTATACTGGGAATTGCCTGACGGAACAAATGCCATTTCAATAGAAGAGACTCCTTCCATTTATTGCTCAAACTGTGAAATGATTTATCAAGAAGATGAGATCGTGAAAGAGATTGAGGATCAATTGTTTTTAATTGATACGAAAAAACTTGCCAAACAGGTAACTTACCAAGATTTAATGAATCAGCCACGCTTATTAAAAAGAAATTACTTTGACTTTACAAGTTAAGACACAAAAACACTTGCCTTTTCCAAAATACCTATAGTAAGGTTACATGGAAACCATTTGTGAAAGGCGTGTCCTAAATTTTGAGAAAATCGTTCTATCACTTCTTAATGAAATATAGGCATCCAGCACCAAAGGATGCCATTAGTCGATTTGCAAATGATGCCTACTTAGATCATAGCTTTCCAAAGACATCAACTGACTACACTGAATTATCCTCCTATTTGGAGTTAAATGGCCCTTACTTAGAGAGCATGGCTATATTTGATGATGCATGGGAATTATATGTGAATGATTAGGTCATACACACATTAGAATAAAAACGGTTGACAACGTCTCTTCTATGAAGAGACGTTTTTTTATTGCTTGCATATACTATTGTAATCAGTAACTACGACAAACATTTGAGGTGAACCATTGACATGAGTGACAGAAAAAAACCAAAGTATAAAATCGGTGATACTGTCGTGGTCACCATGTATGGTACGGTGGGCAAAGTAACAAATCTAAAGTGGCTTGATGGTATGTATGTATATGAAATAAATAAGAGTGAAGGATTATACATGGAATCAAGTCTCCAAATGCTTTCCGATTATGAAGGTGATCCGATCGAAAGAGAAGAGATTGATATAGAATACAAGTTTTTTATTGGTGATCTTGTCCAAGTGAAAGGTTATGGCGCGGATTTGTTTAAGGTGATTGGTTTTCGTACAGAAATCTGGCGTTATAAGGAGGATGCATGGGAGGACGTTATTTATGAGCTCTCACGTATCAGTGATGGGGAATGGCTAGAAGCAAATGAAGATGAGTTGACGCTAATTGCCGATGCCGATAGCGCAGATACGTTTATTCAAAAGCTTGGACTTCTATATTCACTAGATAAGAAGAAAAAGACTCTTAAACTTCCTGAACCAAAAAATGTCTATAGAAAAGCTGAAAGAGAAATATTAAATGAAAAAAAACAATCAAGTGAAATGATTGATGCCTTATTAGACTTGTATAATGATTATCGTATCTTATATGAAATGTTTCATGATGAAGAGTATGTAAAAGTCATGAAGTTAGTTTTAAAAAAACTTCAGCAGTTAAAAACGAACGATGGAAAAAGCAATGTGTAATTAATTTAAATAAGAGAATATGAAATAAATAAAAAGCGGAATTCCTGTCCAAATCGCTCCTTGAAAAAAGAAAGATGTAATCTTTTCAAATGAATTCATTAGTGCACTTTCTTCACTATTTATATCCTCGCTAAATGATTGAAACAGCTTTGAAAAGGTTGTCATAAAAAATCCTCCTAAAATCTTTGTTTGTATTTCATCTTTATGCTTGTCCAACTAAAAACATTCCAAACATATGAAAAGAAAAAATTTGAACAAAGGTGCTGTATTTTTAAGGGAATTAGCATGAAAAGGCTTTATGCATCATACATTTTGAACAAAAGGGGGGCGAGTCAATGAAGGAGATTGAGGTATTCATCGACACAGATGAAATAGCAGAGTTTTTCTTTCAAGAGCTGATGAAAAGGGGCTATGTACCCTCAGAAGGCGAAGTAGAAGAACTCGCTGATATTACTTTCGAATACTTAATCGAAAAATGCATTATAGATGAAGAAATCGAAGATGAATAGCTTATGAAAATCATTGTAAACCCCAATAGAAAGGACGAAGCGTTCAATTAGCTTCGTCCTTTCATTATGATTCAGTAATATGGTCGAGGGCATTATACAAAAGATAATGACGCAAAGCGACTGCCGTTAAATCATAGGTGGTCACCTCAGGAAGTTCATTGAAAAACGATAGAACATCTATGTTTTTTTGCTGAAACCAGTCAACTTTTTTCGTATACTGATGGGTCACATCTTCCCAAACACTTTCAAGGGCTGGGCTAAATAGCTTTTCATGGTCATTCTCCACTTTCGAAAACATAAAGTCCCAGTAGTCGCTTCTAGAACCGCTATGAGGATAATGGTGAGCAAACCTAATGGTTTCTGATATATAGGGTTCTTCGAATAAAATTTGATAAAGCTCCTTCCCGAGCTCAATCCGCTTTTTCACCTGTTCAAATTCCCTGACCGTTTTTCCACTAAGGCGATACCGGTATTTTTTTGAGACTTTGTACGGAATAAAGATCGTGGTAAATCCAAGATTTTCTTGTAATTTGTAAGGCAGCTCTTGAAGTAGAGAGGTTGAATGGTATATTCCTTTTATTACTCGTTCTTCTAACATATATTGCTCATTAACAATCATGGCTACAGTTATTCCATTTGAATTCTTTTTTAAATAAAATTCGTTCCAAAAGGGTTGCATAAATGATGATACATGAAACGCGGACAAAAGATGGAAAAGCGGTTTTCCTATTCTCTTGCTGAATTCATAAAGAAGCAATTGTGGAAAGGCATCTTGAAAAATGAATGCATTTGATCGTTCAAGGAATAGAAAGTATCGCTTTATTTGAGAATCAGACAAAAAGTCCTTTAAATAAGAGCTCATTAAGTCGGTCATGAAATAACCTCCATTACGGGACACGATATGCGCCAGGAAGGACCAATGAACCTCTTGATTTCTGATGAAGAACTCATAATATGCTTGGGTTCGCGTGATGTTATTTCTGTTATACGCATGAGTTTCTTTTGTAATATGAGCGACGATGTTTTTTTCTTTTTGATCTGTATAAAGAATTGGAGAAGGGGAAAACATGTTTAATTGTTCGCTAAACATAGATATTTCCTTTAAACTATAAATCTCTTTACGTTTTATCGATGGAAGTGCCCACTGGGAAATCTTCTCTTGAAGAAGACCCAAAAAAGGAATAAAAGAAAAATTCATTTTTTGCCACCTTTCTATGAAACCTTCCATCTGAAATCACGTATATATTTATATCAACCATTAGGAGGACTGAATGATGTTAAAAAAAATCCTGAAGTCAATATTGGGAAGTTCTCATCATCGAAAGTATAGTTCAAGTGATTATTACAAGCGTCGGAATATGCATAAACATAGCCATTACGGTCATGCACATTACAAACGAAAGCATAAAAGCAGCTTTTTTAGCTCGAAAAGCTTTTTTAGCAGTTAATAATCATATATGAAAAAAGGTAATAAAACATGATGATTTTAAAGCCTATTGTTTTGGCTTTCTCTTCACTAGTGGATAAGGAATTAACTCCGGGAGAGAAAATGAATGAGCGATATATAATTGATAAATTTTTAGGCATGGGCAGCTATGGCCATAGTTATCTCGTTTACGATTCCTACTTAGAAAAGAAAGTTGTTTTAAAGCTAGTTCGATTTCATAAAAGGATTACAAAAAAGGGAATACAAATTCATCAGTATGAAATTGAAATCCTGAAAAGCTTACAGCATTCCTCTTTTCCTACTGTTTTTGATGAAGGGATGTGGGGAAGGATTCCTTTTTTTACAATGGAGTTTATTCACGGGAAAACATTTGAGCAGCTTATCTTTACCGAAGGACAGAGGTTTACCGAAGAAGAGTCTTTGTTATATGGATTAAAGCTTCTTGAACGAATAGAGTACCTTCATCAAAGAGGGATCGTCCATAGAGACTTAAGAATTCCAAATCTAATGCTTGAGGGCGAGGACTTAAAAGTAATTGATTTTGGATTGGCGAAATGGTTATCACATACTGACAATAAAAAGAGGGATTTAAAAAGCGAGATATCTCCTCAGGCTGATTACTTTCAGCTAGGCCACTTTCTCCTGTTTTTACTATATTCGAATTATGAAACAACTGGTAGTGAAAAGGAACGACCATGGGACGAAGAGTTATCATTATCAACAGAGACCAATCAATTAATCAAAAGATTACTTCAAGTTGAAAAGCCTTTTGAAACGATAAATGAACTCAAAGCTTGTTTTTTATTTGCAGTGAATAAAGGGAGGAATAAACATGTCACTTTTTAATAAAGTGTTTGCAAGTATTGGGATTGGATCGGCAACAGTAGATACGAAGCTTGAAAAAGATGTCTTCGTTCCAGGTGAGGAAGTAAGAGGAATTGTACAGATAAAAGGTGGAAAGATTGATCAGCACATTGACGATATTTATCTGAATCTACATACCAACTATATAAAAGAGTCAGATGATAAAAAGCATATTGTCAAAGGTGATATTGAGAGATTCCGCTTAATTCAAGCAATTACAATTGGTGCAAACGAGACAAAAGAAATACCTTTTGTAATAAGGGTGCCGTTTGACACTCCAATCAGTATTGGACGAACAAAAGTATGGGTAGAAACGGGATTAGACATTAAAAATGCTGTTGACCCTTCAGATAAAGATTATATTAATGTAGTTCCTAATCAGTTAATGAAAGGTGTATTAGATACAGTTGCTGAACTAGGTTTTCGATTGAGAGAGGCAGATTGTGAGGAGCTTCCATACCGCAAAAGAAGACGATTACCCTTCGCACAGGAATTTGAATTTGTTGCAGTTTCGGGATCCTTTAGAGGCAAACTAGATGAGCTTGAAGTGATATTTTTTCCGCAGTCAGATGAGCAAATGGATCTTGCTTTGCAAATAGACCGGAAAGCAAGAGGATTAGGTGGGTTTTTAGCAGAAGCTCTTGAAATGGATGAAACAAATATTTCTTTGAGTATCCATAGTAAAGACCTTCCTATTCTAAAATCAAAGCTCGAGTCCCTAATTAGACAATATTCTTAACTTTATTAACACACTTTTTTTTGTCAAAGAGGTATCTCGACAAAAAAAGTGTTTTTTTGATGAAGGATTCGACAGTGCTAAAGTCTAATCAAAAGGGGAGTGGATAATAAAGGGGGGCTTGAGGTTGTTAAAGGAACGGAGCAGGTTATTAAAAAAAACGTATGAAGTAATGATCTTTCAAACACCCAAATTCAGGCAGACGAAAGGGTATAAACAAGTATATCGTATGAATGTAACGGGAAGTTCCCATCTGCAAGTTTTAGAAGACGTATTTCGTATATTCAATGTAAAAGACAGCATTCCAAATGATTATCAAGGTCGATATATGGGTACAGGTGATATTATTTATATTGACGAGGGGAGACAGGGTACTACTTACTATCAACTTCAGCCAGGTGGTTGGAATAAAATAAGTCGAATTCACGTACTTTAACAAAGCTGTGGAGACACCCTCCGCAGTTTTTTATTTTCACAGGAATTATGGTATAGTTTTATTTGGTGAATTATTATATCTGTAAACTAAAACGGGAGTGAAAATCAGATGAGTGTACATATCGGCGCGAAAGAAAATGAAATAGCGGAAACAGTTCTTCTTCCAGGAGATCCTTTACGAGCAAAATATATCGCAGAAACCTTTTTAGAAGGTGCTACTTGTTATAATGAAGTTAGAGGAATGCTAGGATTTACAGGAACATATAAAGGGAAACGAGTATCTGTACAAGGAACAGGTATGGGTGTTCCATCAATTTCTATTTACATAAACGAATTAATGAATAGTTATAATGTTCAAAACCTCATTCGAGTAGGTACATGTGGGGCAATTCAGAAGGATGTTAAAGTAAGAGACGTAATTTTAGCAATGAGTGCTTCAACAGATTCCCAAATGAATCGACTAACCTTTGGTGGTGTTGACTACGCTCCTACTGCGAACTTTGATTTATTAAAGCGTGCATACGATGTAGGTGTGGAGAAAGGTTTGAACTTAAAGGTAGGAAACGTATTTACTGCGGACATGTTCTATAACGATAACAGTGAACTTGAAAAATGGGCAAAATACCAAATTCTAGCAATTGAAATGGAAACAGCTGCTTTGTATACTTTAGCTGCTAAATTTGATCGTAATGCTTTATCTGTTCTAACGGTAAGCGATCATATTCTTACTGGGGAAGAAACGACAGCGGAAGAAAGACAAACTACTTTTAATGACATGATTGTTGTTGCATTGGATGCGGCGATTCAATAAATAATGAAGCAGCTTCTAAAATTAGAAGCTGCTTTTTCTATTCTCTTTTATTCAAAAAGGATGCTGCATTTTTTTATTGATGATAAAATAGAAATATTGTATTAGAAAATGAAGATAGGTGGAAATAATGCGTAAATATTTATTATCGATTGCAGGGATTACCCTCTTATTGTCCGGGTGCGATTTTAGTAAAATCCCATACTTAAATAACAATCAGAAGGAAGAAACAACACAGACGGACGAACAGAAGGATAACGAACCTATCGTTGACCAGGAAAATAACGGTCAAAATGATTCAACTGAAGGTGCTGCAGGAGATTCTACTCAAGATCAGGATAGTCTACCTGAAGGACCAACTCTAGAGGCCATTTTTTTTAACGATGTGAAAGAAGTTGATGGAAAACAAGTGATTCAAAACCCACTGAATGTACTTGCTCTTGTAAATAAAATGTTTGCTTTGCCAGAGAGTTATAATCCTACTGATCTTGTGAAGCCGAATGTTTCATTTTCCTTCGGAGATCAAACAATAGAAAAAAGCTTAATGAGGCAAGAGGCGGCAGTTGCACTAGAGAATATGTTTGCCGAAGCCAAAACAAGTGGAATCGAACTATATGCTGTATCTGGATATCGGTCATACGAAAGACAACGAATAATATTTGATGCAGAAGTAAAGAAGAGTGGAGAAGAAAAGGCAATGCAAGTGGTTGCCGTACCCGGAAATAGTGAGCACCAAAGTGGACTTGCTATGGATATATCAGCAAAAAGTGCAAATTTAAGTTTAACTGAGAGTTTCGGTGAGACAAATGAAGGGAAATGGTTGGCAGCAAATGCACATAAGTACGGGTTTATTCTGCGATATCCAAAGGGAAAAGAAACCATTACAGGATATCAATACGAGCCTTGGCATTTTCGGTATGTAGGTGTCGACGCTGCACAAACCATCTTCGAAAAAAATATTACGCTTGAAGAGTACTTTGATATCGTTGAAAAAATATAATAAACAACTTTAATATAGTAAAATCTTTGTTAAAACAAATGCAAAGATGTTATTCTAAACAGTAAGAACAAGCCTATGGAATGAAAGTGGTGAAGCATTTGGAAAATGAACAACGACCTGAAGAACAACAATCAGGTTCTGGTAAATCAGCCTATATACAAATAAAGAAATTTCATTTCGTTATGTTGTTGTTTTTAGTGGTATTTTTAGCAGCTGGTATTACTACATTTGCTCTTGCATTTGGGGATGAAAAGGTAGTAACCGCTGGCACGGAGAGAAAAGAATTTGAGAAGCTATACAATGCTTTTGATACAATCCAAGATAATTACTTTAAAGAAGTCGATGAAAAAAAATTAGTGAATGGGGCAATTGATGGAATGCTCCAATCACTAGATGATCCTTATTCTGACTATATGAATGAAGAAGAAGCTTCAAGCTTCCATGAGAGTATATCTTCTTCATTTGAAGGGATAGGGGCTGAAATTCAGGAGAAGGATGGCTATATTATCATCGTGTCTCCTTTAAAGGGATCACCTGCTGAAAAGGCTGGTTTAAAGCCGAACGATAAAGTAGTATCTGTAGATGGAAAAAACATTCAAGGAATGGGATCCACAGAGGCAGTATTACTCATTCGTGGAGAAAAAGGGACAACTGTTAAGCTAGTCGTACAACGCCCTGGTGTGTCAGAACCTCTAAACTTTTCAATTGTAAGAGATACAATTCCGATTGAAACAGTCTATGGTGAGATGGTAACTGATACGATTGCGAAAGTTCAAATTACGACTTTTTCCGAGAATACCTCAACGGAGTTAATTACGATCTTAAATGATCTGCAATCTAAAGGAATGAAAGGTCTAATTCTAGATTTAAGGCAAAATCCAGGGGGGCTTTTAAACCAAGCGGTTGCTATTTCGAGCTTGTTTGTCCCAGAAGGAAAAGTGCTGTTTAAGGTTGAGGACCGGGATGGGAATATTGAAGAGGTTAAATCAGAGCAAAAGGAAAACCCAGATATCCCATTAGTTGTGATTATTGATAAAGGAAGTGCTTCCGCTTCGGAAATACTGGCAGGAGCGGTGAGTGAATCAGCAGATGTCCCATTGGTTGGAGAGAAATCCTTTGGTAAAGGGACGGTACAAAGAGCTCAAGATTTTTCTGATGGTTCGAATATGAAGTATACGACAGAAAAATGGTTAACCCCAGAAGGAAATTGGATTCATGAAAAAGGAATTGTTCCTGATTTTGAAGTAGCAATGCCAGAATACGCAAATATAGCTTATGTAGATCCAGAGCAGGAGTTAAAACTTTCGGTTGCTTCCACTCAGGTAAAGGCTGCCCAGCAAATGTTAAAGGCTCTTGGTATTGACTCAGGTCGAGAAGATGGATACTTTGATGAAGCCACTCAAAAAGCTGTTATTGAATTCCAGAAACAGCAAAATATTGAACAAACGGGTATTCTAAAAGGGGAGTCAACCATTTTATTAATGGAGAAATTAAGAGATCTTATTAAAGAAAATGACCCACAGCTTCAAAAAGCAGTAGAACTTCTTCAACAAGAAGTAAAGTAATTAGTTAGAGCTTTCCCATTATTCGGGAGAGCTTTTTTTATGTAAAAATGGACAAAACGACAAACACTAATCTCTAAGTTGATAAGAGAATTTAGTTCCAGACGAGGTGAAAACAATGAAACATATGATGGCCGTGTTCCTGGTTATTTTATTAGCAGGCTGTGGTTATTACTCCTCGAAAGAGAACGGTGAGAATAATCAACCCAAAATTTATAATAAAACCGTTGAAAAAACAAGTGAAGAGATCCCAGTGGAACGTTTCCGTCCATTTCAATCATATAAAAAGGACATTAATGTCTTATTACTAGGAGTTGATAGTAGAGGGGGAGCATCCTCAAGATCAGACACCATTATGCTCGCAAAATACGAGCCATTAAACAAACAGGTAAAGCTGATTTCCTTAATGCGAGATAGTTATGTAACAATACCAGGATATAATAAAAGTAAGTTGAATCACGCATATTTTTATGGTGGGGACAAGTTATTAAAGGAAACGGTTGAAAAAAATTTCAACGTAAAAATAGATCATGTAGCACTGATTGATTTTCAAGGGTTTATTAATGTGGTTGATATACTTGCTCCAAAAGGGATAAAAGTAGATGTATCAAAACCCATGATGAAGGATTTACGTATTTCAGGTGAACCGGGAATACATGTACTTAAAGGCCAACAGCTTTTGGATTATGTAAGATTCAGGCATGATGCAAGGAGTGATTTTGGAAGAGTTGCGAGGCAGCAGGAGGTCATTATCTCGTTAAAGGATGAAGCGGTTGAAACACTTGGATCATTTGAGGGAATTGTAAAATTGCCAGATATTTTAACAGAGGTTGCTAACCATGTGGACACCGACATTGCTCTTAAGGATTACTTGACACTTGGAGCCACTTTTATTCTAAATCCTGTTTCAAATGTTGAAACCTTACGAGTACCAGTTGAAAATAGCTACACAAATAAATATACTAAGCATGCAGGAGAAGTATTAAATATGGATATGCAGAGAAATAAGGACGCAATTTCTGAATTCTTATCAAAAGAGGTAAGTGAATAGGGAAGTTGTTCATACATCTTCTCTATTTCCTGTAAAATGTAATTATGGTAATGGGGGAAACTAGGCGATGAAACAAACGGAAGTTTATATATTATCGGGGTTTTTAGGAAGCGGTAAGACGACTTTACTAAAGAAACTTTTAAAAGCGGAGAAGGAGAGCGGCAGAAAGGTTGCCGTATTGATGAATGAACTTGGAAAAGTATCCATTGATTCCGACGAAGTTAATGACGATGTACCACTAAAAGAGTTACTAGGTGGGTGCATTTGTTGTACGATTCAAGATAAACTTGAAGCTCAACTTCAAGAGTTATTAATTACTCATCAACCAGATTGTATATACATCGAAACAACAGGAGCAGCTCATCCAGTCGAAACTTTAGATGCTGTGCTGTCCCCACTATTTGCTACCCAGCTGCATGTGAAAGGAATTCTTACCGTTGTTGACGGTAGACTTTGGTTAGAGCGCCGAACCTACTCTCCTCAAATTCAGCAGTTGATTTCAGAACAAATTAGACATGCGGATTTAATTGTCATTAATAAAAGTGATGAATTAAGTGAAGGTGAAAAAATACTCATTACGACCGGCATTCAATCACTTAATGAAAAGGCAATTGTCATTTTAACTACATACTCTAATGTTTCAATAAAGCAAATCCAATCTCTTTCCTATGAGAAAAAGCCACATTTGAATAAAAGTCATGTTGAAAATGATTTGAAATTAAGTACTTTTGTTTACTCATTTTCAAAGGCAGTTGATTTGGATGCGTTTGAGAACTTCCTACAAGCATTGCCCGATACGATTTATCGAATCAAGGGTTATGTGAAATTTTCATCTACGTCATTTCCCTATTTATTTCAGTTTTCGTATGGAATGCCGATTTACATAAAAGAAGAAATGAATATGCCGTTAAATCTAGTATTTATTGGGGAAAACATTCTGTGGGATGAAATTTCAAGCAAGCTTGAAGAGTTGGAAAAAAAGCAAGTCTAGTGTGGGGGATTGGAAAGCTTGAACAAACGCCCAAGCTTTAATTGTTTTGGTTTTCGCCAAATTTAACAAAAGTTCTTTCGTCTTCAATGAGTCCACAAGCTGCACATTGAACTTTATAAGAAGGACCTTTGTAAGCCATATGAAATGGAGAAAGCTGCTCTTGTGAGTACTCCTCCATCACGTCACCGGTTTGAGGATCTAACTTTACTGATTGTGGTTGTTGCTTAATAAGATTAAAACGACTTCGATTCGTTTTGCAATTTGGACAACGATAAGGCTCAGCCATTTGTGATTCTCCTTCCGCTTCTTTTATGATGTATATTCTTTCCTTTTTTTTATGGAATATGTATTTGAATACTAACAAATAGAAGGGTTGTAATTTAAATGAAGAAAGTGATAGAAGCATATCGATCTCTATGGAATAATCGTCTACTTAATGAGGGAGATGATGAGGACGTTCTTAGAGAGGCGATATCACGCGAACTTAAGGATGAGTTTTCCCATCCTCGCGTTCGAAAACAGCCCCATGAAAAATATTATTTAGCAACAAAAAGGGTGATTGAATCTGACATCGAATCTGACATGAAACTTTCACTTCTTGTCATCCATTTGGAAGAAATGGAGAAGATATTGTCCGTAACAAGGAAGCTGTAGCTTCTTTTGTTACGGAAGTAAGGTAAGGACTGAAAAGAAATGAAGAATGGTCCCAGCAATAACAAACAGATGCCAAATGGCGTGGTGGAATTTAAATCCTCTCCATACATAAAAAATGGAACCAAAGGTATATAACAATCCACCGATAACGAGTAAATACCACCCAGTTGGCTCCAAGCCTGAAGAGATCGGCTTATAGGCAAAAACGATTAACCAACCCATCACTACATATAAAGCAGTGGAGATGAATAGAAATTTCTTCACATAAAAGGTTTTAAATACAGTTCCTCCAATCGCTAATCCCCAAACGATTCCAAACAAAGTCCAGCCTAGTGCACCTTTGACTAGTAAAAATAAAAATGGAGTATAGGTCCCAGCGATAAAAAAATAGATGGATGAGTGGTCGAAGATTTCAAATAAATCCTTTACCCTTCCTTGTGGAAAACTATGAACCAATGTTGAAGAAATATATAAAAGGACCATTGTTGAGCCATATAATGTAAAGCTAACAATATGCCATACGTTTCCGTAAAGAGATGAAAAGACAATAAGAAGAACGAGAGCAGTGATGCTAAGTAGGGCTCCAATTCCATGAGTAATTGAATTTGCGATTTCTTCTCCTTTTGTAAAAACATGAGTTTCAGCCAAGATCATCACTCCATTGCGTTTATAATCATGTTCTTACTTTACTAAAGATTGACAAACAAATAAAACATTTTAATATATTTTTGTATTTCACACTTATTTCACACGCAAGTCGTATAATATGCGGTATTCGAACTGTATGAGGAGTATTATGAAAATGAAGGTAAAACATGTATGGCTAACTACTATTTGGGCACTTCTCTGGATCGTTTCGGGGTGTTCGAACGATCAACCAATCATTCCAGACAATAAATCGCTAGCAATTACAGTCAACATAAAAGATATGTCGCTTTCTTTTGTTGATCTTGAAGAAGCAAAAGTAATCGAAACATGGACAATGAATAAGCCCTATACCGGGGGTGTTTTATTACCAGATAATGATTCACTTCTTTTGTACGGAAAGCAGGTCGAAACAGTTGATATTTACTCTTTACGAACAGGAAAACGTGTTACAAGCTGGGAAACAGGTAAAGGAATCGTCGAAGGGGTTTTGCTGCCCGGAAGTGAGGAAATTGCCTTCTCTGATCAAGAAAGGCAGTCAGTAAGATTCTTTCTTTTCGATGGGAAGGAAATCAAAGAAGTGGTAAAGACCGGAAATCCACTAGCGTTAATACCTAATCACTCTCAATTATTTGTAGTAAGCTATAATTCAAAAAAACTAACCAAAGTTGATCTCGAAAGCAAAGAAATAACGAGTCAATTTTCGATTCATTCAGCGGCAACTGGAGCGATTATTCAGGAAGATAAGAATGAAATATGGATTGGTGGCCATGGACTAGGCTCTGAGATCGAAAGTTATATCCATGTTTATGATAGTGAGTCAGGTGAGTTAAAACGGAAAATTTCAGCTCCTATTATGCCCATTAACTTATTACATAATAATGACGGCACATTTGCTTTAAGCCATGGTTCAAATAGTCTTTATAAAATATCAGATGAAGGAGTAATTCAAGAGAAGATTACTGTGGGAGCGAATCCTTTTGAAATGACAGATTATAAAGATCAGCTAATTGTTGCGGGCTACGATAGTAATGATATTCATTTCGTTACGAAAAAAGATTTAAGCATAGGAAAGACAGTCAAGGTCGGCAAAGGACCCTTTCAAATAATCATTAGGGAGATTGACTAATGGAAAAGCAAATTCAAGTACTCATCGTGGATGATGAGGAGGATATGAGACAGTTACTGAAGATGTATCTTGAGAATGAAGGTATGATTTGTTCACTTGCAGCAAATGGTGAGGAGACGTATAAATACGTTTCTACGAATCGTTTTGACATTATTTTACTGGACATTATGATGCCAGGGGATGATGGGTTTGTTGTTTGTGAAAACCTTCGCCTTGTATCAAACACGCCTATTATTTTCCTATCGGCAAAAGGAGAAGAATGTGATAAAGTGAAGGGACTCAAAACTGGGGCAGACGATTATATTGTGAAACCGTTTAGTCCTGGAGAACTTGTTGCTAGAATTCAAGCGGTCCTTAGAAGAAGTCATACATTTAAAAATGATAATGAAATGGTTAAGGCAGGTATTATTTTTATTGATAAGAATGCTCGAAAGGTAATGATCCAACATAAACATATTGTTCTGACATTAAAGGAATATGAAGTACTACTTTTCTTTATCGAGCACCAAGGTCAAGCACTGAGTAGAGAACAACTTCTTGAACATGTTTGGGGCTTAGGTTATAACGGAAGTCTTCGTACGGTTGATACACATATAAAAACTTTACGTATGAAGCTTGGAAAGGCTGATTATATAGAAACGGTCTGGGGAATTGGTTATAAGTTTGAGGTGCCTGCTAATGGAATTTCTTCCTAATACCCTTTCAAAGAAACTTTGGGTGTTTGTTACAACAACGATTATAATAACCATTGGGTTTTCGTTTTTATTATCCCATTATTTCTATGAAAAAATATACGTTGAAAATGTAAGAAGAGGGTTATTGGAAGAAGGAACAAAGCTCTCTACTGAATACGAAGGTGGACCTTTATCGAGTGAATTAATTGAAAAAGTAGAGTGGTACAATACAAAGAACGAATCAGAGGTTTTTATAGTTAGTAACCCAAGAGAGTTAAGCGCTTGCTTACCTTTTGAAATCGATTATGATTCAATTATTGCTCCGGAAGAAAGAGATCAGTTACTTAATGGTCAATCAGTCGAAAAAATGGGATATGAAGAACGTTTTGATCGAGACGTGATGGCTGTAATTGTCCCTTTAATTGATTCGAATCGACTTGAGGGGATCATTTATTTATATGTACCTTTAGCAAAAATCTCAGAGCTTACAAACGATTTTTCATTAATTGGTCTGGTGGTCGGGGTACTTTTTGTCATTCTGGCTGTTTACGTAGGGACCATTTTTGTAAAGAAAATGACTAAACCCTTGGAAATAATGAAACAGGCTGCTGAAAAAGTAACAGCTGGGGATTATTCGGCAAGAGTACCCGTCTTTTCTAAAGATGAAATCGGTCAATTAGGAACCGCTTTTAACCTCATGTCGGTATCTATACAAAAAGAAGATGAAAGAAAAAAAGAATTTTTAGAAGATGTATCTCATGAGTTACGTACCCCAATTAGTTATGTGAAGGGGTACAGTGAGGCATTAAAAGCTGGTCTAGCTAAGACGTCCCAAGATCAAGAGCGTTATTTAGCATTAATACATAGAGAAGCAAAACGAATGGAAAGACTTGTTGGAGATTTACTAGATTTATCGAGATTGGACGCAGAAGATTTTCGTTTAGAAATGTGTCCGCTACCATTAGCACAGCTTGTTGAGGATTGTTTGGAAAAATACCGTCCGTCTTTGCAACAGAAGGGATTGCTTCTAAACACAGAATTAGATCCTGATATTATCGTAAATGCTGATGAGGGGAGAATTGAGCAGGTAATTCAGAATATAGTAGATAATGCAATTAATTATACGGAGCGAGGTCGTATCACGGTTCTGTTATCAAAACATGAAAAAGGTTGTATACTCTCCATAAAGGATACGGGTATTGGTATTCCTAGGGAAGATATTCAAAGAGTCACTCAGAGATTTTTCCGTGTGAACAAAGCCCGAACTAGAAGTGATGGTGGCACGGGCCTTGGGTTGGCTATATCTAACAAATTAATTAAACTACATGGAGGCGAGCTTGAAATCAAGAGTAACCTTGGAAAAGGAACGTGTATCTCCATCATACTTCCCGTGATATAAAAAATGAGTTGAAAAATCTGAAAGGAGTAATAGAAAATGAAAAAAGGATTAATTTTTTTTATGTTCACATTGTTAATTTTGAGCCTAACGGCTTGTGTTCAAGAAGAGGATGAGATTCCTCAGTTTTTAGATGTACAGTTGACGATTACTCCTGAACATGCCGAAAAAGGACAGAAGGTATTATTTGAAGCAAAAGTAACCTACGGTGAAGAAGAGGTTACAGATGCGGATGAAGTTGCCTTTGAAATATGGCGTGCAAATGACGAAAATCATGAAAAAGTTGAAGTACAGCATAATGCTAACGGAGTATACTCCCTAGAAAGAACGTTTGATACGGATGGAACGTATTATGTATACGCCCATGTTACGGCAAGAAGCATGCACAATATGCCTAAAAAAGAGTTCGTTGTGGGTACAGCCAGTGAAAAAGAAGAGGATTCATCTTCCTCAATGATGGATGAAGAAGAGGACCATAGTGGTCATTAATCCTCTCTTTGAATAAATAAGACGACCTCTTCGTTTTCTACTGGTAGTTTAATGGTTAATATCCCATCTGTAAGAGAATAACGTATTCCTTCTTTGTTTATATGAGAAGGAAGCGTTATTTTTTTTTCAAATCTAAGATGTGGTCTTTCTTTCAAGTGGTACCGCATGCCATCTTTCATCGTTCGACATGTACCGGTTAGTATGCAAACATCTTTCTCTAATCTAACATGTATATCACTTATTTTTATGCCAGGTATTTCTGCTTCTAGAATAAAGCCCTCATCAACTTCATATAAATCACAGCGAGGAAAGTTTTTTTGCTGGAGCTCCATCGTCCACTTCATTGTGGACTCCACTTCTTTTCTCCAGGAAGATTCTAGATTACAGTTATCATTAAAAAACATCACATGGTCACCCTTTAAAAAATTTCTTTCACATCAATTTCTGAGTACTGAAAATCTGTGCTTTTTGGAATTTTCACTTCAAGAACGTCATCTTTGTAAGTTGCTACTCCCCCTTTTTTCTTGACAGTTGCTGGTAAGGTGTAAACTTGTTTTTCCGATTCATTTGGAAAATTTTCAATGATAAGCTGGTTTGAAGTATGACAGACTTTAATATTCCTAAGACAGTCTTCATTCTTAATGGGAATCATAGCAAAAACGAAGTCATGTGTTTCAAAGATATGAGCAGAATATGTGTCCTTTTTTAAAGAGGTCGGATTCTGGTTGCTGTGTGAAGTTGTAGCAAAATCAGGTGAAAATCCGGCTCCATTCATTCCTTGGCTAAACACTTTGCTCATGGTCTCCTGAACGTATTTCTCGATATCCTGAGGTTTCATTCCTTGAAAACTACCCTTCATATCTTTTCCGAAAGGGAACATATTCCATGGAAACATTTGTACCACCCCTAATTTAAAAAATCTCCACTACATCTTATGCAGTAACTTAGGTATGGTTAAATTCGATTCAGACACTTTATATTTGCATTCAAGCGAACTTCTTTTTAGTATATTTATTAGAGAATACAAAATTTATTTATTGTGAGGTTATTGATTTGAATTTAAAAACAGCTTTGATTACAGGGGGAGCGACGGGTATTGGGAAGAAAATCGCCGAGGAGCTTGCTCAAAGTGGAATAAATCTCGTTGTTAACTATCGAAGCAGTGAAAATGAAGCGATAACCCTTGCAGAAGGATTAATCGCCAAATATGGAATCAGAATGGAACTCATTCAGGGTGATGTTTCGAGTCAAGAGGATTGTATACAAATTTGTGAACATATCAAACAAAAAAATATTACGATAGACATACTCATACATAACGCAGGGCCTTATATTCATGAAAGGAAAAGACTAACCGATTACTCGTTTGATGAATGGAATTATTTAATTAATGGTAACTTGAACGCGGTCTTTTATTTAACTAGAGAATTAATTCCTAAGATGAGAGAGAAGAAGTGGGGAAGAGTCATAACCATTGGATTTGATCGGGTAGAAACAGCGCCAGGCTGGGTTTATCGTTCAGCTTTCGCTGCTGCAAAAACAGGGCTAGCCAGCTTAACAAGAACCCTTTCTCTTGAAGAGGCTGAAAACGGTATTACAGCAAATATGGTCTGTCCAGGGGACATTACTGGCCTTTGGAAAGAGATGAATATACTAGAAGCAACATCACAGGTATTAACAAGTACACCAGTTGGTAGACCAGGGACGGGAGAAGATATCTCAAGGGTTGTTGCATTTCTAATTGATAACCAGTCGAGCTTTATAACTGGTAGTATTATCCCTGTAACAGGAGGGGTGGATGTTCTCGGGAAAGTTCATAATAAATCATAAGAAAAGAGGCAAGCACGTTAGTTAGAGCTTGCCTCCTTTTTATATATTTTTCTTTGTAGATAAATCAGACGACTTGATAAACATATGGCGCCAACGGCTAATCCTGAAATGAGTCCAATCCAGTAGCCAAAAGCTCCCCAATTGGTGTAATTAGCCAAGTAGTAACCAAATGGAAGGCCAACTACCCAATAAGATACAAGGGACATAATAAATGTGATGTTTACATCCTTGTAGCCACGTAAGGCACCTTGAACAGGAGCTTGGATGGCATCTGAAAGCTGAAAAAATAATGCATACAATAAGAAATGTGCCGTTAATTGTAAAACTTCATAATCACTTGTATAAATAGATGCTATTTCTGTTCGCAGTAAAGCTAAAATGATCCCGCATATAAGAGCCAGACTAACAGCCATCGTTAATCCAATCCAGCTATAGACTTGTGCATCACGGTACCTTTTTGCCCCCACTTCAAACCCAACAACTATTGTCAGCGCCATTGAAATACTGAGAGGAATCATGTACAAAAAAGATGCAAAGTTGAGAGCCGCTTGATGAGAAGCAATTGTAACGGTATTAAAGGTACTCATCAAAAGGGTAACTGCAGCAAAAATACTCGTTTCAAAAAATATTGCTAAGCCAATCGGAATTCCAATTATAAGGATTTCCTTCCAAGCTTTTAGTGCTAATGGATACACCTTACTGAATACATGGAAGGTTGAGAAAGACTCTTTAGAATGTATAATCCAAACCGCAATCCCAGTAACAATCCAATATGTTATAGCTGTGGCATACCCTGCACCTACTCCTCCGAGCTCTGGAAACCCATATTTCCCATATATAAGTAGATAGTTAAAGGTAATGTTAATTGGAAGGGAGGAAAGTGAAATAAGCATGGTGACTCTAGTTTTTCCAAGTGCATCAATAAAGGAGCGCAATACTTGATAGACAAAGAGGGGGATAATCCCGAAACTAAGTGCTACTAAGTAATCATGCGCAATTTGTTCAACAGCTGGTTCAAGACTCATAGACTGAAGAATGTAGTTTAAAGTAAATGCACCTGTGATAAGAACAACGATTGCTAGAGTAATGGATAGATAAACTCCTTGAATGACCTGATAGGGTATGTCCTTACGTTTCTTTGCTCCAATTAATTGTGATACAACTGGGGTGATTGCAAGTAATATTCCACTTAAGCCTGTAAACACAGGTGTCCAAATACTCGAACCAATGGCGACACCAGCTAAATCAATCGGACTGTAGTGACCTGACATGGTGGTATCAAAAAAATTCATTGAAAATAAAGCGAGTTGGGTAACAAGAATGGGTAAAAGAATGTATAAAAGCTGTTTGATTTTCTCTTTCTTTGTGTGTGTTTGATTCATTATGTTTTTTCCTCAGTTTCTATTCAGTTAATGTTTGAAATTATAACACAATTACTTCTGTTACCGAACAAATTTTTGACATATACCTGTCACGAACATGTCATAATATTTTTTAAATTTTATGAACAGTTTGATAGGGATGAATGAAATATAATTCTTTTGTAAAAAATGAAGACAATATCTTTTGAAAGGAAGCGATCTGCATGAATTTCAATTTAAATCGTATTAATCCCAATCAAACTCAGGTAATATACATGGATGGACGTTTTGAAACACTTACGAATGAAGAGCTAAGTGAGCTAATCGGTACGCATGAATTGTATCAGGAGGAAGTTCCTCAGCAACCACAATAAAAGAAACGCTCCTTTAAGAAAGAGCGTTTCTTCTTATTATATGAAATTTCGTTTATGCTTCTAATAAATGTGTTGATTCTTGATGTAATGGTTGTAGTGATTGATGCTGACTTTCACGCTTAACATGCAATGTGTATAAATCTTTTGGTATTTCATATAAGTTATAAAGATCTTCATCTTTATTTAATTGGTCAAGCAAAGCTTTTCTCGTTTCATTAGCATAAACAACATAAGGTAATTTCTCTGCTGCTTTTTGCGAGCGGACGTTAACCTTTCTAATACGCATATAGATGGTCTCTATGCCTAACTCATAAAATAGCTCTTCAAAAAACGCTTCTTTGGCAATCTTATTGTATCCTTTTCCATGATATGGTTTTCCTAGCCAAGTGCCAAGAAAGCCTGCATTGTCCTCAATATCAAACAAATTAATTGTTCCTATTGGAGAACCCCATTCATCAAGGATCGTACGAGAGATCATTTCTCCACGTTCTTCTGCTTCTATTGTTTGTTTTGTAATAAATAGGTATTCGTCATAACAACGTGTCTTTTGACGTACAAAAGGAAAGACTTCTGGATGCGTCATTAAATCGTAAAGTGCATGGCAGTCGTGAAGCTCGCGCTTCTTGATCATGTGTATCCCTCCAATATGAGGACAGTCCGACTCCATGACAAATAGAGTCTCCGATCCTACCCTCGAAATTTTTTGTAGTGCTAAAAAATTTCGGGGTGGGAATCGAACCCACTAGAACCAGATACCTGGTGGCGCACCATTTGCCTTCCCTAGTCTTGCCTATATTTTATTCTAATAAAATAAATTACTATTTACTCACTAAAGTATCATACTAAAATTTATTACCGAATGGAATAGGAAAATGCATAGAAATTGATCTATTTTTATCGTCAATTTTTGACAGACAAAATCCTACAAAAATCACGCTTGACTATATACAATAGTGCCTTTTATCATTGTCCATTTCGGTTTTGATAAAAAATGGAATGGGTGATGACTCCAAAGAACAAGGTCGGCCTCTTTACCAATTTCAATGCTTCCGATTTTATTATCGATGCGTAAATTTCGCGCTGGTAATATAGTAATTCCTTCTAATGCCTTTTGCTCTGATAATCCTTCTCGAGTAGCAATCGCTGCACATACATTTAAGTATTGAATAGGGGTATATGGATGATCCGTTGTAATGGAGACTTCTACTCCATGGTCAGTTAATTCCTGATACGTTTTCCAACTTTTGTTCTTTAGTTCGACTTTTGAACGCCTCGTTAAGGTTGGACCGACGCTTACCTTAAGACCCATCCCTTGCAATTCATCTGCAACAAGATGACCTTCTGTACAATGCTCTATTCGTAAGTCAAGGTTAAATTCCTCTGCAAATCGAACCGCCGAAATGATATCGTCTGCCCGATGAGCATGTATACGAACAGGTATTTCCCGTTTTAATGCCATAACAATCGGAGCAATTCGTAATAAATCTGGATTGTCACAATACTGAGCTTCTCTAAACTTTTCACGAAGCATTCCCATGATTCCCATTCTAGTGATCGAATCGTTATTTCCTTGACTATGAATTCTTTTAGGATTTTCCCCTAATGCAATTTTTAGACCGGCTGTTTCTTGCGCAATCATCTTTTCAATGTTTTTTCCAAATGTCTTAATCACAGAGGTCGTCCCGCCAATTACGTTTGCGCTTCCTGGCATAACATGAGCAGTGGTGATTCCATGCTTGATAGCATCTGAAAAGGCTGGGTCAAGTGGATATACACCATCTATGGCACGAACATGAGGACTCATTGGATCGATGGTTTCGTTCGCATCATTACCCGCCCATCCTGTCCCTTCATCGTAAAGACCTAAATGAGTATGTGTATCAATAAAACCAGGTAGTAAAAAATAACCGTTGCAATCAATGATTTTTGTTGTACTGTCTGAAGCAATTTTAGAATGTATTTTATTTATTTTTCCATCTAGGATTAGAATATCGCCACAATGAATGGGTTTTGAGGTAATGGGATAAATATGAGCATTCTTTAAGAGTATTTTGTTCATCTTTTCAACCTAACTTTCATTCATAATCTATTTAAGAATCAATCTGAAAAAAACCCACCAAAAGGTGAGTGTATTAAAAAATTCCCGTCAACTGTAGTATGATGATTAATAGTCCTAATATCCAAACATACACAGCAAAAAATCGTAATGAGTGCTTCTTTAAAAAATTTACCATCCAAACAATGGCAAAATATCCAAATAAAGCTGAAGCAATGGTTGCAACAAGAAGACTGCTAAAGCTGATATTCTCAACCTGTCCAGATGCTAATTCTCCAAATTGTAAAACCACTCCACCAGCAATCGCGGGAATAGAAAGTAGAAATGAGAAGTAGGCAGCAGTTTCTCGATCAAGCTTTCGGAACAGTCCTGCTGCAATAGTTAACCCTGAACGTGAAACAGCAGGGAAGATAGCTGCAGCTTGGAAAGTTCCGATGAATAAAGCGTCTCCGTATGTGATAGAATGTAGCGTTTTGTCACCGCGACGTACAGCTTCTGCGATCCATAAAATCATTCCTGTAAAAATAAATTCCCAGCCAATTGTTATACCTGTCTTTGAAATGGAATCAAATAAATCACTTAATAAGAGCCCAACTACAACTGCTGGGATCGTACCAATGATAACAAGTTTCGAAAGTTTTCCAAATGGGTTCTTTATTATTGTTATGATTTCATTTTTATAAATGACTAAAACGGCTAATAGCGTACCGATATGTAGCATCGTATCTAAGAAAATACCTGCTTCATCAAGTCCAAATAAATGCCTTCCTAAATACAAGTGACCCGTACTAGAGATGGGAATGAATTCAGTTAAACCCTGAATAATCCCAAGTACAAATGCTTCTAATTTTGACATCATCAGCTGCTTCACCTCTCTATAAGTTGACTACTATAAATGTATGGCAGCATGTCCAGAACAAGAACTCTCTTAGCCGGAATTATTTGTATAATCATTTGAAACCTTTCATAATTTCAACCGTAAATAATACTATAGGATAAAAAGGAGTGAATAAAATGCCAACAAATGAGGAAAGAACCTTGGCTGCTGCCATTTATGTAATTAGTTTTTTTACCGTGTTTATCGGTCCCTTGCTAATTTGGCTTATTAAAAAAGATTCGTCATCATACATTGATTACCATGGAAAAGAGTACATGAACTTTTTTATCTCTTACTCCATCTACACGTTTGTTAGCCTTATTTTAATGATTGTCTTAATTGGTTTTCTAACCATTTGGGTAGTTGGATTGGCTGGATTTATCTTTACAATTATTGGAGCAATTAAAGCGTACGAGGGTACTTCGTATCGAATTCCGTTTATTTTCCGTCTCATCCGATAATATTTCTCATAAAGCCTGGAAGACTCTGGGCTTTTTTGTATGTAAGAAAATAAAAATTTGTTATAATATGTAAATGAAGGATGTGCAGAAAGGAAGTAATGATTTGTTTTTAGATGGAATCGGTCTTGTACTAGAGGGCGGCGGAATGCGCGGAGTTTATACGGCAGGTGTGTTAGAGAGCTTCTTAGAGAAAGGATTATCTTTTCCTTATGTTATTGGAGTATCTGCTGGTGCGTGTAATGCTGCCTCTTATATATCACAGCAGAAAGGGAGAAATAAAAGGGTGAATCTTGAATATATATCGGATTCACGTTATCTCTCTTTGAAAAATTATATAAAAAACCGGGAGTTATTTGGAATGGATTTTATCTTCAATGAAATTCCATCAAGACTAATACCTTTTGACTTTGAATTGTTTTGAATACACTGTAACACATTTAGCAGGGAGGAGATTTAAATGACGGTATGGGTCTTACTTGCGCTTGCACCTTTTATTACTCTCTTGTTTCTTGAAGAGGTTATTCAATTCTTTTATCAGCGTTACGTGTATGGAGCTGGAAAGGTCGAAAAAAAACTATTCTTTTTAATTGGAACATGTTTGAAAAAAGTAAAGAATGTTGTTCAACGAACAAAAGTAAGGGTGCAAGGATAAGAAGAAGTATCATGAATAGAGAAACAGTTTCATAGAATGTATTAGGGAAATTTTTTCTAAGGAGACTGTTTTATGAAAATCCATAACTATTATCACTACGCAGCCATGACGAGTTTACATGCTAGTATTGTTGCACTTATTCCACCATTTTTCTTAATATGTATCGGAGTTACTCTGAAACAACATCATAGTGTTGTCCTATTAACTTTGCCTTTTATCGTGTACAGTTTCATAGCTTATCAAATTTATCTAGTTAATAAACATAGAATGGAAGTTTTGGATGAGACAGTTGATGAGACGACGACAGAGGAGTCTGTTGTTGGATCTTCAATGGCAGTTCAGTTTCTTCCTGCTCCATCTTTAAGGATGCTTCTATTTAGCCAAAACGGTCAACTTAGTGTGGAAATAAAGGATGTTTATCAATACAAATTTAGATGGTTTATTCCTTATTTTATAGATCAATTCTTCCCGAAAACGTATACCTTTTCAAAATCGGATGGAGGGGAGTTATTCACAATTATTCTCAAAGGGAAAAACATTATAATAAATCGTATGGATGGTCAATGTGTCGGGAGAGTTCATAGGAAGCCTTTTAAAAGGTATGTGGTAGAAACAGATCATTCAACAAAAGAAGTATTCCTGCAATCCTCTTCCCTTTTTACGGACATCAAACTATGCAACTCTCAAGGAGAAATATTGGCTAGAGTGAGACGAGGTTTTCTGCCGCGTATTTGGGACAGGCATATTAAAGATGAGAATACACCCATACTTACATTTAGTGATGAGCTAACCGATCTCGAAAAGGTCATGCTCCTTTCTATTCTGACCAAGATCTATCGCTATAGAAATCATTGAGCAGTGAGATAGAATAATTGAAATAGTTATAGTATGATGAAACCAACTTCAACCCAGGGTTGGTTTTTATTGTGGAGGATTTACCATGAGAAAATTTATGATCATCATTACGTTGATTGTCTTATTACTGTTTGTCGTTGATAAGTTTTTATTAAAAGAAAAGGGGTTAATTAGCAAAGTAGACGGAAATAAATTCGAACTCATTCAAGATGCTGATAGTCTTCCGGTAGGAATAAAAATGGAGAATCAGGCACCAAACATTCAAGTAATGGATTTAAACGGGAACCAAGTAAGTCTAGCAGATTATCGTGGAAAAAAGGTTTTATTAAACTTTTGGGCAAGTTGGTGTCCGCCTTGTAAGGCTGAAATGCCACATATGGAGGAGTTGTATAAAGAACACAAGGATGATGGATTTGTTATTCTTGCGTTGAACATGACAAACACGGAAGATAGCCTTGAGGATGTAACAGCCTTCGTCGAGGACCAAAAGCTAACATTTCCCATTCTATTAGACGAAAAGGGAGAAGTCTCTGCTGAATATGAAATTTTAGCATATCCTACAAGTTATTTTATTGATTCAACAGGAGTTATAAGAAATAAAGTGACAGGTGCTCTTGATAAAGAAAATATGTATAAAGAATTGATGCGGCTACCTTAACAAGGAATTGGCAGTAAGTGCAAAATGTGATAAAATGTATGATTGTGGCTGACTCATATTTATTGAGTGAAAGCGGGTAGGGAGAGGGCTAATTAAATAGATTGGAATCTATATGATAAGTGCATGGTTACATCGTTTTTTTAGGATTGAAGCGCATGAATCATCCATTCAAAAGGAGATAGTTGCAGGAACGATCGGCTTTTTCACGATTGTTTATATTGTTGCTGTCAATTCGCTTATCTTATCTGAAGCAGGTATTCCGCTTGAAGGAGCAATAATCGCGACTATTCTTACATCAGTTGTCGGTTGTCTTCTTATGGGCTTGTGGGCGAATGCACCGATTATTCTCGTTCCAGGAATGGGAATTAACGCACTTTTTTCTTATACTCTAGTGCAAACAATGGGTCTTAGCTGGCAGGAAGCGTTAGCGGTTGTATTTGTATCAGGAATTATGTTTATGATTGTAGCTTTTACTAGCTTGTCTATTAAGCTTAGTCAGGCAATTCCACAGTCGTTAAAGGAAGCGATAACCGTTGGTTTAGGGCTATTCCTCATGTTTATTGGTCTGGAAAAAGCCGGCTTAATTGTAAAAGGAACCAATAGTATAATAGCACTTGGTGCATTAAACGAACCTAGTGTATTAGCTTCTATCATCACCTTTGTGATTGCGGTTATTTTGTTTTTAAGAGGAGTTCCAGGGAATTTTCTGCTAACAATAGCATTTGGAACACTGATTGCTTGGTCTTTCGGGATAATCGATGTTGCGGAAGAAAGTCAGGTAAGTTTCAACATTAGCGAGTACTTTGAAGTGTTTGGGGCTATGTCGTTTGCTAAACTGTTTACTTTTTCTTTTTGGGTTGCGGTATTCTCATTATCGATGGTACTAATATTTGAAAACATCGGATTGGTTCATGGCCACGCGCAATTTATTAAACGTCCAGAAAAGTTTTCCAAAGGTTTACAAGCGAATTCTATATCTGCCTTTGTTTCAGCTATTTTCGGAACAAGTCCAACTGTCTCGACAGTGGAGAGTATATCCAGTATGGCTGCAGGTGGAAAAACAGGATTAACAGCTGTAACAACAGGACTTTTATTTGCAGCTTCCGCATTTTTTATCCCGGTTTTTAAGTGGATACCAAACTCGGCAATCGCACCTATTCTCATTATCATTGGTGGATTAATGCTTCAGAATATCCGAAACATTGACATGAAGGATTTAGGCGAGAGCTTTCCTGCGTTGATTATGATTGTAATGATCCCATTCACGTATAGCATTGCTGACGGAATTGCGATCGGATTTATCCTATATCCGCTAGTGAAAATTTCAATAGGAAAAGCGAAAGAAGTTTCTGTACCTCTTTATATTATTGCTTTTTTATTCCTAGTAAATTTCTTTACACATTATATATGATTGTTAAGGAGTATCTCTTTTTAGGAGATGCTCCTTATTTTTTAAGAAGAATAAAAATTTTCTTTCCTACAAACTTCGACAGTATCTATGTTTTACCTCCGATAAAATATAAATATTCGCCAAAGAGCAATGGTCGGAGGGATTAAAAAATGGAAGTTTTTGTTGCAAGGCAGCCGATATTTAATCAAGAAGAAGGGATAGTTGCTTACGAGCTGCTTTACCGAAATAATCATATTAATGAATTTCCAAACATAGATGGGGACCGAGCTACTACTGAGTTGATCATTAATAGCTTTCTAAATATAGGGATAGATGCTCTTTCTGAAGGAAGGCCGTGTTTCATTAACTTTACAGAAAATTATTAGATATGAGGTTACCTTCCTATGTTTGTTCTAAGAAAATAGTCATTGAGTTAGTTGAAACTACACGCCCAAGTAGAAATCTATTAGAAATTATAAAAGAAATGAAGAAAAGTCAATATAGAATTTCCATTAATTCTAGCATGTTAGATGAACTGAACCCCTATTCAAAAGACATTTTAGAACAGACAGATTATGTAAAGGTAGATTTTCAAAAAACAGATAAGAACGTACGCAAGCACATAAATAAAAAGGCATTGGCAACTGATACGATCTTAATTGCTGAAAAAATAGAAACCAGTGAAGAATATTTGGAAGCAAAATCAAATGGTTATAGTCTGTTTCAGGGCTATTACTTTTCTAAGCCTGCCATTTTCTCAACTTTTGATATTCCAGCTTATTTTACCTCTTATGTTGAAATGAGAGCATTTATTTCAAAGGAAAAAACATCTGTAAATGATATAGTTGAATTTATAGAAAGAGATCCTTCATTATCATACAAAATTTTAAAACTAATCAATTCACCGGCAAATAAATTAAAAGAAAAAATCTATCATATTCGCCAAGCAGTTAAACAGTTTGGACCTTTTGAAATAGAAAACTGGATCTATGTTTTGGCAGCAAGAGAAGAATTAACGCAAACGTCGAATGTCTCCATAGACGTGGCAAAACTATGTTTAACTAGAGGAAAACTTTGCGAAAAAATTGGAAGATTACGGAATGATCAATCCGAAAAAATACCCGGATATTTTATGACCGGTATTTTTTCATTTATGAATGGGCTCAAAGCATTTCCGATAGAGAAAATGACTGATTCACTTCCACTAAACGAGGAAATGATTCAGGCGTTAATGGGGGTCCAGAATGAGTATAAAGATGTGTTGGACCTTGCTGTTGCTGTTGAAAAAGCACAATGGAAAATAATCGGAGATATTTGTAAAAAGCTTGAAATCATGGAAACAGATTTATTTAAACTATATGCTGAAGCAATCAATTGGTCTAATCGAATGGTTGTAGAAGATATTTGCTATCTTTAAAATACAAATCATGTTCTACTTAAGTACTTTATTGTACAATAGAGGAAATGTAGATTATTAATATGTATGTTTACGGAGGTTTAAATGTGATTTTAGAAATTTTAAAATGTCATGGGTCAAATAATGACTTCCTCATCATTGATGAAATGACAAAACCTTTATTTACTGAGCAACTGCGTTCCGAGATTGCGCTACTTCTTTGTAATAGAGAAAATGGCGTAGGTGCTGATGGGATTTTATTCGTACTAGGCAGTGAGAATTTTGATGCCAAAATGAGAGTATTTAATGCAGATGGATCTGAGGCGTCAATGTGTGGAAATGGATTACGCTGTGTGGCCCGTTATGTTTGTGAAAAACTTTCCATCCAAAGTGCGGTCGTAGAAACGATGAAAGCAAATTTGGTAGTGAATGAGCGCGAAAGCATTCTTGGAGAAATCCCAACTTATCAGGTAGAAATCTCTCCTGTTTCTTTTGAACTTAATGATCTTCCATTAACTTTAAATCAACAAACATTAATAGATGAACCCATACAAGAGCTTTCAGAAATTAAGTTCACTGCTGTAGCAGTACCTAACCCTCATCTGATTGGAATAGTGACAAAAGATCAAATACAATCAAATGTACAAAAAGAATTGAGTGAAAAGGTAAATAGTCCAAACAAGTTATTTCCAGATGGAGTAAACGTGAGTTTCGTAAAGCCACTTCAGAAAGGAAGTATCTTTGTGCGTACATTTGAAAGAGGCGTTGGCTTTACGAATGCTTGCGGAACAGCAATGTCCGCTTCTACACTTGTTTCTTGTTTACTTGGCCTAAATGAGTTTGAACAACCGGTTGATGTGTATAATCCAGGTGGCAAGGTACGCTGTGTCGCACATAAAGTTGATAATTCCTTCAAAATTGATTTAATCGGAAATGCAACCTTTACGCATCGTTTCCAGATAGAAATTCAGTTGGAACAACAAGTTTTTTCTTATTTGAAAAAGGAAGAAATTACAAAAGAAATTAGTCAATATAAGAGCTTGGAAGAACATTCAAAACAAGTGTTAAATGAATGGATGTAAGGAAAGCCGGGTTATCCCGGCTATTTTTTTTGTTTTAAAAACTCAAGTATGGGTGAAAAGTTTTGTTTTTGTTTCGTCTCAAAATAGGATTGAAAAGGGTTGCCCTTTTCGTTTATACGCTTCATCATGTTTAAAATAGTAAAATCCTCCATACGTAGTTCGTCAGTTACTTCTTCCCAAAATAAGGGAGTGGCCAGAGCAGCCGTGTCATTTCCCCTAGCAGAATAAGGTGCTATAATGGTTTTCCCTTCTGCATGTTGAATATAGTCGATATACAATTTATTTTGCCGGTTTTTCTTTAAGCGCTCAATTGTAAATGAATCAGGTGCTTTCGAGATCAAATATTCTGCTATGAACTCAGTAAACAGCCTTGTATCTTCGTAAGTAAATTCATTTTCAGGAAGTGGGATATAAATCTGTAGCCCTTTATTTCCTGATGTTTTTACAAACCCAATAAGATTTAATTGATCGAGGACTTCTTTGATCATTTGAGCAGCTTTAATTGCTAGTTTAAACTCCTTGTTAGAAGGAGGATCCAAATCTAACACAATTTCACTTGGTCCGTTACTTGATAGAGTTTGAAAAGGAATATGGAACTCAAATGCCAGCTGGTTACCTAACCATATTAGGGTTTTTAAATTATTACAGACAATATAGTTTATTCCTTCATGCATGAAAGTTTGTACAAAATCTGGTGCATATTCAGGGCAGTTTTTCTGATAAAAGGCTTCCCCGAACATTCCGTGCGGATATCGTATCACCGTTAGTAACCGGTTTTGTAAATATGGTAAAAAGTATGGTGAAATTTCCTGTAAATAATGAATAAAGTCGATTTTTTTTACAGAAGGTGATTCCCATAAAGGTTTGTCCGGATGGGAAATTTCAATGTCATTAGGCATGTTTTTTTGTTGGTGTACAAATTTATCATATGTACAATCCTTAGGTGTAAGGTCAAATCGGAATCGTTCAAAATGTGGTTCCCGCATTTGCTCATCATATAATTCCAAGTATTTGATTTCCAAACAAATGGCAGGTTGGACGTAGATGAACCGGTCATCTTCACTTGATTTATTATCCTTGATAATTTGGAATAGTGCTTGTTTTTCCTCAGGCTTGATGCCGAATAAAAATTGGCCAATTTGATAAATTTTGGTATCTCTAAAAACGCCCACATAAAAATAGCCATTTGATTTTTCGTATGCGGTTACAAAGCAGGATACATATTTAAAGTTTTTAAATTTTAGCCAAAGAGTGGTTCGTTTGCCTTCCTCCCACTGGTTTGAATCTTGTTTGGCCACAATTCCTTCACCATCATGTAAAACGACTTGTTCCCAAACGGCTTGATAATCTTTATAAGCGGGAATTAACTGAATCAAATCTGTACTTAAAGGATTGGGAGTTGTGGGCAATTGAGAATCTTTAAAAAGCTTTAAAAGTGATTTTTTACGATCAACATATTTCCTATCACTGCATAAGTTTCCGTTAATCGATAATAAGTCGAATACAAGGAAACGACATGGATTATGTAATGCTTTTTCGAGTATTTTTTTTTTACTGCGCATTCTGCCGCGAACTTGAATACTGCTAAAATCGGCTTTATATTCATTTTCAAGATCCACTAACTCCCCATCAAGCACCAGGGGGAGGAATGTTTTAAACACTTCATAATTTTTTTCTAGGTAAATTTTTATTTCCGGAAAAATTTCGAGTAAGGAGTTTCCGTTTCTACTTATTAATTTTATTTCCTTGTCCCAAAATAAAAGGGCACGAAAGCCATCGTATTTTACTTCGTAGTTCCAATTATCACCCTGTGGTACTTCGAATGTTAAAGTTGGTAGCATTGGTTTCAAACGAATCACTCTCCTTACTTTTTAGTTTTCCAATATCATCAGATACTTACTCTTTTTCCAAATTGTAAGTAGGATAATGTGTTTTATTAAACAAAAAATAATAAAAATGGAAAATAGGAATGGAGAATACACATGCATACAATATGGAAAGGGAGTATCAGCTTTGGACTCGTGAATATCCCAATCAAGCTTCATTCTGCAACAGAAGATAAGGATATCAAGCTTCGGACATTACACAAGAAATGTCACTCTCCGATAAAATATGAAAAAACTTGTCCTGTTTGCGATGAAGAAGTGAAGCAGGAGGAAATTGTTCGAGCATATGAATACACAAAAGGGAAATTCGTTATTCTTGAAGACGAGGATTTGAATAAATTAAAAAAAGAAAATGAAGAAAAGGCAGTTGAGATTATAGATTTCGTAAAAATGGAGGAAATTGATCCAATCTATTATGATCGAAGCTATTTCATGTCCCCAAGTGATGGGGGTGGAAAAGCATACTCCTTATTAAGAAAGGCGCTGCAAGAATCAGAAAAGGTTGGTCTAGCCAAAATAATCATTCGTTCAAAAGAACAAATGGCTGTCATACGAGTGTTTGAAAACTCATTGGTAATGGAAACCATTCATTTTCCTGATGAGGTAAGATCTGCTGCTGATGTTCCTAATGTTCCCGCAGAAGACAAAGTAACCGAAAAAGAACTTGATACCGCGATCATGTTGATTGATCAATTAACCACAACATTTAATCCGGAAAAATACACGGATGATTATCGAAACGCTTTAATTGAATTGATTGAATCTAAGCGTTCTGGTAAAGAAATAGTTACGCCAGTTGAAAAAGAACAAAAATCCAATGTCACAGATTTAATGGCTGCACTACAAGCATCAATTGATAAAACAAAGCCGAAACAAACATCGACAGAAGCTCCAAAGAAAAAACGAACAACAGTCAAAACAAAAAAGCAGGCTTAAGAAAAAAAGTCAAACCATTTAGGGTTGACTTTTTTGTTTGAGTTCATGCAAGTCTTTAAAAAGTCCTTGAGAATTATTTGTATACAAAATAAGATTATAGATAAGGATGTGAGAGAATGGATCAAAAAATATTACCAGCATCATCAAATTTAAAGGATTTTGAGTTGTTTTTAAAAAGCCCGTATCGAGTAGGGGTATTCCTTGAAACGCATATCGCTCAATTGAAAAATATTAATCAATTAGCAAAGGCGCATGGGAAGGATATGATCTACCATGTTGATATGATTCATGGGCTGAAAAATGATGATTATGGTACCGAATATATTTGCCAGGAAATTAAGCCATATGGAATCATCTCTACAAAATCAAGTGTCATATTAAAAGCAAAACAAAAAGGGGTAATCGCAGTTCAAAGAATCTTTTTAATAGATTCCCATGCACTAGAAAAGAGCTATAAGCTAGTGAATAAAACGAGACCAGATTATATTGAAGTACTTCCTGGGGCTATGCCATGGATGATAAATGAAGTGAAAAATAGACTTGATACCCCAATTTTTGCTGGAGGACTAATTCGAACGCGAGATGAAGTTAATAATGCATTAAAGGCTGGGGCTACGTCTATAACCACTTCGAAAAAGGAACTATGGGATTTATTTTAATCTACTAACTTAAAAATATAGCAAATTTTTAATATAATTATTGACAGCGTTTTCAAATATTAATATACTGTAAATACAAGTTAATCATTTGTGACGGAGAAGAGGAGACTCACGCAGATTACCTAAATGGTGTATTCTGTCGTGGGTCTTTTTTTGATGTTCCAAAGTGATGGCTTGAAATTTTAAAATAAGAAAGGGGTATGTGTATGTCGCCGTTTTTAGGTGAAGTGATTGGAACCATGATTTTGATTGTGTTTGGAGCGGGAATTGGAGCGGGTTCTTCTCTGAAGGGGAGTTACTCAAACAATCCTGGTTGGATTGTGATTACTCTAGCGTGGGGTTTAGCAGTAACAATGGCTGTTTTTGCAGTAGGCTCTATTAGTGGGGCTCATTTAAATCCTGCTGTAACGGTTGCGCTTGCGGTGAATGGAAGTTTTCCTTGGGCAGATGTACCGAGTTACATAATTGCTCAATTGCTTGGTGCTATAATAGGAGCTACTTTAGTATTTTTACATTATTTTCCTCATTGGAAAGGTACAGAAGACCCTGGCACGAAGCTAGGTGTGTTTGCAACTGGTCCTGCTATTCCACATACGTTCTCAAACGTATTTAGTGAGATGTTCGGTACTTTTATTTTAGTATTAGGATTATTATTTATCGGAGCAAATAATTTCACAGAAGGACTTAATCCGATTGCAGTGGGGCTTTTAATTGTGGTTATTGGTATGTCACTTGGAGGAACTACCGGGTATGCGATTAACCCCGCTCGTGATCTAGGTCCAAGAATTGCGCATTTTCTACTTCCCATCCCAGGAAAGGGTGGTTCGAACTGGGCCTATTCCTGGATTCCAGTTGTTGGCCCAATTCTTGGTGGTGCATTAGGAGCAGTTTTCTACAAAACAGTCTTTCTAGGAGAAGCAGGTTCCTACACTTGGCCGGTAGTAGGCGCTTCAATAGTGGTTCTTTCATTATCATATGTTTTTGGTAAAAAACAATCAAGTAATACGACTGCCTCACAAGCAGCATAAATTTAATCTATTAGGGGGAACTTTTAATGGAAAAGTACATCTTATCTTTGGATCAAGGTACAACAAGCTCGAGAGCGATTTTGTTTAACAAAGAGGGAGAAATCGTCCACGTAGCTCAGAAGGAATTTACTCAAATTTTTCCAAAGCCAGGTTGGGTTGAACATAATGCAAGTGAAATTTGGGGGTCCATATTAGCTGTTATTGCGAGTGTCATGTCAGAATCGAATGTGAAACCAGAGCAAATTGCTGGAGTAGGAATAACAAACCAACGTGAGACGGCTGTAGTCTGGGATAAGGAAACAGGACTTCCGATCTATAATGCGATTGTATGGCAATCGAGACAAACAAGTGGAATATGTGATGAATTAAGAGCGAAAGGATATAATGAATTATTCAGAGATAAAACAGGACTTCTTATCGATGCATATTTTTCAGGAACAAAGGTTAAATGGATTCTCGACAATGTAGAAGGTGCTCGAGAAAAGGCAGATCAAGGAAAACTCCTTTTTGGAACAATTGATACCTGGCTCGTATGGAAGCTATCTGGTGGGCAGGCTCATGTAACCGATTATTCAAATGCATCTCGTACATTAATGTATAATATTTACGATTTAAAATGGGATGAGGAGCTTCTTGAAATCTTATCAGTTCCAAAATCCATGCTTCCTGAAGTCCGTCCTTCCTCAGAAGTGTATGCACATACGATTGATTATCATTTCTTTGGCCAAGAGGTTCCGATTGCGGGAATTGCTGGAGACCAACAGGCTGCCTTGTTTGGTCAGGCTTGCTTTAGTGAAGGGATGGCTAAAAATACGTATGGAACAGGATGCTTTATGCTCATGAACACGGGTGAGAAAGCAGTGAAATCCGACAATGGCTTACTAACTACGTTAGCATGGGGGGTAGACGGAAAAGTCGAGTATGCACTAGAAGGAAGTATATTCGTAGCTGGCTCTGCCATTCAATGGCTTCGTGATGGACTCAGAATGTTAAAGAATGCTGCGGATAGTGAAAGCTACGCGTCGAAAGTAGATTCAACAGAAGGGGTATATGTTGTTCCTGCCTTCGTTGGATTGGGTACACCTTATTGGGATAGTGATGTTCGCGGTGCAGTGTTTGGGTTAACTCGAGGGACTTCGAAAGAACATTTTGTTCGCGCTACTCTAGAATCATTGGCTTATCAAACAAGGGACGTACTTTCTGCAATGGAAGCGGATTCCGGTATTGAATTAAAAGCATTAAGAGTAGATGGAGGGGCTGTTAAGAATGACTTCTTAATGAGCTTTCAATCTGATATTTTGAACGTACCAGTGGAAAGACCTAAAGTAAATGAAACAACCGCGCTAGGCGCTGCATATTTAGCTGGTTTAGCGGTTGGATATTGGGAAAGTAGAGAAGATATTGCTAAGCAATGGGCAGTTGATCGGGCTTTTGAACCGAAAATGGATTCTGATAAAAGAGAAGAGCTTTATTCTGGATGGAAAAGAGCTGTTCATGCAACAATGGCATTTAAGTAATATAAATATAGTTTAAATGTTTACCAGTGACAGTCATTTTGGTATAATAAAGATAAGTTAATAATTCAGGTTGGAGAATTGGAGAGACCACAAAATCATTATCTTAATGGATAGTGCATTTTGTGGTCTTTTTTATTCACTCTAATTAGAAATAGGGGGAAAAGGGATGAGTTTTTCAAATAAACAAAGAAAACCTCTAGTAAGTGAACTTTCAACAAAACATTATGATGTCTTAGTTATTGGCGGTGGAATTACTGGTGCAGGTATTGCGCTTGATGCCACCCTTCGTGGAATGAAAACGGCAGTTGTAGATATGCAAGATTTTTCTGCTGGAACTTCCAGTCGATCAACAAAGCTTGTTCATGGTGGATTGCGCTATTTAAAACAATTTCATGTGAAAATGGTGGCGGAGGTTGGTAAGGAAAGAGCCATTGTTTATGAGAATGGTCCACATGTAACTACCCCAGAATGGATGCTGCTCCCTTTTCACCAAGGAGGGACATTTGGGAAGTTTAGTACCTCAGTAGGATTACGTGTTTATGACTTTTTAGCAGGAGTTAAAAAGTTAGAAAGAAGAGTGATGTTTTCTGCAAATGAGACCCTTACTAAGGAACCGCTAGTGAAGCAGGAGGGGTTAAAGGGTGGTGGTTACTACGTTGAATATCGTACGGATGATGCAAGGCTCACAATAGAAGTAATGAAGGCAGCAGTTGATAAGGGCGCATGTGCGATCAATTATACAAAGGTAGAAAAACTACTTTATGAGCATGGAAAAATTGTAGGTGCGAAGGTAAGTGATTTAATTAGCGGAGAATCCTATGAAATACGGGCCAAGAAAGTGATTAATGCAGCTGGTCCATGGGTAGATAGTATTCGGGAACTTGATCGATCTAAATCTGGGAAGGTCCTAAAGCTTTCCAAAGGTGTTCATATTGTTATTAATCAAAAAAGGTTTCCGCTCAAACAGGCGATTTACTTTGATACACCTGACGGTAGAATGGTTTTCGCCATTCCAAGGAATGGCAAAACTTATGTAGGTACGACAGATACTTTCTATGACGAGTCCATTGCCGAACCTAGGATGACAGCGAGCGACCGAGATTATATTATCTCTAGTATCAACTATATGTTTCCAACGGTTCATATTACTGCTGAAGATATTGAATCGAATTGGGCTGGAGTTAGACCATTAATTTGGGAGGAAGGAAAAAATCCTTCTGAAATTTCAAGAAAAGACGAGATTTGGGAATCGAAATCAGGTTTAATTACAATCGCGGGTGGAAAATTAACAGGCTATAGAAAAATGGCAGAGACAGTGGTTGACTTATTAGCGAAAAAATATAAGGAAGAATTAGGAGAGAAATTCTCAGGTTGTCGCACAAAGGATTATCCTATTTCTGGAGGCGATGTTGGGGGAAGTAAAGGATTTAATATGTATATTTCTTATCAAGTCAAAAAGGGAGTTGAAGTAGGATTATCACCCGAAGAGGCAACGAAATTGATTAAAATGTATGGCTCCAACGTGCCTATCTTACTGGAGATTATCCAAAAAAATAAGGAGGAAGCAAGAAAATATCAAATCCCTGTAACTTTATTTGCACAATTAAAATACGCAATCGATCATGAAATGGCGTATACACCCATTGACTTCTTCAATCGGAGAACTGGAACCCTTCTTTTTGACATAATTACTGTAAAAACATATAAAAACCAAGTGATTGATTTTATGGCAGAAGAATTTGATTGGAACAAAGAAACCAAACAGAAGTATCAGAATGAACTGGAAATGGAAGTGTTATATGCATCTGTTCCGATTGATGATCAAAATAATGTAAAGTTAGCATAGCTCTCCTTATGGGGAGTTTTTTTGACAAAAGTAAAAAAATGTTATAAAATGAATTCTGTTGCTCTTTTGAGGTAGATTGTTATTTATACAGATAATTATAAAACTTCAAGAAGAAAATGTTTGTAATACAATTGATACTCTTCAGAATGGTATTCCATGATACCATTAGAAAATTACATTAGACGGTTTCCCCAACAACCCTTCTTTTTTAAGTATTTTCTCTTTATTTACTCATTTCCAAACAAATGATTTAGAGTTAAGTTTACAAGAGTGTCATACCCTGATAAATTACAGGGCCTGATTCACACTGGCGCGGTCTAGGAACCGTAAGGATGGAAGAGAGGTAGGGCTTTCATTGTTTTAGGTAAATTACTACAGCCAATCATATCTTAAAAGAGTTTTCATAACGGACAACAATAGTTGTCCGTTTTCTATATAAGTATTCAAGAAAAACCCGAACGTTAAAATATTATTTAGTTGAAATATATGTGTTTTAAGAATATAATAAGCATGAATTAACAAAGATTTTTTGAAATCGCAGTAACTGACGACGAATGTGGAAGCAACCACAAGGGAGCTGCGTCGCTGTTAAGCCGGTCGTCTGGGCAGAGAGAAGGCGAATGTCTGTCTCTTTTTCTAATATATGGAGGGGTTAACGTGACGAAACCTGTTATTTTGGATGGTCAGATGGTAGCAAACAAAGTTAAAAATTCTCTTAAGGAAAGAGTGGAAAAGCTCAAGGAAGCGGGAGTTACTCCTTGTTTGGCAACTATTCTAGTAGGCGATGATCCTTCTTCTGCAACATATGTGAAGATGAAGGGAAATGCCTGTGAGAAGTTAGGGATTGTTTCAAAAAGAATTCATTTACCAGCTACCACAACTACTGAGGAGCTTTTGGCCACAATTACCGAGTTAAATAACGATGAGAATGTAAATGGTATTCTCCTTCAGCACCCAGTGCCTGAGCATGTTGATGAAAGAAAGGCGTTCGATACAATTAGCATTGAAAAGGACGTTGATGGTGTAACTAGCTTTGGTTATGGACAAACAGCATTAGGATTTGGTGTATTTCCTTCTTGTACGCCAGCTGCCATTTTAACAATTATTAAAGAATACGGAATTCCTGTACAAGGAAAGCATGCCGTAGTTGTTGGGAGAAGTCCAATTCTTGGTAAGCCAGTTTCGGCTTTATTATTAAATGAAAATGCTACGGTAACTACATGCCATTCATATACAAACAACTTACCAGACATTGTGAAACAAGCTGATATTGTTGTTGCTGCAGTAGGTAAGCCTAACTTTATTAAGGGTGATTGGGTGAAGGAAGGATCAGTGATTTTAGATGCTGGTTATAACCCAGGAAACATTGGAGATGTAGAATACGATTCATGTTTTGAGAAAGCATCGGCTATTACCCCAGTGCCTGGTGGTGTTGGTCCAGTAACAATTGCTATGCTTTTAAAGCATACAGTTGATTCAGCGGAGCGCACGTTGCAGTCAAAAGCAGAAAATGAAGTAGTTCAATCCAATTAATCTTCTTGACTTATTCGGCATATTGGATTAATATGAGTTTAACGCTATAAAGTTCGGTATATATTTTTGGTTAAGTGGTCGTAACTGCAGGATGTGGTCGATTTTCTTCCCTTCCTTGCTAGTTACGGCTTTTTACGTTTTTGATCTATATATTTAGTACTTATGGTGAACAATTTTTTGGAGGTTTTACACATGAACACAGGTAAAGTAAAATGGTTTAATGCAGAAAAAGGTTTCGGATTCATCGAATCAGCTGAAGGTCAAGATGTATTCGTACACTTCTCAGCAATCCAATCAGAAGGCTTCAAAACTTTAGAAGAAGGCCAAGAAGTTACTTTCGAAATCGTTGAAGGCAACCGTGGACCACAAGCTTCTAACGTTCAAAAAGCTTAATATATTGAGTCATTTAAGGTGATGCATTGATATAAGCATCACCTTTTTCTTTGGAATGAAACCATGATAATTAACTCCGTTTTATTCTCTCGCGATCATTCCTTCACTCAAAAAAAATTACAAAAAAAACTTTAAAATATAATTCTAAGTACAAAATAATGATATATGTGTTTAAAATTAAGGAGGAAAAAAACTTTGACAACATTTTCAGATTTTGGTCTAAGTAGTGAATTACAAAAAGCAGTATCCAATATGGGGTTTGAAGAACCAACACCGATACAAGCACAAGCGATTCCGATCGCTCTTCAAGGAAGAGACATGATTGGACAAGCGCAAACAGGAACAGGAAAAACAACAGCGTTTGGTGTTCCATTACTAGAAAAGATGGATTTACAAGAGGGTATTCAAGGCCTTGTATTAGCTCCTACACGTGAACTAGCCGTTCAGGTGGCTGAAGAATTAAACCGAATTGGGCAAGTAAAAGGAATTCGTACACTTCCGATTTATGGTGGTCAAGATATTAATCGCCAAATTCGATCATTAAAAAACCGACCACAAATCATTGCTGCAACACCTGGACGACTAATTGACCATTTAGACAGAAGAACAATTCGTCTAAATAATATTAAAATGGTTGTCCTAGATGAAGCAGATGAAATGCTAAACATGGGCTTCATCGAAGATATCGAGAGAATTTTAAGTGATATTCCTGAAGAACGCCAAACTTTACTTTTCTCAGCTACAATGCCTAAGAGAATTCAAACTCTTGCAGAAAAATTCATGAAAAATCCTGAGCTTGTAAAAGTGAAAGCAAAGGAAATGACAGTTACAAATATTGAGCAATTCTATCTTGAAACACATGAAAAACAAAAGTTTGATGTGTTAACAAGTTTACTCGACATTGAATCTCCAGAACTTGCGATTGTATTTGGTCGAACAAAGAAGCGTGTAGATGAAGTGGTTGAAGGGTTAATCAAGCGCGGTTACTCAGCTGAAGGAATCCATGGTGATATTCCACAATCCAAGCGTGACCAAGTTATTCGTCGATTTAAGGATGGAACAATTGAAATCATGGTAGCAACTGATGTAGCTGCTCGTGGCCTAGATATTAGTGGGGTTTCACACGTGTACAATTTTGATATTCCACAGGATCCAGAGAGCTATGTACACCGAATTGGTCGTACCGGACGTGCTGGGAAGAAGGGTCTAGCTTATACATTTGTTTCCCCGCGTGAACTTGATCATTTGAAAATTATTGAGCAAGTAACAAAGAAAAAGATGGTTAAAAAGCCAATTCCTTCTTATAAGGATGTAATCGCTGGAAACCAAGAAGCTACCATTAACAAAATTATGAAGGTTATTGAAAATAACGATTACTCTGATTACAAACGTGCTGCTGAGTCGTTATTAGAAGATATTGACTCTGTAACGGTACTAGCTGCAACATTAAAGCTTTTGACTAAGGAACCTGATGTTACTCCAATTAAGCTAACAGCGGTAGAACCAATTCGTTCACGTAAACCAAAGTCTGGTTTTAGAGACCGTCCACGCTCAAATGACCGTGGAAGAAGCAAGGATTTCCGAGGGAAAGACCGCAGAGATGATAGAGGATCTCGTAACAGAAAACCAGCAAAACAAAAATAATTTCTATTTTTATGATTGAAATTTAAAAAAATAGGCAATATATAAATGTGATACAAGGTATCATTAATAAGAGCTTTTAAATTTTAGGAGGATTTTTTACATGGCAACTGGTAAAGTAAAATGGTTTAACTCAGAAAAAGGTTTTGGATTTATTGAGGTTGAAGGTGGAGAGGATGTATTCGTACATTACTCAGCAATTCAAAGCGAAGGCTTCAAGTCTCTTGATGAAGGTCAAGAAGTTAGCTTTGATATCGAACAAGGACAGCGTGGACCACAAGCTGTTAATGTTAATAAAATCTAATGGATCCAATAGAGCTCTTTTTAGAGCTCTTTTTTGTGTCTGAAACAAATAGGAGGTTTAAAATGAAATCATTCACAGTAAATTTCCATAAAGAAGATCAAGTGGATAAGATGGTAGTTAATAAACTGAATGAAGAAGATTTTCACCTGGCAACAGAAGGTGGCACGCGTCATTTATTTGAATTAGATACAAATATCGGTTTTTTTGTTTATTTTGATGCAGTTGATAAAGAAGGGAAAGAATCATATCTGGTTCTTTACTATGAAGAAGAAAGTGAAGAGCCTAGTGGTTGCTATGCGTTCGAACTTAAGGATTTTTATCAGTTTGCAGCACTTCATTTAAATGATTTAGAGTACAACGAAGAGAATGGTGAGGGGGAAGAGGCTGAAGAAGAGTATGGGCCCATTCACCATTTAGCGCATTTAATGTATCATATTGTTGAAGATGGTAAAAAAGTAGAAGAGGAGTAAAGAGAGCGATTGCTCTTTTTACTCCTCTTCAGCTTCTAGGTAATGCTCTTTACAAAATGATTGAAGCAGTTTTATCTCTTCATCTTCTAAGTCAAATTCCAGCACCTTTTCTGTGTCTGATTCTAGTATGTGATAATGTGAAACACGTGGACCATTGTCGTCAACAATATAAAGGACCTTTAACTTAAGCCCTTGTTCTCGGTACAATTCATCCTCTTCTTCCACAGTAAAATCGATCAAGAATTCATATCGATTTCCTGTTAATATGTTGAATGGGTCTTCAACTTTTTCAACTGTATATTCTGTGAATTTCATCTTTTACCTCCTGATTGTAACTTGTATTAGTATACCCTTATTTTGTTGGATGGAAAAGCAGTTTTCATAAGTAGGTACTAAGCGTATAATAATAGGAAGAACATTACATGCTAGGAGAGTTTCATTTGATAATTAATCATAACATAAAAGAAATGGAACAATTAAAGCAAGAATTGTCTTTTTACAAAAGGTTTGTGTCTTTACTGCCTTTTTCTTTTACATATAGTGACCCGGAATTAAGAATGAAGCTTACTAAGGATGAAAACGTAAATTTAATAAAAAATTCAACAGCAAATAATAGAGAGCTAAAGATCACCTCTACTCCTAGGGTTCCTTTTGAAGAAATTGAGATATTTCTAAATGAAATATTAGATGTAGTACCGCATCATATTGTATTTATTAATTCAGAAGGAATAGTCACTCTTTGCAATGCTCAGGCCGCAATCGATTTACATGTTGATCGTGAAAATGTAGTTGGCAAGCATTTACGAGAACTACTCCAGATTCCGGATGAACAAATCAAAATGCTTGAGACGTTACGAACGGGTATGCCAATTATTAATCAAGAAATATTAGATAAAAATTATTAATACAAGACTAATTAAGAACTATGAAGGAAAGATTGAACGCGTCGTTGGTGTATTTCGATTCTTAAATCATATTAAGGAAGCAGAAAAACAAACTTTAGCAAGTAGAATAGCAGCGGGAATCGCTCATGAAATTCGAAATCCTTTAACGACTGTAAGAGGTTTTTTACAATTGTTACAGGGGAGAGTGGATGAGGAGACTGCGGAGATGTTTCAGTCACTTCTTATTCCAGAGATTGATCGCGCAAACAAGATAATAACCGACTTTCTGCGTATTTCGAAGCCTGGTACGGTTAAGAGAGAAATTTTGGAGGTGAAAGATTTCTTTATCGATTACCTTGGTCATTTTCTTAACAGTGATGCTCTGCTTCATAATGTGAATATTACATATAAAATTAGTGAGGAATCTGCAGGTGGTTTCTTTGTAGGTGATCGAGAAGAGTTATTCCAAGTTTTCTCTAATTTATATAGAAATTCCTTGCAAGCCAAGGATGATAGTACAATGGAAATCATGATTTCAACCGAATTGATAGGATCAAAAATATTCATTGAATTCGTTGATAATGGTCTTGGGATTGAGCCTAACCTACTCCAACATGTATTTGATCCTTTCTTCACAACAAAGGATGAGGGAACTGGATTAGGTCTCTCTGTCTCAAAGAAAATCATTGAAAACTATCATGGAACGATGAATGTTCAAAGCAGTCCTTTAGGAACCCGCTTTCTTATTTATTTGCCTGTTTATACAGGAAATCTACCTCTTTAATCATACATAAAAACATTTTGTTCTATAGATACATAACTCTTTCCTGTTCATCGAACAATAGGTAATTAAAGGGGAGAATTATGTGGATAAAAAGACAAAAGGAAACGAAGAGGGACTTTCCTGGTATGCGTTAGCCTTAATTGGAGTCGGGTGTATTATCGGAACTGGCTTCTTTTTAGGTTCAAGTATCGGAATTCAAATGGCTGGTCCAGCTGTCCTATTGGCTTTTTTAATAGCAGGGACAGGAACTTATATTGTTTATGACTCTCTCGGACGAATGTCCGCTCAGGACCCTCAAAAAGGATCATTTCGGGCATATGCGAAAAAGGCATTTGGTCCATGGGCTGGATTTACAAGTGGATGGGTATATTGGATGTCAGAAATGCTGATAACTGGAAGTCAGCTTACAGCTCTTTCGATCTTTGCTAAATTTTGGTTTCCAAATTTCCCTTTATGGGTCTTTTCCGCTTTTTTTGCTGCTCTAGGTATTATTGTTGTTCTTCTAGGTAATAAAGGGTTCGAGAAGATAGAAAATCTCCTCGGTGTGATAAAGATTTCCGCTATTTTAATGTTTATAATTATAGCAATTCTTGCTTTAACGGGAGTGATTGACGGTCAGAAGGGATTTGATCATTTCCCTAATGCCAAAAATGAAATATTGCCAAATGGATTAAAAGGTTTATGGTCTGCACTAATTTTTGGATTTTACGCTTTTGGCGGAATAGAAATTATGGGGATTATGGCCACGCGTTTGAAAAACAAAGATGATGCCCCTAAAGCAGGGAAAATCATGCTCATCGTCTTAACAACCATTTACCTTATAACAATATTTCTAGCTGTCACAATGATATCATGGCAAGAACATTCCGATAAAAAAAGTCCCTTTGTTAGTGCTCTTCACGAATATGCCAACTTAGGGTTTGTTCCACATGTGTTTAATGGGGCTCTTATCATTGCAGGATTCTCCACCATGTCAGCATCGTTATTCGCTATAACTACGATGTTAGTAACAATGGCAGACGACCATGATGCTCCAAAATTATTAGCGAAGCAAGGGAAATTAAAAGTACCACCAATAGCTTTACTGGTCACCATATCAGGTTTGGTTGCCTCCATCGTCACTGCGCGGTTGATGCCGGACTCCATTTATGAATATATTACAACAGCAGCCGGATTAATGCTTTTATACAATTGGATCCTGGTTTTATTTTCCGCTCCTCGTCTCATTACTTTTTCTCGCTGGGACCATATTAAGAGATTTATTGGGCTGGGACTTATCCTTTTAGCTATTTCAGGTACGTTATTACATGCTTCTTCTCGACCTGGATTGTTTGTCAGTCTTTTAATAGTGCTTATTATAGTTTTGGCTGACATCATCTCTCATTTTGTCAAAGGCCGAGCTAAAAAGAAAAAAATAAACATACACAATGGTAAGATAAAAAGCCATCGACACTATCGTAAACGGCAATAAGCCCCTAATTTTTAGGGGCATTTATTTTAGTTCATAAAGATTTTAACCGCTTCAAACCCGAAATATAAGCCGAAACCAATTAAGGATATAGAAGAAATAATCGTGATTATTGTTAGCAATTTTGTTGTAAGTAATTTCCTAAAGCTGCTTGCAACTGTTGCCATACACACGTCCCATATGACAAGTCCTAAAATGATGGCACTGCTAAAGTATAATAGCTCTGTATGTTCATACATGGTTGCGGTTTTTGCTAATACTGACCCATATATACCTAACCAAAATAAAATAGTTAGAGGATTAGAAATAGACATGAAAAATCCAGTGAAGAAAGATTTAGATAAAGAAGCATCCCTATTTCCATTGCTAAGGACAATTTTTCCAGCACCTATTAACCCTTCCACACCAGTGTAGACCAATACAAAAAATCCAAATAACCATAAAAACATTTTTACAATAGGAATTTCAATGAACTGAGAAAATCCTAAAAAAACTAGTAGCATATAAATAATGTCTGCTATCACAGACCCTAGGCCTAACACCCACGCGTTCAAAAAGCCATGTTTAATGCTTTTATCCATTTGTGCAGCATTAATGGGACCAATTGGAGCAGCAAGTGATACACCTAGTAGCACATAACTGAAAAATACACCCAAAGCAATTTCCCTCCAATCAAATACAACTGCTCGTACACATTGTATTCATGAAGGATTGCTTGTACGACAAAAAAATTAATGTGAATTCAGATTAAAATTCCCTTTAACATAATTATGTTAAAGGGAACAAGGGTTAGTCGTTCTCTTGGTATTCTGAATCAATTCGTTCATTTAAGTAAGTATTAAGAGTTGTGGCAAATTGAATAGATTGAAGACTCATCTCCTCTTCAATTCCGTAACTAGTTGTTTGTTTTTTATAAGGAACCTGGAAGTTATTCTGCTTTCTATAATCCATTGGTAGTCTCCTTTCGTATACAATGTAAGGTTAGTATATGCACTTTCGTAGTATTTATTGGGAAAATGTTTTCTATACAAATTTTCACAACAGTGGTATAATATTATTAATGGATAAAAAGCGGAATAGAAAATCCAATTATTATAAAAAGGGTGATAGATTGGTCTTCTTTTTTATAATAGCTGGATTTTTTATTATTTAGCTACTTTAGGAGGGGAAATATGGGATTCGGAAGAAAAAATCAAGAAGAAGTTGTGAAAGAAGAAACAAAGGTGTGGATCTGCTCATCAGAAAGCTGTAAGTGTTGGATTCGTGACAATTTTAAAAGCACCGAAAGCCCAAGCTGCCCCTTATGTCATAGTGAAATGAAGCAATCAACGAAAATCATCGAAGTGTTAAACAATCCAAGTAAGTCATACTAATATGAAAGAGAAAGGCTAATCCTAGCCTTTCTCAAAGTTTTTCTTCTACTCTGTTGGAAGGATGAGTTGATAGAAAAGTACATCCTGCCAAGCATCAAATTTATACCCAACCTCTTTAAAATGTCCTGCTAATGTAAATCCAAACTTCTTATGTAAGGCTATACTTCCTTCGTTTCCGGCTGTTATCCCACCGATCATTGTATGGAATCCTTGTTCTTTTGCTCTTTTAATTAACTCAGACATTAATGCTGTGCCAATCCCTAAGCCTCTCGCCGCTGAAGAAATGTAAATTGATAATTCAGTGGTTGAATTGAATGCCGCTTTTTCACGGAACGAACTTAAGCTCCCATAACCAACCACTTCACCATTCCATTCAGAAACAATTAATGGATATTTATCACCGTATTTGGCAAACCAAATTTTTCTCTTTTCTAATGATTCTGGTTCTAGATCAAAGGTGGCGGTTGTATTTACGATTGCCTCATTATATATTGATAAAAGGATAGGTAAATCATTAATTTGTGCTTCGCGAATGTTCAACATGGTAAATCCTCCAATAAGATAAAATATGTGTACTATTTTACCTTTTCAATGGGTAAATGAAAACACAAATGTAATAATTAGAAACAAAAAAGGAGAACATTCCTTGTGATTATGACTCAGCGATATTTTACTGTAACTAGAAAAATTGTAGATGGTACACAGGTAGTATTACATCAAGAGCAATTAATAAAAATGTTTAAAGATAAGATTACTACAAGTGCTTCTACTTTTTCACTTTCCAATGTTCATGATATTTCTTTTAGAAAATTGACAGAAGAGTTAGGAATTCTATATTTACATACGAATCAAGGATTGTTTCCTTATAAGGTGAGAGAAGAACCACACGGCTTTATTGCAATGTTCTATAAGCTAAAAAATTAGCATTAAAGTCACCGTGGTGGCTTTTTTATTTTGCCCGATATCTCAAAAAGTTGAATACCTTATATTGGAGCATGTGTCAAAAAACAATCAACGGAATGTAGGTTAAAAACCCCTGTATGAGAGCAAATTAAAGATGCTTCACTAAATGAAATCAGGTGGGTAACACGAATGATAAAGAAAAAAGTACTTCTTACAGCGATGTCATCAGTTATGACACTTGGATTATTGTCTGCTTGTGGAGTAGATGATAACAACTTAAACAATGATGATGATGTCAATTATAGACCGGTAAGATACAACCAAAATGATGATAACGGTATATTAGACAACAATAACGGTAACCGTGGAACAGGGACTTTAAATAATAATAACGGTAACCGTGGTAATGGGATCTTTAATAACGATGATAACGGTATTTTTGATAATGATCGAAATGGTCGAAATAACGATATCTTTGACAATGATAACGATGACAATGACTTGGACCTAGATCTTAATGATGATGATAACAATAATGATCGTAATGGCCTTGGTGGAAATAATGGAAATATGACAGGTAGAAACCGTTAAGAAATCTGGTTGGGCATAGAATTATGCCCAACCTTTTAAATTTGAACTTTTTGTGACATTTTGTTATAATTATTATAAAATTCAGTATAGATCGTGGAGGTGTCATATGCTTCGAACAATTATTGCTGGGATTGGTGGTTTTTTTCTCGTATTCATTGAGTTATTTTTAGTCATGAAGTTAAAAGGTTGGCACTCAATTGAAATTGGAGGTATTGCACCTTTTGTAAGTGTATGGTCAATGAATTTCTTTCTATTATTTACAATGTTCTCTCATGCGCATTTATGGTATGAAAAGGTCCAAGATAAACGTACTCAGCCTGAAGGGAAATAAACAGAAGTGTCCACATATGGTATGGATGCTTTTTTTTTGACCAAATTAAAAATAAATCCTTAAAATAAAACAACCAAAAAGCTTCATAATTGGAAGTCCTTTTGGTTGTTTTTTATTATACTTCTTCGAGTTCTGAAATATCTACCGTTGATCTTTCTTCCAATGGGCCCCGTAAATGAACAGTTGCTGTGTAAACGATAAACTAGAATTAACAGTTTTCCACAATTAAGAGTAAACAGAATTCCACAAATAAGATTTAACAGTTTACCCTAAGCTGGCTTGCTTTCAAATATACTGGAAATAGTCTATTGAAAG